>CALKIF010000014.1:0-43328 GCA_937988715.1 uncultured Alphaproteobacteria bacterium | reverse complement strand
CAAACAGGTCAAAGCGCAGACCGGCTCAGCCTGCCGCAGGCCCTTGATATCGGCACAATTGAGCTGGGAACAGACGGCTTTATCGACATTGTTGACCCGGCCACGATTAACCTTGATGCTCTGCCGACCTTTGGGGCTTTGCCTCAGGATGATGACGCTGAGGACGCCGCGTCTGTACAGACGATTGAAGCCACCCCTGTTGATCAGGCACAAAGCAGTGAAGACGGCGCGCAAGATGACCCGCAATTATCTGATGCGGCTGATCTGCCGATGGGGATTGGCCCGTCACTTGACAGTCTGATGGATTCCGGCTTGCTGTCTATGAATGCGCGCTGAGCTCATTGTTCATTTTTCTTCTGCTGATGTCTTGTTTTTATGACGGCGGCGTCTAATTCGGCGGGTATGGCAGATACACAGAAACACAAAAGTCACGAGGACCTGTCTGAGGCTGAGCTGAATCTGATCATTGATATGGCCTGGGCAGATGAGGTCAGCTTTGATGCGATAGAGGCACAGACAGGGCAGGGTGAACAGCAGGTGATCCGTCTGATGCGCCGCCACCTCAAAGCCTCTTCGTTCCGGTTGTGGCGGGCCCGGGTCAGCGGCCGGAAAGCCAAACATGACAGACGGCTCCGGTCGGCAAAGCCAGCCCCGAACTGGTGGCGGGAAACCGCTGACGAACAGCTTTGAATTTTACGGGTTTTTTTCCGTGTAAATGCTTGACAGTCCCGGCTAGCCGCTTTATTCCAATGTCTACGTCAGCCAAAGCGCGCAGATGCGGTTTGTCAAGCGTCCCCAAATTTAGGGGGTGTAGCTCAGTTGGTTAGAGCGCCGGCCTGTCACGCCGGAGGCCGCGGGTTCGAGTCCCGTCACTCCCGCCACTTTCCAGTCACACAGTCCCGATAGAGCAGCGCCGCGCAGAATGTTACGCCTGATATCGGGGCTGAATACCATCAAGGCCAGGTGGTGGTCTTTGCAGGCCAGGGTTTTAAAAAACAGACAGGATTTCAGCCTTTGGCTTTTTGTATAAAGAGGCTTTCGGGATCACCGCCCCGTCAGCCGGATGGCCAACAGGTATAATCATCACCGGCTTTTCATTCTGGGGCCGGTTACATAATTCATTCAGAAAAGACATCGGGTTCGGCGTGTGGATCAAACAGCTGAGGCCGCAATTATGTAAAGCGGTCACCAGAATGCCGGTGGCGATCCCCACACTTTCGGGCACATAGTAATGCTTATATCTGGAGCCATCTTCTGTCAGCCCGTATCGCTGGGCAAACACCACAATAAGCCAGGGCGCCTTGGTGAGATGAGGTTTGTCAGGTCCGGTGCCAATCGGTTCAAGAGCAGCCAGCCATTCATCCCCCCCGCCGCCATCATAAAAGGCTGTTTCTTCAGCTTCAGCTGCCTCTCTTATCTTTTGTTTCATCTCTGCATTTCTTATCGCAACGAAATGCCAGGGTTGTTGATTTGCCCCAGACGGGGCCCGCGCGGCTGTCATAATGGCGGTATGGATCAGCTCTTCATCAACATCTTTATCTGCATAGTCTCTGATGGAATGTCTTTGTGACATTTGTGTGAAGAAGTCATTTGCCTGTCTTTTTGCATCATCCGGGCGCAGCGGCGCTTGTGCGGGCAGGGCGACCGGTTCATATCGCGTGTTTTTGTGCGTCATCGTTTCTCACCCCTGATGTTGAGCGTGGCAGAGCAGATGTTCAGAGTGTCTGTTAAATTTCCCCTGCCGTCACGCTGAATATTCGAATCACCCCTTTTCAGCAGCAGAAAACCGATAGGATCAGCTGGTCTGATCCGTAACGCATTTACCGCCGGGGCCAGCGGGTGAGGCCCGTTGTCAGGCTGGCACAACTGGCCAACCGTTTGAGGGGCACAGAGACAGTGTAAGCGCGGGCACGGTATATCAATCTTTCTCACTTTCCGCTCACATCCTGCATCATTGGGTTGTTTTGAGAATATCAAAACTATTTTATATTTTTTTAAACGACCGTCATGCGTCCCTGCCGACCCGCCTGAATGTCAAATAAGCTAACGAAATCAGAGCATAGACAAGCGTTAACCTAATACAATTAAGATCAAGATATTAAAAAAATAGCATTATAGGGGAGCGTTTAGTATTAGTTTATGGTTGCATTGTACTAGAACAGGTGACCTGAAAACAGCCACCATTTCATTGTCGGAATGTCTCCGTCGTTTTCTATTGGGAGGACTCTATGAAAACTATTCGCTTGTCAGCGATAGCTATGGCGGCTGCTGTTGGTTTCAGCGGCATGGCCCAAGCTACCGAACTCACGATTGCTATCGTGAATAACGGCCACATGATCAACATGCAGAAAGTGGCTGAGGCTTACACAAAAGACACAGGTGTGAAGCTGAACTGGGTATCACTGGAAGAAGGCGTGCTTCGTGAGCAGGTCACTTCAGATACTGCAACTGGCGGTGGTCAGTATGACATCATCAACATTGGTATGCAGGAAGCGCCAATCTGGGGTGCTGCCGGCTGGATTGAGCCACTGAACTTTGGTTCTGGATATGATGTTGACGATATGCTGCCAGCGATCCGCAATGGCCTGTCACATAACGGCACATTGTATGCGGCACCGTTCTACGGTGAATCATCAATGGTTATGTATCGTAAGGACCTGACAGACGCTGCTGGTGTATCTGTCAGAAACAATGATACATGGTCAAACATCAAGGCAGCTGCTGCGGCTATCCACAACCCGGATGCCGGTGTTTATGGCGCGTGTCTGCGTGGTAAGCCAGGTTGGGGTGACAACATGGCATTCATCACCACAGTTGTGAACTCATTCGGTGGGGCATGGTTCGATAAGGACATGCGGCCAACTATCGATTCACAGCAGTGGCATGATGCGATTAACTTCTACGTTGATCTGCTGGGTAACTATGGCCCTCCAGGTTCAGAAGGTAACTCTTTCAACGAAATTCTGGCTCTGTACAACGAAGGCAAGTGCGGCATGTGGATTGATGCCACAATCGCAGCGTCATTCCTGAAAGTTGACGGTGTTGCTTACGCTCAGTCACCAAACGCAGGTAACCCTGTTGGTGCAAACTGGCTGTGGGCGTGGGCAATGGCTGTTCCAGCCGGCTCACCAAATGCTGAAGAGTCAAAGAAGTTCATCGAATGGGCAACTTCAAAAGACTATATCAAGGCAGTTGCTAACCACCCAGATTTCGGTTGGGGTTCAGTACCAACAGGCACACGTTCATCAACATATGCCTATCCTGAGTTCCAGGCTGTTGCTGGTTTTGCTGCCGCTGAAATGGCTGCCATCGAATCAGCTGCCCCTGGCGCGACTGATCTGAAGCCATATGTCGGTGTTCAGTTCGCTGCTATTCCTGAATTCCCAGAAGTTGGATCTGCTGTTGCACAGGAAATGGCTGCTGCTCTGTCAGGTGCGAAGTCAGTTAAAGACGCGCTGGCTGCCTCTCAGGCTGCTGCAGAAGCGATTATGTCTGAAGCAGGTTATTTCTAAGGAAATCCTCCAAAGCAGGAAAGGCCAGGTCAGTTTGATCTGGCCTTTCTTACCCCCGCGTACGATACTTTTAATCACACTTTTTTAAGCACTATTCTTTCCTGGGAGTATGAGGTTCATGTCTAACCGAACACTACCTCGCTTGCTTCAAACTCCTGCAGTTCTGCTCTTGCTGATGTGGATGCTCATTCCCCTTGGCATGACACTGTTCTTTTCATTCATCCGCTATGTTCTCAACAATCTTCGGCGTCCGGAATGGACCACACCCAGCATTGATAACTGGCGCGGGTTTGGTAATTACGAATATGTGCTGTATCAGGCCAAGGATTTTTGGTTTGCGGTGCAAAACAGCCTGTTCATTGTGACCAGTGTTATTTTTCTTACCGTTGGGCTAGGTCTGGCGATTGCGGTTCTGATCAACCGGTCTTTTCCTGGACGCGGTATTGTCAGGGTGTTGTTAATCTCTCCGTTTTTTGTCATGCCGGCTGTGAATGCGGTGTTGTGGATTAATATGATTCTGGACCCTGTATTGGGCCTGAACGGGCTGGCGGTGGCCGGAATAAACCAGACCGTGTCTGCCCTGCAGTCCGTTCCTGTGTTGGGTCATTTTTTCTCATTATGGCCTGAAATTGAACCTGTCTCCTTCCGCGCGACCCAGACATCCGCCTTGGCTGTCATCATCATGGTCACCTGGCAATGGACACCTTTTGCGGTGCTGATTTTCATGACTTCTCTGCAGTCAGAAGATCAGCAGCAAAAAGAAGCCGCGATACTGGATGGGGCAGGGGCATGGTCTCAGTTCCGGTATCTGACCCTGCCGCATCTGGCCAGACCGATCGCTATCGTGGTGATGATTCAGGCGATTTTCCATCTGTCTTTATATGCAGAGATAGAGATTGTCAGCCGGGGGAACGGGAATAAAAACCTGCCCTATCTGATCGGGGAATTTGCCTCAAACAACATTGGCGCGGCCAGTGCGACCGGAATTCTGGCGGTTATTCTGGCGAATATTGTTGCCATTTTCTTACTGCGCCTTATCGGCAAAAGTCTCATGGATTAGGAGCAGGGCGATGTCGGCAACTCATCAGACAACAGGATTTAGCAGAATCTTCTGGCCGCTTCTGGCCTGGGTGGTCGCGCTTGTGTTTTTCTTTCCGATTTTCTGGATGGTTCTGACCAGCTTCAAAACAGACGCAGACGCAGTCAAGCCTGAATTTTTATTTGCGTTTTCCCCGACCCTGGAAAACTACGTCAATATGACGGAAAATTATGATTACTGGCGGTTTGCCATTAATTCGACAATCACCTCAGTCTTTGCCACCTTATTCACGCTGTCAGTGGGGGTTCCGGCCGCCTATGCCATGGCCTTTAACCCAAGCCGGCATACCAAGGATATTCTGGTCTGGATGTTGTCAACAAAGATGCTGCCTGCTGCTGCTGTGCTGTATCCGATGACGTTCCTGACCAAAAATATGCTGGGCATTTATGACACGCATTTCCTGGTGATCATGGTCCTCAGCCTGATCAATCTGCCCATTGTGATCTGGATGCTGTTCACCTACTTCAAGGAAATCCCAAAAGAAATCATTGAAGCCGGCAAGATGGACGGTGTCAGCATCTGGGGGGAAATGCGCGATATTGTCCTGCCTCTGGCCTGGGGCGGTTTGGCCTCAACAGCCCTGTTATGCTTTATTTTCTGCTGGAATGAGGCTTATTGGACTGTTCGTCTGACCACCACAGAAGCCGCAACCCTATCCAAGCTGATTGAGGGGAACCGTGCCCCTGAAGGGCTGTTCTTTGGCCGCTTGTCTGCGGTATCCACCGCGGCTGTGGGGCCGATTGTTGTGCTGGGCTGGTTCTGCCAGAAACAGCTGGTCCGGGGCCTGACGTTCGGAGCGGTAAAATGATCAGCCTCTCTCCATTTCCCTGTTTTTCGCCTGTTCGGTTCGGTGACTGGTGATGTCTGTTTTAACACCCGAATTTGAATTTGTAGATGGCGCTGATGATTCCATCCGCTACCTGGAACATGGCTGGCCGACAGATTTATGCCGCTGGCACAGCCATGAAGTCCTCGAGCTGCATCTGATCGTCGAAGGGCATGGCAAGTCATTTGTGGGTGATTACATTGGTGAATTTGGACCAGGGGCGTTATTCCTGATAGGCCCGCATGTGCCGCATAACTGGGTCACGGATGAATTTGGTGATTTTGAAGCGATCCCCTTGCGCGATATGCTGGTTCAGTTCAGCCTTGCCAGCCTGAATAATCTGCGGGCGGCGTTTCCTGATTTTCATGAACTTGACGCCCTGTTACAGCGGGCAACAGGCGGGGTGGAATTCATCAATTTTGACAAGGCTGTGGCGCAGCAATCTCTGGCAGAGATAAGAGACGCCAGCGGGGCTGACCGGATCCTGAAGTTTCTGACATTCATGCTTCGTCTGAACAAACATCCGCACCAGAAAATTCTGTCTGTATCTGATATCGCCTATTCGAATTTTACCGCCAAGCAATCCAATATTGCCAAGGTGGTCGATTATATCATTGTTCATTTTGCTGAAGATATCAGTCTGGAAACAGCAGCTGAGATGGCGAATATGAGCGTGGCGACATTTGCCCGGAATTTTAAAAAGCTGACGGGCAGCCGCTTTACCGAATTTGTGACCCGGGTGCGGATCGGTCAGGCCTGTTCAATGCTTCAGGGCACAGATCAAAAAATAGCAACAATTTGTCATGAAGCCGGGTTTAAAAACCTCGCCAACTTCAATCGGCATTTCTTACGGGTAAAGAAAACAACCCCCTCTGCCTATCGGGGATTAACGCGTGCTGAGTTGCAGAATAAGGTAGTGATTACAGATGGTTGATGTAAAGTTATTTCAAACTGACTATGATCTGGCCTTATGTGATATCGGGGTTGTTCATCTGGGGTATGGGGCTTTTCACCGTGCCCATCAGGCAATCTATATTGATGATTACATGGGGCAAACAGGCGATCTGAGGTGGGGTATCGCTGCTGTAAATCTCAGAACAGCAGAGGCAGAAACCTTTGCTGAGGCCGCCCAAGCCAAATCAGGTTATGTGGTGAAATCAATTTCACCAGACGGGGCGGTCAGCTTCCGCAATGTCAGGTCTCATCTGGCCTTTGTTGATGCAACCTCTGAGCCCGAACAGGCTTATAATCTGCTGGCTTTGCCTTCTGTGAAGATGGTGACCATTACGGTAACTGAAAGCGGTTATTATTTTGACCAGAACTGGGATCTGGATCTGGCCGCCCAGCCCATTGCTGCTGGCATTGCCGGAGAAGCATCAGAGACAGTCTATGCCTATCTGGCAGAGGCGCTTGGCCGGCGCGCTGCCCAGGTGGACCAGCCTGTTTCCATATTATGCTGTGATAACATCCGCAGCAACGGGCGCATGCTGGAAGGTGCGTTGCTGGCTTATCTGGAAGCAAAGCAACAGACCGAACTGGCCGACTGGGTGCGCAGGAAGGTCAGCTTTCCTTGTTCAATGGTTGACAGAATTACCCCGCGC
Source organism: uncultured Alphaproteobacteria bacterium (assembly GCA_937988715.1). Lineage (GTDB taxonomy): Bacteria > Pseudomonadota > Alphaproteobacteria > Puniceispirillales > Puniceispirillaceae > JADHLI01. Next base: position 36,290 of record CALKIF010000014.1, on the reverse strand, counting down.
AGCACGCAAGGTCTGAAAGATGAGGTTGCAGGCCTGTTTGCGCAGAGATCACATTCACCTGTTCATGCCGAAGACTTTACCCAATGGGTGATCGAAGACCGGTTCGCGGCGGAAACACCCGATTTATCAAAAGTTGGTGTGCAGATTGTCTCAGATGTTGAGCCCTATGAAGAAGCGAAAATCCGCATTCTCAACGGGGGGCATGTGGGGCTTGCCTATCTGGGGGCTCTGGCCGGACACCGGACCTTTGACCAGGCTATGCGTGACCCCAGTTTGCGCCCTCATTTTGAACGCTGGGAAAAAAGCGAAGTTTTGCCAGGATTAGGCAATCATGCCCCGTTTGATACCACTGATTATCTGGGCGAGATTGCCAGCCGGTTTGAAAATGAAGGCATTGCTGATCATCTTGAACGCATCTGCATGGATGGGTATTCAAAGATGGCGATTTATATCCGGCCAACCTTAGAAGCATGCCTGCAAAAAGGCATTCTTCCCGAAGCAGGCTTTGATTGTGTTGCTGCATGGATTGTCACCGCACGGCGTCATCAGAACGGGCAGAACAATTTTCCTTATCATGAGCCTTATTGGGATAAACTGGCACCTATGATCATCAAGGGAAATGAGAGCGAAATTGCTTCAGACCCGCAGATATGGGGTGACCTTCCTCAGCGTTTTGATAATTTTGTCCCCGGCCTTGTGGCCGCAATTCAGAGAATGGATCAGAAATGGCAGGCTTAGACTTAAAACATGTTGCCAAATCCTACGGCACGATCAATGTGATCAAAAACATCGATCTGGATATTGAGGACGGCGAGTTTGTTGTGTTTGTCGGGCCCTCGGGGTGCGGTAAATCCACATTGCTGCGGATGATCGCTGGTCTGGAGGATATTTCAGGGGGCACAATCTCTATCGGCGGGTCTGTTGTCAATGATGTTGCCCCTGCCAAGCGCGGTGTGGCGATGGTGTTCCAGACTTATGCGCTGTACCCGCATATGACTGTCTATAAAAACATGGCTTTTGGTCTGAAACAGGCCAGCACCCCCAAAGATGAAATTGATAAGCGAGTCAGAACCGCAGCAGATATTTTGGAAATTTCTGAATTATTGGATCGCACACCACGTGCGCTTTCAGGCGGGCAGCGGCAGCGGGTGGCCATTGGCCGGGCGATTGTGCGTGAACCAGATGTGTTCTTGTTTGATGAGCCGTTATCAAACCTGGATGCCGCGCTTCGTGTACAGACGCGTATTGAGATTGCGCGCCTGCATGAACGTCTGGGAACCACTATGATCTATGTTACCCATGATCAGGTTGAGGCGATGACCCTGGCAGACAAAATTGTTGTGCTGCGTGATGGCCGTATTGAGCAGGTGGGCAGCCCCATCACGCTGTATGAACGCCCTGAAAACAAGTTTGTTGCCCAGTTCATCGGCAGCCCGAAAATGAATTTCTTCACAACAAAAGATGTGAACGCATCAGCACCGGCTGCCTTGAAAAAGAAGCTGGATGAGACGACTGATCTGGGCATCCGTCCAGAACATCTGACGCTTTGTGCTGAAAAATCTGCAATTATCTCTGGTCGTCTTGAGCTGGTTGAACAGCTTGGTGAATATGTCCTTGTTCATCTGGAGACAGCAACAGGCACAGAACTGATCGCAAAAATGCCGGCTATGCCAAAACAGGCGAAAGGTGAGATGATGCATTTCAAAGCTGAGCTTGAACTGTGCCATCTGTTTGACCAGAACACAGGTGCGCGAAAATAGATAGCTGGCAGAACAGCTGTTTCAGCTCATCGCCGGGCGTTGTCTTGCAGGCAGGCTTCTCAGCAATATCCATGTCATAATGGACAGGTTCAGCCCGTTCCAGACAATACCGTTGATGAACGCCATCTGATAGGAGCCGGTCAGATCGTAAATCCAGCCGGACATCCAGCCGCCAAGGGCCATGCCCAGAATGGTCATCATAATCACAAACCCGACCCGTTCACCGGCTTCACGCGGCGGCAGATATTCACGGATAATCACAGCATATCCGGGAACAATCCCGCCTTGCGATAAGCCAAAGATCAGGCTGACAACATAAAGTGAGGCCATGCCGTCAAACGGCAGATACATCACCAGAGCCACACATTGCAGGAATGAGCCGAGCAGGACAGTTTTAATGCCGCCCAGCCTGTCTGCGATCAGGCCGGAGACAATGCGGCTGACCACCCCGCCAAACAGCATAACAGACAGCATTTGCACACCGATAGCAGGGCCATAGCCAAGGCCGACACAGTAAGAAACTATATGCACCTGCGGCATTGACATGGCAACGCAACAGGAAACACCGGCAATACCTAGCAGCAGCTGGAACTGGCGGGCTGATAATTTAATCTTCGCACTATTTTCAACAGCCAGGTCTGAGGCCAGCTGATGGGCTTCGTCAGGGACTTCTCGGCGCAACAGAAGCGCCAGCGGAATAATCACAATAAGGGTCAGCACGGCCAGCATCTGATAGGCCTCACGCCAGCCTTGTTCAAGCAGAATGTCAGACAAAAATAACGGCCACAGACCCCCAGCTAGATAATTGCCGCTGGCGATCAGCGCCACCGCAATGCCGCGATGCCGTAAAAACCAGTGTGAGATGTCAGAGATTAAAGGGCCAAACCCTGCTGCTGTGCCAAACCCCAGCAGGAGGTGAAGGGCGGTGAGCAGGTAGAAATCATTCACCTGGCTGGACAGAAAGTAAGCTGCACCGCTGGCCATGGCCGCAGCAATCACAGAAATGGTAACCCCAACCCGGTCGATGATCCGGCCGATGATCAGATTGCCGAGGGCAAAGCCGATCATATTCAAAGTAAACGGCAAAGAGGTTACTGACCGGGCGGTGTCAAAATCCGCTTCCAGAGACGGCATGATCGTGATCACAGCCCACATGCCTGTGTTGGCAAAAACCGCAATAATCAGCGTGATCGCCAGCCGGAACCAGGAATAGGGGCTGTCATGGACATCATGGGTAATGTAGGCAGATAGACGGGACATGCCAGCATCATAAGCCATGTCCTATCGCTTGCAAACTTATCTGTTATTTGCGGCGGGGCTGTTTGGCCAGAACCGCCTCTACGACGGGGTGTTGGCGCATCGCCTCGCAAAAGGCGGCCAGTTTCGGCCTGCCGGTGCGCATCTGGTCTTTATTCGGCTCCCATCTGGTCAGCATGTACAGGTAAAAATCAGCTGCACAAATCTCACCTCCCAACAGATTTGGTGATAACTGGCCTTCCAGATAATCAAAAAGCGTGTCATTCATCTCGCGGGCTTTGGCTTTGATACCGTCAAAACCGTCTTCGAAGCCGTAATGGCGGGTGTGATGCTGGCGGTGATAGGCGGGATACATGGTGGTCGCCAGCAGGGTGACCAGGCTTAAATAGCGATCGCGCTCAGCGCTTGCCGGGTCAGGGGCCAGCCCGTCAAACCTCTCTGTGATATGATGAACGATGGCCAGCGATTCAAACAGGCTGTGGCCATCCGGGCAAACCAGAACGGGGATCCGGCCAGTTGGATTTTTGGCCAGAAAGTCCGGTGTCTGGCGCTCTGCCTCATCAGGAAAACTGATGGTGTAGGCACAGTCCTTTGCGGTCAGCAGGAATTCAGCGATCAAGGACCCAGCAAACGGGCGGCCATAAATATGATACTCTGTCATTATCTGATACCTTTGGTTTTTATCAGGGTTATTCGGGGATTGTGGCGGTGATGCCGCCATCAACAATCAGATCTGTTCCGGTAACGTAACGCGCTTCATCAGATGCCAGATATAACGCGGCATGTGCAACATCTTCTGCCTTACCCATATGGCCTATCGGGACCTGGGCATGGCGTTTCGCCACATAGCCTTCATAATCACCGCCTGCATATTTTTGGGCCATACGTCTGACCATGGGTGTGAACATCAGCCCGGGCAGCACACAATTCATCCTGATCCCATCTTTGGCATGAAGCACAGCAGAGGTCTTGGTGAATTGCTGCAGCGCGGCTTTGGCGGTGTTATAGCCGATTTGCGGCTTGCCAAGGTGGCGAATGCCGGCCACTGATGAGATATTGACAATCGCGCCTTTCCCGGCAGCGATCATCGCGGGAAGGGCGGCCCTTGTGCAGAACATCACACTGTCAAGATTTAACGCCAATTGGTCCCGCCAGATTTGTGTGTCCGCATCAGCCGATCCCAGACGTTCAGACTGGCCGACATTATTGATCAGAATGTCAATCCGGCCATGCCGGTCTAAAATGGCCTGCATCCAGTTATTGACGGCCTGTTCATCTGTCACATCACCAAAGGTGAAAAAAGCCTGTCCGCCCTCTGCCTGGATTGCTTTTATTGTTGTCTGAGCATCTTTGGCGTTTATATCCAGCCCTTCAATAACAGCCCCCTGACGGGCAAACAGCCTGGCAATGGCACTGCCGTTGCTGAGCTCATTTGCCGGGCTGCCAAACCCGGTGATAGCGGCAATTTTTCCGGCTAGTGAAAACGGCAATTTATCGGTCATGACAGTTTTTCTTTTTCCTTTACCAATCCGCTTTTCTTAAGTGAACTGGCTGAAGTCAATATCGTGGTCCTTATCCAGATGCTTGCCGACCGCTGGCATCGGGTATTTCAGGCCGGTTGCGCAATTAAACAGAACAGCTGTTTCAGATTTATCAACCCAGCCCTTTTGTAAGGCCAACTGATAGGCAGCCGCCGTTGCCGCACCTTCCGGACACAGCAGGACACCATCTTCACGGGCGATGTAGTCCCGGATGTCCATAATATGTTCATCTTCCACGGCTACAGCCTGGCCGCCGGATTCACGCACTGCCCGCAGAATAAGGAAATCGCCAACCGCGATAGGTACGCGGATACCTGCGGCCACTGTATGGGCATCTGTCCAGAGTGGGGCATGTTCCTCACCTTCATCATAGGCCTTGACAATAGGCGCGCATCCGGTCGCTTGTACAGCGATCATGCGCGGCAGCTTACCGGTTAGCCAGCCCAGAGCCTGAAGTTCAGCAAAGGCTTTCCACATTCCAATCAGACCGGTTCCGCCGCCGGTTGGATAGAAAATCACGTCAGGCAAGCTCCAGCCCATCTGTTCTGCCAGCTCAAGCCCCATCGTTTTCTTACCTTCTATCCGATAGGGCTCTTTCAGGGTAGATACATCAAACCAGCCCACACTCTGTTTGCCTTCACCAACAATCTTACCACAATCATTAATTAGACCGTTCACCATCCAGGTATCTGCACCCTGCAGCTGGATTTCGCGGATATTGATATCAGGTGTGTCAGAGGGGCAAAGAACAGTAGCTTTCATTCCGGCCTTGCGCGCATAGGCCGCCATCGCGGCCCCGGCGTTCCCGTTTGTTGGTATAGCCAGATGATCAAGCCCGAATTCATGTGCCATAGAAACAGCCAGCGCCAGCCCGCGCGCCTTGAACGAGCCGGTTGGCAGTCGTCCTTCATCTTTGATAATCACATTCCCGGGGGTCCCGCCAAGTCGGTCTGTGCTGTAATTCAGCGGGATCAGAGGAGTAACAACCTCGCCAAGTGAAATTCTGCTATCAGGCTTGGTGACCGGCAACAAAGCCTTATACCGCCAGAAGCCCGGCTGGCTGTCATCAATCCCTTCCTCTCGGCTAAGTGTCTGTTTAATCTGCTCAAGATCATATCTGACCAGCAGAGGACGGCCAGCTTCTGATAGGCCATGCACCTGACCAGCAGGATATTTTTTGCCCGTGAGCGAACACTCAAGATGAGAGACGAAATTATTTTTGATAGTCATTTTTCCAACTTTGTAGGTGGGACACAATTGGAGCTTTTTTAGGGTGGATAGGCTTGACTGTAAATACTCGTGTTAAGACTAATTTTTGTGCAATTCACTATTTACAAGCAGATTTTACTTTTTAACTTCCGGTATTCATGTATTTTCCGTGTGGGGAAAACTTATACGAAAAGCCTAGAATTAGCTTTTTTCAAGTATCCAAGCAAAAAGTGGGAGTATTAGATGTCAGTCAACGACGTCATCATGGATGCGCTTCGTCAAAATGATGTAAACTTCGTAACAACTGTACCTTGTAAACAACTTGCAGGCGTCATTGAAAAGATTGATACAGCGCCGGATATCCATCACGTGCCTTCGAACCGTGAGGATGAAGGCATGGGTTTGTGTGCAGGGGCACATTTGGGGGGTAAACGCCCGGCAATTATTATGCAAAATACTGCAATCGGCGTCACCATAAACGCGCTTGCAACGCTAATACAGTTCTACCGTATGCCATTGCCGATGTTGATAAGTTACCGTGGTGAAGTGGGTGAGCCTGTAGCCTGTCAGGTGGAAATGGCTGTTCATACAAAGGCCCTGCTCAATCAGCTGAATATCCCGACCTATCACTTCCACAATACTGAGGATGCTGACGAGCTGTCAGGGATTTTGTCTTATTGTTTCATGTCCAGAAAGCCTGTGGCTGTGCTGATGGATGCAACCTTCTGGAAGGGGGCCTGAGGTTATGATCAGAAGCGATGTTCTTAAAACACTTCTTCCTTTGATATCCGACCAGCTGCTGGTCACCAATATCGGTCTGCCTAGTCAGGAAATGCATCTTCTGGACGACCAGCCTAGTAATTTTTATATGCTGGGGACCATGGGGCTGGCCTCATCTATCGGCCTTGGCCTTGCGCTGGCTCAGGATAAAAAAGTGATTGCCCTTGACGGCGATGGGTCTGTGCTGATGAATTTCGGGACATTGCCCACTATTGCCAATAACCCGGCGCCGAATTTTATCCTTCTCATCATTGATAACGGCAGTTATGGGTCAACTGGCGATCAGCCAACCTATACCGCCATGAAGACATCTCTTGCTGATGTTGCGCGTGCTTGCGGGTGCGAGCATGTCGTGGAATGTCAGGCAGAACAGGCTTATGAGACTGTTGAGACGGCGTTGGCAGCAGACCATATGACCATCATCATCTGTAAATGTGAATCAGGAAATATTAAGGTTCCTGTCATTGAAATGGATCCTGTGGTCATCAAAGACAGGTTTATGAAAGTCGTTCAGTCCTAACAAGACGTCTGGATATCAAATAAAAACCCTTTCTAAAGTGAGGAAAAGCGGCCCTTTGCATCTTGCATTTTTGGGCCGCTTAGCTTATGCATGCGGGGTGTAGAACAGGGGTTGGTCTTTTCTGCCACGGTGGGGATAAAACTATGGATTCGTATCTAGCTGAGTATCTGCCGATAGCTGTGTTCATGGCGATTGCTATCGGTTTGTCATTGGCCTTTGTTATCGGGGCCTTTGTTGTCGGTTCGCAAAAGCCTGATATCGAAAAGCTGACCGCATATGAATGCGGCTTTGATGCATTTGATGATTCGCGCAAACCGTTTGATGTCCGGTTTTATCTGGTCGCCATTTTGTTCATCATTTTTGATCTGGAAATCGCCTTTTTGTTTCCATGGGCTGTTGCGCTGGGGGATATTGGTTTGTTCGGCTTCTGGTCAATGATGATTTTCCTTGGTGTTCTGACCATCGGCTTTGTTTATGAATGGAAAAAAGGAGCTCTGGAATGGGAATAAGTGACAAGCCGCTTCTGCCTGCTGGTTCTGAAGATTTGTCTTTTGACAGACCTATCCCGCCTGGTGCTGACCAGGATGCCATTTTAAACGCGGTCACAGATGAAATTACAAATCGCGGCTTTGTGATTGCCAAAGCAGACAAGCTGTTTAACTGGGCCCGTTCCGGCTCGCTCTGGCCTATGACCTTCGGTCTGGCCTGTTGTGCTGTTGAGATGATGCATTCTGCGGCCAGCCGTTATGACATGGACCGCTACGGCATGCTGTTCCGGCCCAGCCCGCGCCAGTCAGATGTGATGATTGTTGCCGGGACCCTGACCAACAAAATGGCACCGGCCTTGCGGCGGGTTTATGACCAGATGCCTGAGCCGCGCTGGGTGTTGTCTATGGGATCATGTGCAAATGGGGGCGGATATTATCATTATTCTTATGCCGTGGTACGGGGGTGTGACCGGATCGTGCCGGTAGATGTGTATGTGCCTGGCTGTCCGCCAACAGCAGAGGCCCTGATCTACGGGTTGTTGCAGTTGCAGAAAAAAATCAAACGAACAGGAACGATTGCCCGCACTTAAGGCGCGCGGCAAAACGAAAATAGGGGGCTGAAACACGGTCAGGCCCCGTTAACTTATGCCAACAGGATCGTCATGACAGAGCTATCACAGTCCGATCAGAATAACCCTCAGGAGACCAGCCCGCCCGTTGCTGAGGACAAGCTGGCGACCATTGCAGAACGGCTGTCTTCTCTGTTCGGCGAGTCATGCGAGCTGGACCGGTCAGCTGATGAATTAAGGCTGAAATGCGATGGGTCAGACCTTGTTTATGTGCTGAAAACATTGCGGGATGATCCCATTCTTCAGTTCAAGCAGTTAACCGACCTGACAGCTGTTGATTATCCTGAACGCGCCCAGCGTTTTGAAGTTGTCTATCAGATGTTGTCTTTAGCCCTGAATGCGCGGATGCGTGTCTTAACGTCAGTCGAAGATGGCGATATTGTGCCGTCAGTGATTGATTTATTTGCGTCTGCGAACTGGGCTGAGCGCGAAGTCTGGGATATGTTCGGCATTTTCTTCTCAGGCCATCCTGACCTGCGGCGTCTGCTGACAGATTATGGGTTTGAAGGGCACCCGTTGCGTAAAGATTTCCCGCTGACGGGCTATGTTGAGGTGCGCTACAACGATACAGAACGCCGGGTTGTGTATGAACCTGTGCATCTGACACAGGAATATCGGGATTTTGATTTCCTGAGCCCATGGGAAGGCATGCAGATGCCGTCTGGTGAGCAAAATGGTGCAGATTCATCAGAAGGGGAGGCCTGAGCCATGGGTGAGATGCAGATCAGACCTTTAACCTTGAATTTTGGCCCCCAGCATCCGGCAGCCCACGGGGTTTTGCGTCTTGTTCTGGAAATGGATGGCGAGATTATTGATCGGGCAGACCCGCATGTGGGGCTGTTGCATCGCGGTACAGAAAAGCTGATTGAAAATAAAACCTACCTTCAGGCGCTGCCCTATTTTGACAGGCTTGATTATGTCTCGCCTATGAATCAGGAACATGCCTGGGCTCTGGCGGTTGAAAAAGCCCTGAATATCGAGGTGCCCAAGCGAGCCCAGCATATCCGCGTTCTGTATTGCGAGATTGGCCGGATTCTGAACCATCTTTTGAATCTGACAACATTTGCGATTGATGTTGGGGCGATGACTCCTCTTCTGTGGGGGTTTGAAGAGCGCGAAACATTGATGGAGTTTTACGAGCGGGCCTCAGGTGCGCGTCTGCATGCGGCCTATTTCCGTCCGGGCGGTGTACATCAGGACCTGCCTGATGGGCTGACTGACGATATTCTGGCCTGGGCGGACAAGTTTCCTAATTTTATCGCTGACCTTGAAACCTTGTTGACCAACAACCGGATTTTTAAACAGCGCACTGTGGATATCGGCGTATTATCAACTGAAGAAGCCCTTGATCTGGGCATGAGCGGTCCTGTGCTGCGGGCAACAGGGCATGCCTGGGATTTGCGCAAGGCACAGCCTTATGATTGTTATGCTGAGATGGATTTTGATATTCCGGTCGGCACCACCGGGGATTGTTATGCCCGGTATCTGGTGCGGATTGAAGAGATGAAACAATCCTTGCGGATCATCAAGCAGGCGATAGAGACAATGCCGGACGGGCGTGTTCTGGCCGAAAATAACAAAGTCACCCCGCCGCGCAGAGGTGAGATGAAGCAGTCTATGGAAGCGTTAATTCACCATTTCAAGCTGTATACTGAAGGGTTTCATTTGCCAGAAGGCGACAGCTATACCGCGGTGGAAGCTCCGAAGGGTGAATTTGGTGTTTATCTTGTCGCAGATGGAACCAACAAGCCTTACCGGGCACGTCTTCGGGCCCCGGGCTATTATTTTATGGCTGCGGTTGATTATATGTCACGCGGTCACATGCTGGCTGATTCAGTGGCCATTATTGGCTCATTAGATATTGTTTTTGGTGAGATTGACAGATGAGCATTGCTACCCTTATTGCCGAAAACCAGCCTGAAGCTTTCGCCTTTACAGCTGAAAGCGAAGCCGAAATCAAACAGCAGCTGGCCAAATATCCGGACGGCCGTCAGGCCAGTGCGGTTAAATCTTTGCTCTATATCGCGCAAAGACAGCATGATAACTGGATCCCGATGAAAGCGATTGAGGCGATCGCAGAACGGCTGGATATGCCGGAAATGCGGGTGCTGGAAGTGGCCAGTTTCTATACCATGTTTAATCTGAAGCCTGTCGGTAAATGGTACCTTCAGGTATGCGGGACAACGCCTTGCATGCTGCGGGGATCTGATGATGTCAGCCGCTGCATCAAAGACAAGCTGAACATTACTTCTGGCCAGACCTCTGACTGTGGCAAGTTTTCCTTGCTTGAGGTGGAATGTCTGGGGGCTTGTGTAAACGCGCCTATCCTGCAGGTAAATGACGATTTTTATGAAGATATGGACTACCAGTCGACAGCTGATCTGCTGACAGCGCTGGAAGCGGATAACCCGCCTGCTGTTGGCTCAGTCATAGGCCGTCAGGGGTCTGAATCAGAAGATGGGGCAACCACTCTGAAAGCTGTGAAAAAATCAGCCCGGGGAGGCAAGTGATGCTGGCAGATAAAGACAGAATCTTTACAAACCTGTATGGCTGGGGGGATCCTCTGCTGGCGGGCGCAAAACAGCGTGGTGACTGGGACAATACAGCAGCCATTCTGGCCCGTGGTCATGATGATATTGTTGAAGAGGTCAAAGCTTCTGGTCTGCGCGGGCGAGGCGGGGCCGGGTTTCCCACTGGCCTGAAATGGTCATTTATGCCAAAGGAAGTTGGCGCACGGCCGCATTATCTGGTGGTCAATGCTGATGAATCAGAACCGGGAACATGTAAAGACCGTGATATCATCCGGCATGAACCTCATAAATTGCTGGAAGGTTGTGTGGTCGCCGGGTTTGCGATGCGTGCCCATGCGGCCTATATCTATATCCGCGGTGAATTCTATAATGAATATAAAGTGTTGCAGGCCGCAATTGATGAAGCATATGAAGCAGGCTTGTTAGGGGCAAACGCCGCTGGTTCAGGCTGGGCGTTTGATATCTACCTGCATCGCGGGGCCGGGGCTTATATATGTGGTGAGGAAACCGCACTGCTGGAATCCCTGGAAGGCAAGAAGGGCCAGCCGCGCCTGAAGCCACCTTTTCCGGCGGGTGTGGGTCTTTATGGCTGTCCGACCACGGTCAATAATGTTGAATCTATTGCGGTTGCGCCGACCATTCTGCGCCGGGGTGGGGCATGGTTTGCCGGTCTGGGTAAGGAAAATAATACCGGCACAAAGCTGTTCTGTATTTCCGGGCATGTGAACAAGCCTTGTAATGTCGAAGAAGAAATGGGCATTCCGTTAAAAGAGCTTATCGAGAAACATGCAGGGGGTGTGCGCGGCGGATGGGATAATCTGCTGGCTATTATTCCAGGCGGGTCGTCTACGCCCTTGATGCCGAAAGATGTGTGCGAGACCATGACCATGGATTTTGACGCCTTGCGGGCCGCCGGAACCGGCCTGGGGACGGCAGGTATTATTGTGATGGACAAAAGCACTGATATTGTGCGGGCGATTGCGCGTCTGTCTTATTTTTACAAACATGAAAGCTGTGGCCAGTGCACACCGTGCCGTGAAGGGACAGGCTGGATGTGGCGGATGATGGACCGGATGGTCCGCGGCGAGGCTGAAGTTCACGAGATTGAAACACTGGAACAGGTCACCCGTCAGGTTGAAGGCCATACCATCTGCGCTCTTGGTGATGCTGCCGCCTGGCCCATTCAGGGGCTTATCAAACATTTCCGTCCTGAAATTGAACGTCGGATCGCGGCCCATCAGGCTGTGGTCAGTGCGGCAGAATAAGGGGAACAGACGATGCCAAAGCTGACTGTAGACGGTATAGAAGTTGAGGTTGAAGACGGGGCAACCGTGCTGCAGGCCTGTGAAGAGGCTGGCGCTGAAATCCCGCGGTTCTGTTATCATGAACGCCTGTCTATTGCGGGTAACTGCCGGATGTGTCTGGTGGATATGGAACGCGCGCCCAAGCCGATTGCGTCATGTGCGATGCCGGCGGGTGACGGTATGGTCATTGATACCCAGTCAGAACGGGTGAAAAAAGCCCGTGAAGGGGTGATGGAATTCCTTTTGGTCAATCACCCTCTGGATTGTCCGATTTGTGATCAGGGCGGGGAATGTGATCTGCAGGATCAGGCGATGGGCTATGGTCATGACGCTTCACGCTATTCTGAGAATAAGCGGGCGGTCAGCGAAAAACATATGGGTCCTCTGATTAAGACTGTGATGACCCGTTGTATTCATTGCACACGCTGTGTGCGGTTCTCAACCGAAGTGGCGGGTGTTCCTGATTTAGGTGCGATCGGCCGTGGCGAGAATGTTGAAATAACAACTTATCTTGAACAGACGCTTGCCAGTGAATTATCCGCCAATGTGATCGATTTATGCCCTGTTGGCGCGCTGACCTCCCGGCCTTATGCGTTTGTGGCGCGGCCGTGGGAATTGAACAAAGTTGAATCTGTCGATGTTATGGACGCAATGGGCAGCAATATCCGTATTGATGCCCGGGGCAGCCAGGTGATGCGTGTTCTGCCGCGTCTGAACGAAGACATCAATGAAGAATGGATTTCAGACAAAACCCGTTATGCCATTGACGGGCTGCGGCGTCAGCGTCTGGACCAGCCCTATTTGCGGGGTGAGGATGGGCGTCTGCACCCGGCAAGCTGGGATCAGGCGTTTGGAGCCATTGTTGCAAAGATGAAAAAGGTAAAACCTGCAGAAATGGCGGCGATTGCCGGTGACCAGGTTGATGCTGAAGCGATGTTTGCCCTGAAAAGCCTGTTTGACAAGCTGGGCAGCCCGAATATTGACTGCCGGCAAGATGGTGCCAAGCTGGCGGCCAAGCCGCGAGCCTCTTATCTGTTCAATACCACAATCGCCGGTATTGATGACGCAGACGCGATTTTGATTGTCGGCAGTAATCCGCGTCTGGAAGCGGCTGTGATGAATGCGCGGATCAGGCGGAATTACCTCTATAACCGGACCCCGATTGCGCTTATCGGTCCGGAAGCTGATTTAACCTATCCTGTTGACCATCTGGGCACAGATATCTCTGTTCTTGAACAGCTGGCCACTGGCAAACATAAATTTGCCAAGACGCTGAAAAAGGCCAAACGGCCAATGCTGATCCTGGGCATGGGCGCGCTCAGCCGTGCTGATGGCCAGGCGGTTATGGCTTTGGCCCGTCAGATTGCCGAAGATACCGGCATGGTCACAGATAGCTGGAACGGCTTTAATGTGCTGCACACTGCTGCCTCTCGTGTGGCGGGGCTGGATATCGGCTTTGTGCCGGGCAAAGGCGGCAAGGATGTTGCCGCCATGCTGAAGGCAGCAGCCAAAGGTGAGATGAAGCTGGTCTGGCTGCTGGGTGCAGATGAGCTGGATATGTCAGCCCTGTCTGACAGTTTTGTGATTTATCAGGGTCATCACGGTGATGCCGGGGCAGCCGCAGCAGATGTGATCCTCCCCGGGGCGGCTTATACCGAAAAAGATGGTCTGTATGTGAATTTTGAAGGCCGTGTGCAGATGGCACGCCGGGCAACCTTCCCGCCAGGAGAAGCAAAAGAAGACTGGGCCATTATCAGGGCCTTATCAGAACGGCTGAACAAGACGTTGCCTTTTGATAATGTGGGTGCGGTACGTGAAGGGCTGATGGCCGCCGCACCGTCTTTCCAGACACTGGACGAAATCGTACCTGCCAAATGGGCGAAATTCGGCCGCGCTGGCAAGCTGAGTGAAGAGAAGGTGTCTGCTGGCCTCAGCCAGTTCCATATGACCTGTGCTGTTTCACGTTCATCTGAAACCATGGCCGCGTGCCATCAGGCGGTTCAGGCTGGTAACGCCAGCCTGGCGGCGGAATAACCGGACAGGCGAGGGGAGAGGCTTATGGAACAAGTCTGGTATATCGAGCTGGCCTGGATGGTGGCAAAAATTATGGCTGTGGTTGTCCCGCTGTTAATTGGCGTGGCTTACCTGACCCTTGCTGAACGCCGTGTGATCGGGTTTATGCAATTGCGTAAAGGCCCGAATGTGGTCGGCCCGTTTGGCCTGTTTCAGCCCTTTGCTGATGCGCTGAAGCTGATGGCAAAAGAAACTATCCTGCCGGCTGGTGCAGATAAAACCGTATTTATCATTGCTCCTATGCTGACGTTCATTCTGGCTCTGGTGGCCTGGGCGGTGATCCCGTTTGGTGAGGGGCTGGTTCTGGCTGATGTAAATGTCGGTATCTTGTATCTGTTTGCGATCAGTTCTCTTGGCGTGTATGGCGTGATCATGGCGGGCTGGGCCAGTAATTCAAAATATGCGTTTTTAGGGGCATTACGATCTGCTGCCCAGATGGTGTCTTACGAAGTCTCTATGGGTCTGGTGATCATCAATGTGCTGATTTGTGTGGGCTCACTGAACCTGTCCTTGATTGTTGAGGCCCAGCGGGAGATGTGGTTTGCCCTGCCGTTATTCCCGATGTTTGTGGTGTTTTTTATCTCTACACTGGCGGAAACCAACCGGGCACCATTTGATTTGCCAGAAGGCGAATCTGAACTGGTCGCTGGTTATTTCGTGGAATATTCATCAATGAGCTTTGCGCTGTTCTTCTTGGGTGAATACGCCAATATGATTTTGATGAGCGCGATGACGACCGTTCTGTTCCTGGGCGGGTGGTTGCCGCCTGTGGATATCGCCCCGTTCAATATGATCCCGGGGCCGATTTGGTTTATCATCAAAATCTGTCTGGTTTTGTTTGTATTTTTATGGGTGCGGGCGACAACCCCGCGTTACAGATATGATCAGCTGATGCGTCTGGGCTGGAAAATTTTCCTTCCCTTCTCCCTGATTTATGTGGTTTTGACCGCCGGTTTTCTGGTGGCAACTGACAGCCTGCCGGTGCTTGGCGGCTAGAAACTTGAGAAAGGAAATCTGGTCATGAGTGCGATGGTCAATGCGTTACGGTCCTTTCTGCTGCTTGAGATGGCAAAGGGCCTGTTGCTTACACTGAAATATTTTTTCAAACCGAAAGTGACGCTGAATTACCCCTATGAAAAAGGGTATCTGTCGCCGCGGTTCAGAGGCGAGCATGCTTTGCGCCGCTATCCCAATGGCGAAGAACGCTGTATTGCGTGTAAATTATGTGAGGCGGTCTGTCCGGCTCAGGCCATTACGATTGAGGCTGAACCCCGTCTTGACGGATCTCGCCGGACCACACGCTATGACATTGATATGACTAAATGTATCTATTGCGGCTTTTGTCAGGAAGCCTGCCCGGTTGACGCCATTGTTGAAGGGCCGAATTTTGAATTCGCGACAGAGACCAGAGAAGAGCTGTTCTATGACAAAGACAAATTGCTGGCCAATGGGGACAGATGGGAAGCTGAAATCGCCCGTAATCTGGCGGCTGATGCAAAGTGGCGATAGCCGGACAGGTTTGGGGGACTGAAACATAATGATTTCTTCTGGGTTTTTCTATCTGTTTGCGCTGGTGACCTGTTTATCCGGTCTGATGGTGATCTCCTCGCGCAATCCGGTACATTCTGTGCTGTTCTTGATCCTGGCGTTTTTCAATGCGGCCGGGCTGTTTATCCTGCTGAATGCAGAGTTCCTGGCAATGTTGCTGGTCGTGGTTTATGTCGGCGCGGTGGCGGTTCTGTTCCTGTTTGTCGTAATGATGCTGGATATTAATTTTTCTGAACTTCGTGAAGGGTTTCAGAAATACCGGCCTCTGGGGCTGGTGATTGGCGGCATATTGATTGCAGAGCTGATCGCTACCTTCTTTGAATATTCAGACATGACCCAGAGCCTTCCAGACCCGGGCGGGGTGCATAACACCCGCGCACTGGGTCAGGTTATCTATACAGATTACATCTATTTATTCCAGCTGGCAGGCCTGATTCTGCTGGTGGCGATGGTCGGGGCAATTGCCTTGACCTTGCGGCGGCGTGCAGGTGTGCGCCGACAGGTGATTGCCGATCAAAACAGCCGTACCCGGGATGAAACGGTCAGGCTGGCAAAGGTTCGGTCTGGTGACGGGGCAGAGGAGACAGCACAATGATGGGGGAAATCACACTGGCGCATTACCTCACCGTGGCGGGGATTCTGTTTGTGTTCGGCGTGTTTGGTATTTTTATCAACCGAAAGAATGTGATCACAATCCTGATGTCGATTGAGCTTATTTTGCTGTCTGTCAGCATCAACCTTGTGGCGTTTTCAGCCTATTCTGCTGATTTGACCGGACAGATATTCTCTTTGTTTATCCTGACTGTTGCCGCAGCTGAAGCGGCGATTGGTCTGGCCATTCTGGTGGTTTATTTCCGCAACCGCGGTTCTATTGCGGTTGAAGATATCAATGTGATGAAAGGCTGAGACAGAAGATGTTTTATAAAGCAATTGTCTTTTTGCCTCTGTTCGGTGCGATTGCAGCAGGCCTGTTGTCGTTGCGTAAGCTGGATGGTGCGGCCATCACCGCAAGCGTTTCTGGTGTGTGCTTGTCCTTCATTCTGTCCTGTTTTGCCTTCGGGTCTGTTGCCCTTGGTGGCGAGCAGGTCATTGTCGAAGTGGCCAGATGGATTGGGTCTGGTGACTTTCAGGCGCATTGGACACTTCGGTTTGATACGCTGACAGCCGTAATGCTGATTGTGGTGACCGGCGTGTCCTCATGTGTGCATATCTATTCTATCGGCTATATGCATCATGATAAGGCGATTGCCCGGTTCATGGCCTATCTCAGTTTGTTTACCTTTGCCATGCTGATGCTGGTGACAGCTGATAATTTGGTGCAGCTGTTTTTCGGCTGGGAAGGGGTTGGTGTCGCCTCTTATCTTTTGATTGGCTTCTGGTATCACAAAGAATCTGCCCATACCGCCGCGATGAAGGCCTTTGTGGTGAACCGGGTCGGGGATTTTGGTTTTGTGCTGGGCATTCTGGCGATATTTGCGCTGACAGGGTCGGTCAGCTTTGATGCGATTTTCGCGTCTATCGCTGACTATCAGCCTGCGATGATCACCATTTTTGGCCTGCCTTTGCCGGCGTTGGAAGTTGTGTCTGTTCTCTTGTTTATCGGCGCGATGGGAAAATCAGCTCAGCTGGGCTTGCATACCTGGCTGCCGGACGCGATGGAAGGGCCCACACCTGTATCAGCCCTTATTCACGCGGCCACCATGGTAACCGCTGGCGTGTTTCTGGTCTGCCGGATGTCGCCGGTGATTGAATATGCGCCAGTGGCTCTGGATATCATCACTCTGGTCGGTGCGCTGACCGCGATTTTTGCCGCCACAGTCGGGATGACACAATTTGATATTAAGCGGGTGATTGCCTATTCAACCTGTTCTCAGCTGGGGTACATGTTCTTTGCAGCTGGTGTGTCTGCCTATCCGGCGGCCATGTTCCACTTAACCACACATGCTTTTTTCAAAGCATTGCTGTTCTTAGGGGCCGGTTCGGTTATCCACGCGCTGTCTAATGAACAGGATTTGCGCAAAATGGGGGGGATCTGGCGCCAGGTCCCTGTGACCTATGTGATGATGTGGATTGGGTCTCTGGCGTTGGCCGGGTTCCCGTTTTTCGCCGGATTTTATTCAAAAGATATGATCCTAGAGGCTGCCTATGGCGCGCATACCGGTATGGGGATGCTGGCTTTCTGGCTCGGCTGTGCTGCGGCGCTTCTGACCGCGTTTTACAGCTGGCGGTTACTGATTCTGGCTTTTCACGGTACGCCGCGCGCCAGTGATGAGGTGATGGCCCATGTGCATGAAAGCCCGAATGTCATGACCTTGCCACTTGTACCGCTTGCGTTGGGTGCGATTTTTGCGGGCTGGATGGGCTATGATTTGTTTGTCGGTCATCACTGGCAAGATTTCTGGGGAGCTTCCATTTTCATCCTGCCGTCTCATGACGCAATGGAAGCAGCTCATCATGTGCCGACCTGGGTCAAGCTGCTGCCTATCGGTCTGGCAACAGCAGGGGTTGTCGGGGCCTATATTGCCTATGTCCGCCTGCCATGGTTGCCGATATCTGTTGCCGGCCGGGCAGGCGCACTGTACCGCTTTTTGTTCAATAAATGGTATTTTGATGAGCTGTATGACCGAATTTTTGTCGGGCCGGCGGTGCGGATAGGGCGCCTGTTGTGGGTACGCGGTGATAAAGGCGTTATTGACCATTACGGCCCAGATGGCTTGTCAGCTCTGGTGGCGCGTCTGTCCGGGCGTCTGGTGCAGATGCAAACCGGTTATGTATATCATTATGCGTTTGCCATGATGATCGGTGTGGTCGTGTTGCTGACATGGTATTTTAGCGGGTTCGGGGGATAGTCAGATGAGCACGACTTGGCCGCTTCTTAGCGTTATTACATTCCTGCCGCTTACCGGCGTCCTGTTCCTGATGTTGGTGCGGGGGTCTGAAGCAAATGTCGCCACAAATGCGAAGCTGGTGGCGTTATGGGTCTCTGGTTTCACTTTCTTTTTGTCTCTGTTCTTGTATTTCGGGTTTGATCCGAACCTGTCTGGTTATCAGTTTGAAGAACAGGTTGACTGGATTTCCGGGGCAGGGATTTCCTATCATCTCGGCATTGATGGTATTTCGATGCCGTTCATCTTGCTGTCTACCTTTTTGGTGCCGTTATCTATTCTGGCCAGCTGGCACAGCATTACGCACCGCGTGCGGGACTATATGATCGCCTTTCTGGTTCTGGAAACCATGATGGTCGGCATGTTTGCGTCGCTGGACATGCTGATGTTCTATCTGTTTTTTGAAGGTGTTCTGATCCCGATGTTCCTGATTATCGGGGTCTGGGGCGGGGCAGAACGTGTTTATGCTGCGTTCAAGTTTTTCTTATATACGCTTCTGGGCTCAGTTCTGATGCTGGTCTGTATGCTGGTCATGTATCATCAGGCGGGTACCACAGATATTCCGGTATTGGCCGAATTTGACTTTGCACCAGCGCTGCAGTTCTGGCTGTTTCTCGGCTTTTTTGCCTCTTTTGCTGTCAAGGTGCCGATGTGGCCTGTACATACATGGCTGCCGGATGCGCATGTTCAGGCCCCGACAGCCGGATCAATGATCCTGGCAGGCGTATTGCTGAAGATGGGCGGTTACGGCTTTATCCGGTTTTCTCTGCCAATGTTCCCTGATGCCTCTGATTTATTTGCACCGATGATTTTTGTGCTGTCTGTTGTGGCGGTGATTTATACCTCGCTTGTGGCTTTGGCACAGAGTGATATGAAAAAGCTGATTGCCTATTCATCTGTTGCCCATATGGGGTTTGTGACCATCGGTATTTTCAGCATGAATGAACAGGGCATTGCCGGGGCGATGTTTCAGATGATCTCGCACGGGCTGGTGTCTGCAGCGTTGTTCTTTTGTGTTGGTGTGGTATACGACCGGCTTCATACGAGAGAGATTTCAGCCTATGGCGGTGTGGTTGATGCGATGCCGCGTTACGCCACATTTTTTATGTTTATGATGCTGGCCTCTGTCGGCCTGCCAGGCACATCCGGCTTTGTGGGCGAGATGCTGGTTCTGGTCGGGGCATGGAACCGGGCGGACTGGGTGGCCATTCTGGCAGCGACCGGCCTGATCCTGGGCGCCTGTTACATGCTGTGGCTGTATCGGCGGGTGGTGTTCGGCCGTGCTGAAAAACCTGAAATACTTGAACTTGAAGCTCTGTCAGGCCGCGAGTTCATGATCTTTGTTCCGCTGACTGTTTTTGTGCTGTGGTTTGGCGTTTATCCGTCAACCTTGCTGGATATCATGGAAGTGGCAGTAAGAGACGTGCTGGGTCAGATCGGCCCTGTGCAGACGGCATTACGCTGATTTAAGGGGTAGGGATAATGAATTTGGCACAAACGTTTTCGGCTGCTCTGCCTGAATTTATTCTTATTGCTGTGGCGTTGTCACTGGTTCTGGTTGCGGCGTTTGACCGGCCATCTGAAACAGAGGCCGGCTCTATGAAGCTTGTCCGCAGCCTTTCTCTTGGCGGTTATGGCCTGGCGTTCTTATCATTGTTTACCCTGTCTTCTGATCAGGTGGTGTTGTTCAACGGTCTGTTCGCGACTGACGGCTTTGCCCTTTATATGAAAGGGCTGGTCCTGATCGGGGCGTTTTTTGCCAGCTGGCTGGTCAGTGACGGCTGGGGCGAGGGGATTGACCGGGCTGAATTTCATCTGCTTGTGCTGATGGCGGTCTTGGGCATGTTGCTGATGATATCAGCACATGATTTGATCGCACTGTATATGGGGCTGGAGCTGCAGTCACTGCCGCTTTATGTGATCGCGGCGATGCGGACAAATTCGCTCAAATCTTCTGAAGCTGGCCTGAAATATTTTCTGCTCGGGGCGTTGTCTTCAGGCATGCTTTTGTATGGTGCGTCTCTGGTCTATGGGTTTGCGGGCAGCACCGCCTATACAGATATCGCCGCCAGCTTGAGCGGCGAGGTTCCGGTTGGGCTGACTGTTGGCATGGTGTTCTTGTTATCTGGCCTGGCCTTTAAAATTTCAGCCGCACCGTTTCATATGTGGACGCCAGATGTGTATGAAGGGGCGCCGACACCTGTCACGGCCCTGTTTGCGATTGTCCCGAAAGTTGCGGCGATGACATTGGTGATGAATGTCACCTATTTCGCCTTTGCTGAGATCAGTGATCAATGGGCACAGATTTTGATCGCGCTGTCCGTGGCCTCTATGATTGTCGGGGCGACAGGGGCGATCATGCAGCAGAACATCAAACGCATGCTGGCCTATTCGTCTATTGCGCATATGGGCTATGCTCTGGCAGGGCTGGCAGCGGGCACAGCTGAAGGCGCCACAGGTGTTGTGATTTACATGACCACTTATGTCTTTATGGGGGCAGGGGCGTTTTCAATCATTATGAGCCTGCGCCGGGATGGTGCGCCGGTTGAGCGGATTTCAGATCTGTCTGGCCTGTCTTCAAGCCATCCGTTGCTGGCTGCCGGTATGATGGTGGTGATGTTCTCTATGGCGGGCATTCCGCCTTTGGCCGGTTTCTTTGGTAAATGGTATGTGTTTCTGGCCGCGGTGAATGCGGGTCTTGTGCCGTTGGCGATTATAGGTGTTCTGACTTCTGTTGTGGGGGCTTTTTATTATCTGCGGATCATCAAGCTGATGTATTTTGAAGATGCAGATGCCCCGCTTGATGAAGGGCTCAGCCGCCAGAACAGGCTGGTTCTTTTGGTCAGCCTGGCTGTGATTGTTCTGTTTTTCCTTGGCATTGGCCAGCTTGCGGGAACGGCAGGCACAAATGTGCAGGCCTTCTTCTAGACACAGGATAGCGCTGAACCAGTGGCATCAGGCGACTTTCAGAAACTCAACCACTTGCCGGATGGCTGGCAGATAGATTACCAGCCCTCTGCCACCTCATCAAATGATCTGGCTTTTGCCTGTCTGAAGGATAACCCTGGCCAGGCTGAAGGCAGATGTTTCCGGGTGGGTGAGCAAACAAAGGGGCGCGGGCGGCGGGGCAAGCAGTGGGTATCACGCCCGGGCGATGGTCTGTATCTGTCGATTGTCCTGTGCCCGAAGGCGCCGCGTTATACCTGGCCCAGCTTGTCTTTTCTGGCCTCTTTGGGTGTCTATAAGGCTCTGCTGCGGCATATGGATGAACAGCATCACGGTGCATGCAGCCTGAAATGGCCGAATGATATCCTCTGTCATGATCGCAAATTGGCGGGTATATTGCTGGAATCAAGTGATGAGGGTCTGGTGATCGGCTGTGGTGTGAACCTGAACAACGCACCTGAACTTGGCGGGATTGCCCATCCGCCGATTGCCATTGATGAGCTTGTCTCAGAGGGTGTAAGTGATGCAGAGGCTCTGGCCGCCACACTTGTTGCGCGGATTGCTGAGCTTTACACGCTCTGGCAGTCAAGCGGGCATCAGATTATCCTGGATGAATGGCGCCGCCATTGTGATATGAAAGGCAATCCTGTCCGTATACAAACTGTGACTGAGGTCATAGAAGGTTTATGTGAAGGGGTTGGCGCAGATGGCCAGCTTTATGTTCGGCGCAATGATGGCGAGGTCGTTCAGATCACCGCTGGTGATGTTGAAATAATGAGAGGTCGAAATGCTTCTGGCGATTGATTGCGGAAATACAAATATCGTCTTTGCCTTGTTTGAGGCGGACAGCAAAATTGCCGAATGGCGGCTGGAGACTGTGGCCCGGAGGCCCGCAGATGAATATTTCATTGCCCTTTGTCATATTCTGGAGACGCAGAAGCTGTATTATACAGATATTGAACATTGTATCCTGGCGTCTGTGGTTCCAGATGTTACACAAAATTTAATCCGGTTCTGTGAAGAACGTCTGGCTGTTGAACCGATGGTGATCGGGGAAGATAATATCGATTTAGGTCTTGATGTGCAGACAGATGATCCAGCCCAGGTCGGCGCGGACAGGCTGGTGAATGCGGTTGCTGTGGCCAAGGCTGGTCATGTACCGGCGATAATTCTTGATTTTGGAACCGCAACCACGTTTGATGTTGTTCTGCCTGCCTCGCCCAAAAGCGGCAAACAGGCGATATATGCTGGCGGGGTTATCGCCCCTGGTGTGCACCGGTCTATTGAGGCTCTGGTTGCGGCGGCGGCCAAGTTGCCCAGCCTTGTGGTTGACAGTTTTGATGACAAATTGCCTGTGCTGGGCAAATCAACCGAAAGTGCCATGAAGTCAGGCGTATTATGGGGCTATGTTGGCCTGATTGACGGCATTTTGTCTCGTTTAAAGGCTGAGCCAGAGCTGGCGGCGGCGAAAGTGATCGGCACAGGCGGCCTGGCGGCATTATTTGCCCCGCATATCAGCACGATTGATAGGGTTGATAGCGAGCTGACCATGAATGGCCTGTTTGAGATTTTTAACAGAAACACCAAAGACAACAGAGGATAAGTTTCTGATGGATATGAAGATAAAGTCAGATGACTTTGTATTTCTGCCTTTGGGCGGGTCTGGTGAAATTGGCATGAACGCCAATTTATATCACTATAAGGAAAGATGGCTGATGGTTGATCTGGGCATCAGCTTTCCTGATGAAAGCATGCCCGGCGTAGATGTGGTTTTGCCTGACCTGCGGTTCATTGAAGCCCGGAAAGACAAGCTGGAAGCCATTATTCTGACTCATGCCCATGAAGATCATTTTGGTGCTATTCCTTATTTATGGAAACGTCTTGGGGTGCCGGTATATGGCACAGCATTTACCCTGGCGTTATTGCGGCGCAAGCTGGCAGAAAGCCGCCTCGACTATAAAATTCCGTTGCATGAGCTTGATTTCAATATCGCCTATGATTTTGGACCGTTTTCGATTGAACTTGTGCAGCTGACCCATTCTGTTCCTGATCCGGCGGCTCTGGTTCTGCGATCAGATAAAGGGACCATTCTTCATACCGGAGACTGGAAATTTGATGAAACGCCAATGCTGGGTGTTGATACAGACAGAGACCGGTTGCGTCAGCTTGGGGATGAGGGCGTGCTCGCCCTTGTCGGCGATTCAACCAATGCCATGGTTGACGGCCATACCCCGTCTGAGGCGGTTGCCAGAGACGGTCTGACAGAAGCAATCGCGCGTGCAGACGGTCTGGTTGCGGTGACCTGTTTTGCCAGTAATGTGGCCAGGCTTGATTCTATCATTGCCGCGGCGGCGGCCAATAACCGGTCTGTCTGTGTTGTGGGGCGGGCCTTGAACCGTACAATTGGCGCTGCCCGCGATACAGGTTATCTGCGCGATATACCTGATTTTGTGTCTGAAACTGAAGTCAGCCTGATCCCCCGAAACCATATGGTTGTGATTTGCACAGGCTCGCAAGGCGAAACCCGGGCGGCAATGGCCCGTATTGCCGCCGGCGCACATGAATCAATCGACCTGCAGCCCGGCGATACTGTGATTTATTCATCACGCCAGATTCCCGGTAATGAGCCCGCGATTACAAAGGTTCAGGATATGCTGGTCAGGCGCGGCATTCATCTGATTACTGATGAAGATCAGCCGGTTCATGTCTCTGGTCATCCGGCACGTGAAGAGCTGGTGGAAATGTATGGGCTGGTCCGGCCCAAAGTGGCCATACCGGTTCATGGTACAGCCCGTCATTTGATGGCTCATGCAGAACTGGCTGAAGACTGTCAGGTCAAACAAACTCTGATCCCCGATAATGGCTCGGCTATCTGTTTTTCGGAAGATAAAGCAGATATCATTGGCCATGCCCCGGTTGGCCTGTTGACGCATGAAGGCGGGGAGGTGGTTGATCTGCAGTCCGATCACCTGCGCTCACGCCGCCGGATGTTGTGGAACGGGACGGTGACAGCAACTGTTGTATTGTCGGCATCAGGTGATCTGTTAATGGCCCCTCAGGTCAGCCAGACCGGATTATGCACAGACGGACAGACAGCAGATTTTGTTGCTGATACCAGTTTGGCGATTGAAGATGCTGTGGCTGAACAGGCCCGCCCTGATGCAGATGACAGCGCCATAGAACAGTTGGTCAGAACAACAGTCAGACAAATGGCCAAAAGCCAGTTCAGATTGCGGCCAACAGTGCATGTTCATGTGATGAGAACAGATATTACCGGGGTGCCGGCATGATAGGGACCATCAATCATATTGCTATTGCGGTTCCTGATCTGGCGGCAGCTGCAGATCAGTGGCGTGCCCGTGTCGGGGCTGAGGTGTCTGCACCACAGGCCCTGCCTGAACATGGTGTGACAGTGGTGTTCATAAAAGCTGAAAACGGCAAAATTGAGCTGCTTGAGCCACTTGATGAGAGCTCTCCGATTGCTAAATTTCTGGAACGTAATCCTGATGGCGGCATGCATCATATCTGTTTTGATGTCCCTGACCTGATTGCCTCACGTGATCAGCTTCTGGCCAGTGGGGCGCGTATTCTGGGCAGTTCTGAGCCTAAAATCGGGGCACATGGCAAGCCGATTCTGTTTATTCACCCCAAAGATATGACCGGCAGTCTTATCGAATTACAACAGGCGTAATCATCATGGATATTGTCTCAGCTGTCGTTGTTTATATCCTGCTGTGGTGGTGGGTTTTGTTTATGGTTCTTCCCTTTGGCGCAAAGGCCCCTGAACAGATTGAAACGGGCCACGCCAGCTCCGCCCCAGAACGCCCGCGGATGATGTTGAAACTGGTGGCTACCACGGTGATCTCAGCTGGGTTGTTTGTGGTTGTTTATCTGGTGATTACGTCAGGGATATTCAGTTTCCGTGACCTTACAGGGTAAAGCTGTAAGACAGGGGTTGTCGTTCACAACATAAAAAAGGCCGGACAAACCAAAAGACAAAAGCTGTACGCCGCGCTATAACGTTTGCTCGCGCTCACCTTGTCTCTGCAGAGACGGGAAACACGAAAAAGATATAAAGAGACATTATGAAACGCATTTATCTTGCCAGTGATCACGCCGGAACCCTTCTGAAAGATCAGATTTGCGAGCAGCTGGCGAAAACAGGTTATGAAGTTAAGGATTTGGGCGCAAACGGTTCAGAATCTGTTGATTATCCAGATTTTGCGGCCAGTCTGGCAGAGGCTATGCTTCAGGATGAGGGGGCAAAAGGTATTCTTGTCTGCGGCTCAGGTATTGGCATTTCGATTGCCGCAAACCGGTTTTCCCATATTCGCGCCGCCCTGGTAACGGATGTGACCGCCGCCCGTTTATCCCGGCAGCATAATGATGCAAATGTGCTGGCCCTTGGTGAACGCCTGACCGGCATTGCCACCGCCCTGGATTGCGTTGATGCGTTTTTGACCACAGATTTCGAAGGCGGCCGGCATCAGCGGCGCGTCGATAAATTATCGTCTCCACAACCTGCTTCATCTGAATAGAAAGACAAAACCATGAATCAAATGAACGGCTTTTTCAGCAACACATTATCCCAAACCGATCCGGAAATCGCGGCAGCGCTGCACGATGAGCTTGTGCGTCAGCAAGATCAGATCGAAATGATTGCGTCTGAAAACATCGTGTCAAACGCTGTTCTGGAAGCCCAGGGCTCTATTTTGACAAACAAATATGCTGAAGGGTATTCAGGCCGCCGTTATTATGGGGGCTGTGAATATGTTGATGTTGTTGAAACATTGGCTATTGACCGGGCCAAACAGTTATTTGGCTGTAAATTTGTAAATGTTCAGCCGCATTCAGGGGCACAGGCCAATCAGGCTGTGTTTCTGGCGTTGCTGCAGCCAGGTGATACGGTTCTGGGCATGTCTCTGGCCTCTGGCGGGCATCTGACACATGGTGCGGGGCCAAACCTGTCTGGGAAATGGTTCAATGCGGTTCAGTATGGCGTTTCACGCGAGACCGGAACAATTGATTATGATGAGGTCCGCGCACTGGCTGAAGAACATAAGCCAAAGATGATTGTTGCCGGGGCGTCTGCCTATCCGCGTACTCTGGATTTCGCGGCGTTCCGTGAAATCGCTGATTCTGTCGGGGCGTATCTGATGGTTGATATGGCGCATATCTCTGGTCTGGTGGCTGCCGGGGTTCACCCCAGCCCTGTGCCGCATGCTCATATTGTGACCTCTACCACGCATAAGACACTGCGCGCCGCCAGAGGCGGGCTTATCCTGTCAAATGATGAAGCGCTGGGTAAAAAGATCAATTCTGCTGTTTTCCCCGGGCTGCAGGGCGGGCCGTTGATGCATGCTATCGCCGGTAAGGCAGTGGCTTTCGGTGAGGCCCTCAAGCCGGAATTCAAGACCTATATTCAGACAGTGGTGGATAATGCTCGGGTTCTGGGTGAGGTGCTGCTGGACCGGGGGCTGGACCTTGTGGCCAAGGGGACAGACACGCATCTGGTTCTGGTTGACCTGCGGCCAAAGGGGCTGACCGGGGATATCACCGAAGTATCTCTGGAAAATGCCGGGATCACCTGTAACAAAAATGGCGTGCCGTTTGATCCCGAAAAGCCGATGGTCACATCCGGGGTCAGGCTGGGCACACCTGCGGGTACCACCAGAGGGTTCGGCCCTGATGAGTTCCGTCAGGTCGGCCATCTGATTGGTGATGTTCTGGATGGTCTGGCCTCTAACCGGAATGATAATTCTGATATTGAGGCAGAGGTTCGCGGCAAAGTCCGTGAGCTGTGCAGGGCATTTCCAATCTACCAATAGTGTGTTATGACACCTTCACATACTATATTTCGGCATAGACTAGAATGTGGAGGGCTGTGCAGCGATGCTGTGTCCGTTATGCAGGTCAGAAGACACACAAGTTAAAGATTCACGCCCGTCTGAGGATGGCACATCTATTCGCAGGCGCCGCCAGTGCGGGGCCTGTGAGGCTCGTTTCACCACTTTTGAGCGTGTACAGCTGCGCGAGATATCGGTGTTGAAGCGTGACGGGCGTAAAGTGCCGTTTAACCGCGAAAAGCTGGAGCGGTCCTTCAATATCGCGTTGCGCAAACGCTCAGTTCATGAAAATGATGTTGCTCTTGCCATCAATGATATTGTGCGCAAGCTGGAATCAACTGGTGAGGCTGATGTATCGTCTGACTATATCGGGTCGCTGGTGATGAAATCCCTGCTGGGGCTCGATAAGGTGGGCTATATTCGTTATGCATCTGTATATAAGAATTTCGCGGATGCCAGCGATTTTGAAGATTTTGTGAATGAATTGCGCCGTTAAACCACTGGCTGACTCAGACTTTTCTTCTCATGATAAACGATGGATGCGGCTGGCCGGCCTTTATGCCGGCCGGGCACAGGGGCACAGCTGGCCGAATCCGGCCGTCGGCTGTGTTCTGGTGTCTGCAGATAACCGGCTGATTGCGGTTGGCTCTACTCAGGCAGGTGGCCGTCCGCATGCTGAAGCTGAGGCATTGTTAAAAGCAGAACAGGCCAGAAAGACAGCTGATCTGAAAGCCGGTACAGCTTATGTCACGCTAGAGCCTTGTGCACATAAAGGGCGCGGACCTGCCTGTGCGGACCTTCTGGTTCAGGCGGGGCTGGGCCGTATTGTCTATGCTGTAGAAGACCCGGATGAGCGTGTGAACGGACAAGGTCATAAACGGCTTATCAAGGGCGGGCTGACTGTTCAAAGCGGACTGTATGCAGCTATCAACAAAACAGGGTTAAGCGGGTTTTTATCCTCACGCCGCCGGGGGCGGCCCTTTGTGACCACAAAAATCGCGACCAGTGCAGATGGCTTTATATCAGCGAAAGCCGGACAGCAGACCTGGCTGACAAATGAGCAGTCACGCCGATATGTTCATGACCTCAGATCACGTGTGGATGGTCTTCTGACAGGGATACAGACGGTACTGGTTGATGATCCGGCCCTGACCTGCCGTTTGCCGGGGGGCAGGGGGCGCACACCTGTCCGGCTTGTGCTGGACAGTGATCTGCGTCTGCCGGTTCACAGCCAGCTGGTCAGAACCATTGCTGAAGGGCGGATTATCACTTTTTGTGCACAGCAGGCTGATAAAAGCGCGCAAGCGGCCTTGCAGGCGGCCGGGGTGGAGGTTGTCAGGCTGTGCTGTAACAATGGCGGTCTTGACCTTTCAGAGGCCTTGCAATGGTGTGAGCAAAATGACCTGTCCAATCTGTTGGTGGAGGCGGGCACAAAACTGAACAGAAGCCTGTTTGAGGCAGGCCTGCTGGACAGGCTGATTCACCTGACCGCACCGGAAAAAATTAACCAAGGTGTTCAAGGCTTGTTATATGAGGCAAACACAGCTTCGGCTCTGGCTTTTCCCGATGACTCTGCTTATATCAAGGTGCAGTCAGGTCATCTGAGTGATGATCAGCTGACCATCTGGCAAAAAGCTGATTAAGGCAGAGGAACAGTGAAGTCATGTTTACCGGAATTGTCACAGCAATAGGCACGGTTGCCTCTGTTGAACAGGACAAGGACTGGCGGTTCGTAATCGATACGCCATGGGCTTGCGAGACCATTGATCTGGGGGCCTCTATCTGTTGTTCAGGTGTCTGCCTGACGGTAACCCAGCGTGATACCCACAGTTTCACTGTCGAGGTATCAGAAGAAACGCTGTCCTGTACCACTGTTGGTCACTGGCAGGTCGGCACAGCTATCAATCTTGAACGCGCGCTGAAAATGGGAGATGAGCTGGGCGGCCATGTGGTGTCAGGCCATGTTGACGGGCTGGCTGTGATTGATAAAGTCACCCCGGTTGCCGGGTCTCACAAATTGGATATTTCGGTGCCCTCCAGCCTGGCAGGTTATATTGCTGAAAAAGGCTCTGTTGCCCTCGACGGGGTTTCATTGACTGTGAACACTGTTGACGATAATCACTTCAGCGTGAACATCATTGATCATACTTGGCAGAACACCACACTGGGGCGGTGCGGTGAACAAGATAAGCTGAACTTAGAAATCGATATGTTGGCCCGGTATGTCTCCAGGCTGTTGCAAGTATCAGGAGAGCATAAGTGAGCACGAATACACCTCTGTCCGGCCTGTCTCCTATTGAAGATGTGATTGCTGACGCCAAAGCAGGGAAGATGTTTATTCTGGTTGATGATCAGAATCGGGAAAATGAGGGCGACCTGTGTATTATTGGTGAATATACAGATGCAAGCGCGATCAATTTCATGGCAAAACACGGCCGCGGGCTGATCTGTCTTGCTTTAACGCGCGAGAGAACAGAAAAGCTGGGTCTTGCCATGATGGACAGGCGCAATGAATCGCGCCATCAAACCGCGTTCACCGTATCGATTGAGGCACGTGAAGGGGTCACCACAGGCATTTCTGCTGCTGACCGGGCCCATACAATCCAGACCGCTATTAACCCGCAGGCCCGCCAGGCCGATATTACCACCCCTGGACATATTTTCCCGCTTGTGGCCCGGGATGGCGGCACATTGGTTCGGGCCGGCCATACTGAGGCTGTGGTGGATATTGCCAGAGCTGCGGGCTGTGAGCCAAATGGTGTGATTTGCGAGATTATGAAAGATGACGGGACCATGGCGCGGTTACCTGATCTGATCGAATTTGCCCAGCAACATAATCTGAAAATTGGCGCAATCGCTGATTTAATCTCCTGGCGGCGTCATAATGAAACGCTGGTGACCCGGGTTGCTGAAACATCTATTGAAACAGAATTTGGTGGTGACTGGCGGCTGCTGATTTACCGCAATGATTTAACAGAGGTTGAGCATCTGGTGATGTTAAAAGGCCAGATTGACCCGAATACGCCGACTTATGTGCGGATGCATGGCCTGGATCTGATGGTGGATTTGCTGGGGGAAACGCATAAAAGCCGTCATCATGGTGAATTGCAGCGGGCAATGCAGATGATCGCAGATCAAGGGAACGGGGTCATTGTTGTGCTTCGTGAATCCAGTGTTTCCAGCCTGTCTGAAATTCTGACAGCCCGTCAGGACATCGCTTCTAAATCTGGTGGCCAGGAATTGCGGGATTATGGTGTGGGCGCGCAGATTTTGAATGATCTGAATGTCTCTGAAATGGTGCTTCTGTCGAATTCAAAACCAACGATTATCGGCCTGGACGGCTATGGGCTCACCATCAAAGATTGGAAAGCCATTCAGTGAAAGGCTTAAAGGGAAAGATACGATAATGACTGCTGAGACAAAGCCAACCGGCCATTTTCTGATTGTGCAGGCAGATTTTTACACCGAACTTGCCGCCGCACAACAGCAAGGGGCTGTCGCCGCCCTGCAGAACGCCGGGGCAAGTTATGATGTAATCAGCGTGCCAGGTGCTCTTGAGATCCCCGCAGCCATCGCCATGGCGGCTGCACAAACGCCTTGCCCGTATAATGGCTATATTGCCTTGGGCTGCGTGATCAGAGGAGAGACAACCCATTATGAGACAGTCTGCACAGAATCATCACGCGGTCTGATGGATTTATCTGTTCAGAGGCGGCTGGCGATTGGCAATGGCATTCTGACAGTTGAGAATAGCGAGCAGGCCTGGGCGCGTGCAGATATGAGCCGCAAAGATAAAGGCGGTGATGCCGCCAGAGCAGCGTTGAAAATGGCAGAATTTGTGGCCCATTTCGCAGATGAATAAGAGGAGGGGCTGATGACCGACGCTTCTGCTGCAAAAAACGCGAAAGTTGCTTCTGAAACCAGCAAAGCAGCTAAGTTGCGGCCTATGGCTGTGCGCAGGCGGGCCGCGGCGCGTCTTGCCTCTGTCCAGCTTGGGTACAGCACAGATCTGACAAGCCAATCTCTGCTTGAGGCTGTGCCGGCGTTTTTGGATGTTTATGCCGGAGATATTGCGCGCCAGCTGCGGGTGAAGAAAATGGATGAAGACCATTTTCAGGCCCTGGTCTCAGGTGTGGACAGCCGAAAGGCTGAGCTGGACAGAATTATCGCTGAGGCGCTGTCAGATGGCTGGACCATGTCACGTCTCGCCCGGCCTGAATTGGCCATCCTGCGGGCAGGCGTGTTTGAACTAGACAGCATGCCGCATATCCCGGCACGTGCGGTCCTGTCTGAATATGCCAGTCTGGCGGATGCGTTTCAGGCAGATGTTGCTTTTGTAAATGCCGTTCTGGACCGTCTGGCGCGCCAGTTCAGAGTTGTCGAAATGTCAGCCGATGTCAGCAAAGGTTGAGCCTTACTGAGCGGTGCTGCCTCGTCTGAGGTTGGTGAAAATCTGATCAATCAAGGTCAGCGTGTCGCCTGGTGTTGGTGTTTTCGCCTCCAGCTTCACGATTTCTTGATCAGTATTTTTGTCACGTATTTCAACCTGTTGAAGAGTGTTGTTTGGATCAAAGGTGAGCACGACAAGTTGGCGATCAATTGTTGATGTTTCCCCGGCAACCTTTTGTTCCATCTTCTGGTTATTGTAATATAGCCGGCCTGACTGGAACGCCCCTTCAAAGCTGGGCTTGCCCAAGATGGCCAGGGCTTCTGCCCGTGTTGTTTTGCCCAGCTCCAGCTTGTTCAGATCTGCCTGTTCAACCAGGCGACCATGTGTGGTCACGGTAGATTCGCAGGCGGTCAACATTGTGGCCAGAAACAGGATAATGACTGGTTTCATCAGAAATCGCATCAGGCTCATCTTGACTCTCGCGGGTTGTTCTCTTGGTTGCGGAAAATTTTCATTTATGATCAGCATTTCATCAATAAGACAAAGGCGTCATCCTGTAAAGCGAAGACAAGAATAGACGGGGCCAACAGAAATGACGTATAACAACCGCACACTGACGATCTGCAGTTAACGGCCGCAGCATGAGCAAAAAAAAGGGGGTCGGTGAGGTGTCCTTAATTTCCCGTTTCATTAACGTTCTCAGCACGCCGCAGCGCAAACAAGAGAGCCTGCCGGCAGAGCGTATTTACCAGTCAGTTCTGGCCGCCAGCCGCCAGCCTGATCTGTATATCGAATTTGAAATTCCGGACAATCTTGATAGCCGCTTTGATATGCTGTGTCTTCATATCAGCCTGGTGATGTTACGCCTGCGCCAACTGCCAGAGGAGATCCAGAAGCCGCTTAATCAAGACCTGTTTGACCGGTTCTTTGCGGATATGGATTTTACCTTACGGGAAATGGGTGTGGGCGATTTGGGGGTGGGCAAGCGCGTGCGCAAAATGTC
This sequence comes from uncultured Alphaproteobacteria bacterium, assembly GCA_937988715.1. Lineage (GTDB taxonomy): Bacteria > Pseudomonadota > Alphaproteobacteria > Puniceispirillales > Puniceispirillaceae > JADHLI01. The sequence continues at coordinate 3,580 of CALKIF010000014.1, read as the reverse complement.
TGAGGCTTTCATGGGACGTCTGACTGCTTATGATGAGGCTCTGGCAGAGAGTGATGCCGATGCCCTCTGTTTGGCTGTTGCCCGGAATCTGAGGCGGGCTGAGACCAGCTGTGCGGCTGATGAGCGTATGGCGGCTTATATGATAGACAAACACCAGCAGCTGGCCCGCCTGTCTGATGCGTCACTGCAGGATGGCGAGGTGGATTTTGTTGCTGTGCTGGCGCTGAACGGACAAGCTGATGGCTGAACGTGTTCATCTTGATTTGAGGGTGCCTGCACAAACCGTTGCTGCAGGCCAGCCGGTTCAGCTTGAGGTGTGTTTTGATGAGGCTGAGCGGCACGGTCTGTGTGAGCGATTTTCCTTTCTTGATCTTAACGGGCTTGAGGGCAAGCTGGTTCTGCTTCAGCTTGCTGAAGGGTGCTGGGCGATAAAAGGCCGTCTTGAAGGGCAGGTGACGCAGGCTTGTGTGGTCTCTGGTCAGCCTGTTGTCAGCCCTTTGGTGATAGAGCTTGAAGAACGGTTTGTCCGCGCCTTTGCTGACCAGACCGAAGTGGATGCTATGGATGTTGATGTTGACCTGCTTGTTGACGGTGACATTCCTGTCGGCGAAAGCCTGTCTCAATGGATTGGCGTGTGCGCACCGGCTTGGCCCCGGGCAGCAGATGTGCCGGTTCTTGAAGAGCCGGAGGCGGCTGAGCCAGAAAATCATCCGTTCGCTAAGCTTTCTGAATTGAAAAAATAAAATTAAGATTTATGCTCAAGCTGCTTACAGCAAGGGAGTTTTGTGGATGACTAGGCCGCCACGCATATCACTGGACGCGATGGGAGGCGATAACGCCCCGGACATTGTTGTTCAAGGGGCAGATAAGGCCTTGGCTGCTCATCCTGGTATTTCGCTTGTTTTTGTGGGGGACGAGCGGCGCGTGCGCCCTCTTTTGGAGCGAAGCGACTATCTGCGCTCAGCTGATATCCTGCATACCGAAGAAGAGGTGGCAGCAGAAGCAAAGCCGTCACAGGCCCTGCGGGCGGGCAAACAAACTTCTATGTGGAAAGCGATTGAGCTGGTCGCTAACGGTGAAGCTGATGCTATCGTTTCTGCAGGAAATACAGGGGCTTTGATGGCGATGTCAAAGCTGCAGCTAAGGATGATTGAAGGGGTGACACGGCCAGCAATTGCCGGGTTCTTCCCGAATACACAAGGCCAGTCTTGTGTTCTTGACCTTGGCGCAAACATTGAATGTGATGCTGAAAATCTGATACAATTTGCGATTATGGGCCGGGCCTTCTATCGTGATATTCATGGTGTGTCCTCACCAAGTGTCGGGCTGTTAAATGTGGGTGAGGAAGATCAGAAAGGCTTTGATTATCTGCGTGAGGCGGCAGCGGTGCTCAGCACTGATGCGCTGAATCTGAATTATCGCGGTTTTGTTGAAGGCTCTGACATCGCCGCTGGTACGGTTGATGTGGTGGTTACGGACGGGTTTACCGGCAATATCGCCCTGAAAACAGCAGAAGGCGTAGCGGATTTGGTCCAGACCGGCCTGAAGGATGCTTTTTCGAGCAGTGCGTTGTCGAAGCTGGGATTTATACTGGCGCGTTCAGGTTTGCGCGGGTTTCGGCAAAAACTGGACCCGCGGCGCTATAACGGGGCGGTGTTTTTAGGGCTGAACGGTATTTCGGTAAAGTCACATGGCGGTACTGATGCCATCGGCTATGCCAATGCCATCGGGGTGAGTGTGCATATGTTGCAGCAGGGATTTATTCCCGAGGTGAAAGAAGCCGTCCAGAAGGCAAAAGAGATTTTACAGACAGGAACGAATGACAAAGATGGGTAAACAGTCTGTTCTCATGGTCGGGGCCGGGTCTTATCTGCCCGCCCGTGTGGTTAGTAATGACGAATTGTCAGAATTTGTTGACACTGATGACGGCTGGATCAAACAGCGGACCGGCATCAGCCAGCGTCATATTGTGGCTGAGGATGAAAAAACATCTGATCTGGCCACTCATGCCGCACAGGCCGCCCTTGCCAACGCCGGGTTATCTGCTGCTGATATCGATATCATCATTGTCGCGACAACCACGCCTGATGATACCTTCCCGTCAACAGCCTCTGTTGTTCAGCATAAGCTGGAGGCGTATCAGGGATTTGCGTTTGATGTACAGGCTGTATGTGCTGGTTTTGTCTATGCTTTGGGTGTGGGCGAATCCCTGATCCGCTCTGGCCAGGGGCGCCGGGCATTGGTGATCGGTGCGGAAAGCTTTACCAAATTGCTGAACTGGGAAGACCGGACCACTTGTGTGCTGTTTGGTGACGGGGCAGGGGCTGTGGTTCTTGAGGCGGCAGATGATGCCCCAGAAGATTGGGGTGTGCTGTCGTCAGTGTTGCATACAGACGGGCGTTACCGCGATATTCTGTATGTTGATGGCGGCCCATCAGCCACCGGAACAGTTGGCCATGTCAAGATGAAGGGCCAGGATGTGTTTAAACATGCGGTTGAAAAGCTGGCCAGCGCCATGAATGAGGCAATTGATAAGGCCGGGCACCACCCAGAGGATATTGACTGGCTGATTCCGCATCAGGCGAATATCCGGATCATTGACGGCATGCAGCGCAAGCTGGGCCTGCCTGCTGAACGTGTTGTCAGATGTGTGGCAAAACATGCCAATACATCAGCCGCCTCTATCCCGCTTGCGCTGACAGAAGCGGTTCAGGATGGGCGGGTAAAAGCTGGGCATTTATTGGCGTTTGAAGCGATCGGCGGCGGATTATCGTGGGGGGCGTCACTGGTGCGGTTTGGGCGTCCATCAAAAAAGAACAGCTAAATCAGTATCTTTTCTGCCTCATTTGAAGTGAAAAATGGGTATTGTACGGATTGACCGGCTTAATCACCAGTGATAGGCTTTTGAAATGGGTAAGACAATTACACGCAGCGACCTGGCAAATGCCGTGCATCAGCAGATTGGGCTTTCATATAATGAATGCTCACAACTGGTCAGTGGTGTGCTGGATGAGGTGACAGAATGCCTTGTCACTGGTGAATCTGTGAAACTGTCATCTTTCGGCACATTTTCAGTCCATTCGAAGAATGAAAGGCTCGGCCGGAATCCAAAGACCGGGGTTGAAGCTGTCATCACGCCGCGCCGTGTGCTGTCTTTCCGTCCTTCAAATCTGATGAAGAAGAGAATTAACGCGGGCTGATGGTTCAAAAAGCACCTGGGGCCTATCAAACCATATCAGAAGTTTCAGCACAGCTTGATGTGCCTGCGCATGTCTTGCGGTTTTGGGAAAGCAAATTCACAGCCCTGAAACCAATGAAGCGCAGTGGCGGGCGCCGGTATTACAGAGGTGAAGATATTGAGCTTCTGCAGACCATTAAAACCCTGCTGTATGATGAAGGCTATACCATCAAAGGGGCACAGAATTCGCTGAAGAAGCGCAGTCCGGCCCAACAAGCAGCTGTTCAGGCCGCAACACCCGCAAACCCGGCACAACCAACTGACAGCCCTGCTGCCAGCGCCAATCTTGATCAGGCAGAAGCTCTTCTCAAACAGGCTCAAGACAGAATGAACAGCTTGCTC
>CALKIF010000013.1:0-3498 GCA_937988715.1 uncultured Alphaproteobacteria bacterium | reverse complement strand
AAACGCTGGATATTCTGGATTGCAATGGCGGTGATCATGGCCAGCATTTCGCCACCAACTTTAATCCTGAGATTAATATCCGAGAGGTTACCGCCCCTGCCCGTCACTGGCAGAAGGGCGGCTGGGTGGAAAGCCCGGCCTTGTCAACCAAACACAGCTTTGACTTCCCGCAAGTCGGCCCGCGCAATATGTATCTGATGTATCATGAAGAGCTGGAATCGCTGACCACACATTTTCCTGAACTGGAACGCGCGCGGTTCTGGATGACCTTTGGTGAGGCCTACCTTACCCATCTTGAGGTGCTGCAGAATGTCGGCCTGACCTCAATCGAACCGATCTTGTATGAAGGTAAAGAAATCGTCCCGCTTCAGTTTTTAAAAGCGGTTCTGCCTGACCCGGGTGATTTGGGCAAAACCACCACAGGCAAGACCTGTATCGGTACCATCATCACCGGCCAGCAGGAGGGCGAGGAACGCACAGCCTATGTCTATAATGTGTGTGATCATGAAGCCTGTTTTGCTGAGGTGGGATCACAGGCGGTCAGCTATACCACAGGCGTGCCGGCGATGATCGGGGCGGCAATGATGGCCACCGGGACCTGGTCAGGAAAGGGCGTGTTCAATATGGAACAGTTCGACCCTGACCCCTTTATGGCCATGCTGAATGACCATGGGCTGCCCTGGCAGGTGAAAACCCTGGATAAGGCGCTGTCTTTTTAAGATGGTGATGCAGACCAAAACCGCAGGCCCGGGCCAGTTTGCCGCTTTTGATCTGGCGTCTGTCCCCAGCCCGTGTTTTGTGACTGACCTTGCCCGTCTGGAAGATAATCTGGCGGTTCTGAAGGATGTGGCCGACCAGTCTGGTGCGCAAATACTGACTGCCCTGAAGGCTTTTTCCCTCTGGTCAGCTGCCCCTCTGGTCAGCCGCTATTTATCCGGGGCCTGTGCCTCTGGGCTGTATGAAGCGCGCCTGGCCCGCAGCCATTATGTAAAAGGCCCTGAAGACGGGCTGGTCTCCTGTTTTGCCCCAGCCTATAAGCCTCAGGATATGGCGGAACTGGCTGATATCTGCGATCATATCATCTTTAACAGCCCGCAACAGATTGCCCGGTTTGCTGCGCAAGCCCGTGCGGGCGGGGCGGAGATCGGCTTGCGGATCAATCCTGGCCTGCCTCTGGGGGAAGTTGAAACATATGACCCCAGCGCGCCGCGCTCCCGCCTTGGCCTGCCGATCAGCCAGATAGAGGATGATATTTTTAATCAGATCTCTGGTCTGCATATGCACAGCCTGTGCGAGCAGGGATTTGCTGAACTGGCCCGGCTGGTTGAGGTTATCCGCCCGCTTCTGGAACGCGCAAACGGGCGGTTGTCCTGGCTTAATCTGGGCGGCGGGCATATGATCACTGCCCCTGATTATGACCGGGCCGGTCTGGTCGCTTGTCTGGCCGAGCTGAAACAAACCTATCAGCTGGATATTTATCTGGAACCGGGCACCGCGATTGCCTTTGATGCGGGCATTCTGGTGGGCGAGGTTCTGGATGTTATGGATAATGACGGGCCGGTTGCTATCCTTGATATTTCGGCCACCTGTCATATGCCGGATGTGCTGGAAGCCCCGTACCGGCCGGGCCTGCTGGCAGAACCTGATACCGGCCCTCTGGTGCGCTTGGGCGGGCCCAGCTGCCTTGCCGGCGACGTTATTGGTGATTACCGGTTTGACCGGCTGCCGGTCCCGGGCCAGCGTCTGGCCTTTTTGGATCAGGCGCATTATTCGATGGTGAAGACGACCATGTTCAATGGTGTGCCTCTGCCTGCTCTGGCGTTGTGGGACAGCCGCACAGATGATCTCTCACTGGTGCGCGAATTCTCCTATGCTGATTTTGAAAGCAGATTGTCATGACTGACCGCTCCCCCCCTCTCTTGAGCCAGTTTTTAGGAGAGGAATTATCCGCTGCTGAAAATGACCTTGATAAGGCCTTGTTTGAGGTGATTTGCTGCGGGCTGGAAAAAACCGTTTCTTATGGCACAGGAACGGGCGCAGGACCGGCGGCCATTATCGCCGCCAGCCATCAGCTGGAACGCCTGATAGACGGGGGTGAGCCGTGCCGCCACGGGCTGTTCACCCATCCAGAGATAGACACATCCGGCCCGATTGAACAGGTACTGGATGCTGTGCGCCAACAGGTTGCGGGCTGCCTGTCGCGTGGTCATATTCCGGTGACCCTCGGCGGCGAGCACAGCCTGACATTCGGCGCGATGATGGGCATCAAGGACAGCCTTGGCGCCCCGTTCGGGATTCTGCAGATCGATGCCCATGCTGATTTGCGCGCTGCCTATCAGGGCCAGCCGCATTCTCATGCCAGCGTGATGCATCTCTGTGCTGAGGCGGGCATCCCGATTTATCAGCTTGGCGTCAGGGCGTTCTGTGCTGAAGAGGCAGAGATGCGCACCCGTTATGGCATCGGCTATCGTGATGCGGGCGAGCTAGTCCGCCAGCAGAGAACAGAGCTCACTCTGCCAGATGAATTTCCGGATCAGATTTATATCAGCTTTGATCTGGACGGGCTTGACCCGTCTGTTTTGCCGGCCACAGGCACACCTGTTCCGGGCGGCCTTGGCTTTTATCAGGCCCTTGATTTGGTCAGTTCGGCCTGTACCGGTCGCCGTATTGTCGGTCTGGATGTGGTTGAACTGGCCCCGTCACCTGCGCATCCGGCAAGCGATTTTGCGGCCGCGCTTATCACCTATCATCTGATCGCCATTGCGGCACGGGGCCGCTAGCGGCTGATCATCAGTCCGGAAGCGCGGCGATTTTCTGTTGCAGCATCTTTGTCAGCTCTGCATCCGGGGGCAGGGTGGCCAGCAAAGCGGCCCAGCTGGTCCGGGCCAGGTCAAACCGGCCTTCACTCATCGCATAATGACCTCTGAAAAACAGCCCTTGCGGGCTGGTCTGGGCGGCGGGCGCAAGCTGGTCCAGCAGGCTGCCGATCCGCCCGGCGTAAATCTCGCTCTGCCCGGACTGCAGGATCACTTCTGCCAGATAAATCACCAGCTGATCATCTGCTAAATCAAGGGCGGCAGCGGTGAACAGGGCGTCAATCTGTTCTGGAACACGGCCCAGAACCTTATAAGATCTGGCCAGCCTCAGCCAGCCTTCCCTGTCCTCAGGATCATCCTTAAGCCGGGCGGCCAGCCCGTCGACCATCTGTTCGATCATCTCCTGCTGCTGGTCTTCCGGCAGGTCGGCAAGCTCTGTCTGCGCACCGTCTGCGCGGGCGGCGGCAAAATCAGGCCGCTTCAGATTGCCCTCTTCTGCGGCGCGCCCGATATTTTCTTCCAGCGTCGCCAGCCACGGGGCATTTGCCGCAGATAATGTGTACAAATACATCCATCTGTCGATAGCCAGCTGAAACTCTTCATCCTGATAGGCGGCCAGACCATTCAGGAACAAGGCCCGCGGCTCATCAGGGCTTTGCTTCAGAATCTCATCGATCAGCTG
>CALKIF010000012.1:0-3496 GCA_937988715.1 uncultured Alphaproteobacteria bacterium | reverse complement strand
GGCCAAGATGAATTGTATGCAATGCACAGGCCAGAGGTTCCGCCAAAGCGATATCAGCTAGATTCACCCCTTCAGGCAGAACCGTCAGATTGGCGGAATCAACGGCCACAGATTCAGCAAAAGCGCCGGGAACACGCATGCCTATCAATTCACGTGACGCACACAGATGTTCAGCACCTGAGGTACAGGCCGGACAGGCCCCGCACCGCATCAATGGATTTATCGCGACCAGACGGCCGGCATGCGGGCCATCCATGGCCCGGCCAACCGCTTCATGACCAAGCACTAGAGGTGGGATCCGCCGTTCATCCTTTCCATGCCAGGCATGCATATCAGACCCGCAAATCCCGCAAAAAGACAAATCAACAATGGTCTGGTTTTCCTCGGTAGCAGGGGCGTCAACATCCCTGAATTCAGAAGCATGATCCCCTGTATAAACAACTGCTTTCATCTGTTGCCTCCTGCGGGTATCTGATCAGAAATTTTCGTTCGGAAAATATTTACGAAGCCGCACATCAGATGAGCGGGCATGTGCTTCCATCCCTTCTAAACGCGAAATACGCGCAGAGGCCGGAGCCACTTCGCGGTTGGCTTCGCGGGTCATTCGCTGGGTAGTAACAATCTTCATATATTTATGCACAGACAGACCGCCTGTATAATGGGCCGCGCCCTTGGTCGGCAGGATGTGATTGGTACCTGAACATTTATCCCCGTAAGCAACTGTTGTTTCTTCACCGACAAATAAAGAGCCGTAATTTTTCAGCCGATCTGTAAACCAGCTGTCAGACGCGGTATGGACCTGAAGATGTTCTGCTGCATAGTCGTCAGAAATTTCGGCCATCTCTTCATCTGTGTCACATAAGATAATCTCGCCATAATCGCGCCAGGCCGCAGTGGCCGCATTGCGGGCGACCTCAGGCAAGGCGTCAATCAGCCCAGGCATTAAGTCTGTGACCTTGTCAGCGAGACTGCGTGAGGTGGTGAACAGCCAGGCCGGCGAGTCAGGCCCATGTTCAGCCTGGCTGACCAGATCTTCAGCCACGACCTGCGGATCAGCTGTTTCATCCGCAATAATCGCAATTTCAGTCGGACCGGCAAACATATCAATGCCCACACGGCCATAAAGCATGCGTTTGGCTTCAGCCACAAACCGATTGCCAGGTCCAACCAGAATCCGGGCTGGTTTGCAGCCAAATAGCCCGAACGCCATGCTGGCGATCGCCTGAACCCCACCTAAGGACAAAATGGTATGCGCACCAGATAAATGCATTGCATACAAAATGGCCGGATGCGGACCATCATTTCCGTTCGGGGCAGAACAGGCGATGATATTTTCTACACCCGCCACCTTAGCTGTAGCCACAGACATAATCGCCGAAGCAACATGCGCATAGCGCCCGCCAGGCACATAACAGCCCGCTGTTTCTATGGGAATCAGCTTTTGGCCTGCCCAGAGGCCGGGTGATAATTCAGTTTCAAATTCAGAAATGGATTGTTTCTGGGCCTCCGCAAATTTCGTCACCCGGTCATAGGAAAACTGAATATCAGCTTTCAGCTGGTCAGAGACTTTGTCGGCAGCTGCAGCGATCTGGTCTTGTGAGACAATCACATCACCTGTGAACCCATCCAGCTTTTCTGCATAGGCCCGCACCGCATCTTCGCCTTCTACTTCGATACGCGCCAACATTTCATGCACAATGGCTTGGGTTTCATCAGTGCCAGTCTGCGGTGTTTTATCCGCCTTTTTCAGATATGTAATCGTCATCAATTCAACCTTTTAGTGACATAAGAGGAGCAGGTTTACTGCTCAAAATTCGTAATTACTGCTGTTCCCGGCGGGGTGGCCCCTGACATCATCTCCAGCTCTTTGCTAGCTTCTGACAGCACAATTTGCCTGTCAACCATCGGGCTGAGATCCACCATTCCTTTTTGAATAATGTCAAGAAGAGAGGGATATTTCCACGAAGGCATCCCCCTGGTCCCATAAAAGGACAGCTGTTTAGAATAGATTGCTCTCATATTGATGTTCAGCATGCCATCGCCACCCGGCATGCCGACATGGACGTGTCGTCCCAATGTCGCCAGACATTCAACAGACGCATTTGTGGTTATAGCGCTTCCAAGTGCTTCCATAGACACATTCGCGCCGCCACCTGTGATATCAATAATAGCGTCAACCACATTCACCTCGCTGGCATTGACGGCAGCATCAGCACCCAAAGCGAGCGCATAATCGAGTTTTTCTTTGACAATATCCACGACAACAACCTGCGAACCCAGCATTTTGGCCAGTAGCAGCGCAGACAGCCCTATCCCGCCTGTACCATGAATTGCCAACCATTCCCCGGCACGAAGATCAGCCCGATCAGTCAAGGCATGCCACGCCGTGGTCACCCTGCAGCCCAGACCCGCGGCCAGCGCAGGTGACATATCAGATGGAAGATAAACCAGGTTATGGTCAAAGGGCACGGCCACATATTTCGCATAAGCACCCGGCGCGCTGAACCCCGGCACAATCTGGTCACTGCAGGTATTTGATTTTCCTGCATGACAGGCAGGACAGCTGCCACATCCGAGAATGAAAGGGGCAATCAGGCGATCCCCTATTTTATATTTCGCCTTTGCGCCGGCTTCTGCCACCACACCACAATATTCATGTCCCAGAACAGAGCCATTTTTTACCAATGGATGATTGCCCGTCCAGCCATGATAATCGGACCGGCATACCCCGCAGGCAAGCACTTCCAGAACCACCCCATTTTCAGGACATTGCGGCTCGTCTACCTGCTCAAGACTGAGGGCTTCATTAAAATTTCTTACAACAGCAGCAATCATCCCACACCTCCCAAAACAAATCTCTGTCTAATTTGAAAAAACCGGTAACTTGCGGATATGTAATTTGTGCTGGTTCAGGTTTCGCAATAATAAATACTTGTCCGACTGCGAGTTGATTCCTGCCTGCATGCCGACACCTATCACGCAAATAGGCCTTCGATCAGGTCCAAATCCACCAGACCATCATGCAGCATCATACCTGTCAGATAAATCAGCAGAACCAGCCCCAACCAGGACAACCATCTGTATTTCAGCATGATGCGCATGATTATCCCGGCAAAAAACGCCATGAAGGCAATGGCCAGCGCCAACCCAAAGACCAGCAATGTGGTGTTATCCCGAGCAATCGCCGCAACCGCCACGATATTGTCAATCGACATTGATACATCCGCCATCAAAATGGTGATCAGCGCCCGGCCGAATTTGCTGTCATCAATTTCAGTTTCCGGCTCGCTCTGTTCAGTCTCCTCAGACACATCCAGCAAAGAAGGATCATTAAATTCTTTTAAGTCATTATAAAACCGCCAGCAAACCCAAGCCAGGAGTGCCGCCCCGACCAGCAGGATACCTTTGATTGCCAGAAGATAGGTGGCAGTTATTGCAAATAGGATTCGCAAACCCGCCGCCAGAGCCATACCAATGAAAATCGCCCGCTTGCGCA
>CALKIF010000011.1:0-1472 GCA_937988715.1 uncultured Alphaproteobacteria bacterium | reverse complement strand
CCTCACCCGAAAAACATCACCATAGACGGGCAATTGGTAAGGCTGACGCCGCTGAACGTAGCGCAGCATGCAGAGCTGTTATTTTATGCCAACACACAAGATGGCGGGGCTGAAAACTGGACCTACCTTCCCTATGGGCCGTTTGAGACAGTCAGCGCTTATGCTGAGTGGCTTCAGCCTTTACAAATATCTGATGACCCGTGTTTTTTCACCCTTATCCGAAAGGCAGATAACCGACCTGTTGGTGTTGCCAGCTATCTGCGGATCAGCCCCAAGGATGGCAGTATTGAAGTTGGCCATATTCATTTCTCCCCTCTGCTGCAGCAAACAACTGAGGCCACTGAGGCGATGTATCTGATGATGAAATGGGCGTTTGAGGCGGGATACCGGCGATATGAATGGAAATGCAATGCCAGGAACGCCAAATCCAGACGCGCCGCACAACGCCTTGGCCTGTCTTATGAGGGCGTGTTCAGGCAGGCCACAATCAGCAAAGGAGAGAACAGAGACACCGCCTGGTTTGCCGCTATTGACAGCGAATGGCCTGCACTTGAAAAGGCGTTCACGGCCTATCTGCAGGATGCAAATTTCCACCCTGACGGCACACCAAAAGTGTCTTTGACTGAGCTGACCAAACCCGTCCTGTACAAGCTGGATAATTCAGAATTTATGTAATCAGCTTTTATCCAGCTTGTCAGAATAGGCCAGCAACACAGCAGAGACAGCAAGAACAAGATGGATCGCAATCTGAAGATAAGCGGCCTGATCAAACCCTGAAGTGCCGGCCTCTGCGCTGAGGAATGTGGACAGCAACCCGATTGCAGAGATGATGATCATACTACCCAGAAGTTTCAGTTTGACTTTAGCAAGGGTCAGCCCGTCAAGAGCATCAAGGGCGGTGACATTCTGCTCTGAGGTATTCAGGCGCGATACAAAGGAATCATAGCCTGACAACGCGATCAGCAACAAAATATTGGCCAGCAAAGCAAGGTCAATAATACCAAACAAGCCGATCAATACATCTTTGTCTGAGACAGAAGATAAGTTCGCGAATAAAAAGAAGAGTTTTTGTGCCGCCTGGATAATCAGCAGCACAATGCCCAAAATCAGGATGACACAAAACGGCATGATCAAATAGCGGGCAGTCAGGATGGCTTTGTTCATAAGGATGGCCGTTCTTTGAGTCTGAAAATATGGTATGGGTTTGCTGAGGACCGTTACTTATCATAAGCCCACCCTCTTATATAGTCCCCGACATTGTTACAGAACAGCCTGAAAAGAACAGCCCCTGGCCAGGCTTTGAGACCAGCCCCCGTCACGCCACCCAGCGAACAGGCAAAGCCTGCAAGGTCTGGGACATGTGAGCTTTCCTAAAAATCTCAGCACTTCTGTCTGTTTTACCTTTGTGTACACACACAATATCAAATGTGTCTGTTGACGATTATTCCACAGTCTCTAACATATTGATATTG
>CALKIF010000010.1:0-3162 GCA_937988715.1 uncultured Alphaproteobacteria bacterium | reverse complement strand
ATTTGACAGTAAAGGCCGGGTCAAAGGCTGAACATATTCAGATTGCAGGGGGCATCGGCGCTGGCGGTACGGCGGGCATCGGCGCATCCTTTGGCATTGGTTTCGTGAAGAATGAAACGGAAGCCTATATTGATGAAAATGCTGTTACAAATGCTTCCGACAATACATCTGTCACTGCTGATACGACTGAAAATGCCGTGACTGCTGTAATTGCAGGCGGTGTCGGCGGTACTGTTGGCGTATCTGTGTCTGCAGGTATCAAGGTGCATATGTCAAACACCAGGGCTTATATTAAAGGCCAGGTGAATCAGGATGATAATTTCACATCCGCAACCCAGGATGTGAATGTGGCTGCGGTGAACCGTATCAACACAATTGATGTGGTCGGTGGTATTGGCGGCGGCGGCACAGTTGGGGTTGGTGTAACGCTTAATGCTCTTGTTGTTTATAACAATGCGCAAGCCTGGATTGGCGGCGGGCCGAATACACGTGTAACTGCTGGCCGAGATGTGTCAGTGACCGCGACCTCAGCCAAATCAACGAAGAATTTCCTGTTGGCTGGCGCTGCCGGTGGTACAGTTGCTGTTGGCGGGAACATTGCTGTCCTGCTGGTTGGCGCACAGGCAGATGACGAAGCAGCCGGCCAGATGAACAGCAGTGACCATGGGGATATCGCCGGAGCGTCTGATGACCGCACACAAGGCGTCCAGCTGGGAAATACAATCAGCCCTGATAATTCATCTGGTGATTATGCCGCGACCGGATTTGACTTTGCTGAGTTGAATTCTGCTATTGATGACAATAATTCGGCGCATGGTCAGATTGGGAACACCTTTGTTTCGCAGGACAGCGGTCTGTCCCGCAACAAGACACAAGCCTTTATCGAAAATGGCGCAGTTGTGCGGGCCGGCGAGGATCTGAGCATAGAGGCTGAAGACACCACCAACACCATTTTCGCAGCTGCAGCAATCAATGGGGCTGGTGTGGTTGGTGTTGGCGCAACAATCGGAATCTTGCTGGTAAATAACACGGCTGAAGCTTATATCGGCCGAAACGCCGTGGTGAATGTTGAAGGGGATTTGCTGATCCGTTCACGCACTTCTGAAGTTGTTGGGTCCGGTGCATTGTCTGCTGGCGGTGCCGGTGTTGCGTCTGTCCAGGGCACGATTATGGCGCAGGCAACAAAGTCGAAGAGCCGTGCCTTTATCCAGGATAATGCTGTGGTGAACGACAATACCACTGAAGCCTCAACCCAGTCTGTTGCTGTGTTGGCTGAATCTGACACTGACCTTGTGTCTGTTTCTGGCTCTGGCGGCGGGGCGATTGTTGGTGTGGGGATCACGGGTGATGTGATGATCCTGGAAAAGGAAACAAAAGCCTACATCGATGATAACGCAACTGTTCGCTCCGGCGGGGATGTTTCTGTTGACGCTGTTGCTCAGGCAGATTTAATCCAGGTCGCCTTGTCAATTAATGGCGGTGTGGTTGGTGTGACGGGTGCCGCTGGAACGGCTGTTGCAAATAACCTGACACAAGCCCGTATTGGCCGTGAAGCGACTGTTTATGCGGGTGACAGTATGCGGGTCCAAGCCACAGATGACACCGAAATCGACGCTGTCGTCATTACCGGGGCAGGCGGTGTAGTTGGCGTTTCTGGTTCGGTTGGAACTTATGTCGCAAAGAGCACAACTGAAGCGAAAATTGAAGATGGGGCGACGATCAATGCACTGGCATCAGGCGATGGCATCAGTGCGTTAAGCGGTACTGTCGATAACTCAACGATTGCTGTTGCGTCTCTGACAACCCGGGATCAGGAAGATAACGAAACCAGCACCGATTTTGACCAAGTTGATGCCAGCTTTAATACAACAAATAAATTCGGTCTTCAGGTCGCTGCGGTCACTTATGAAGATATGAATTTTGCGCCTGTTGGTGTCGCTGGCGGTGTGGTCGGTGTGGCTGGCGTGGTGGCCACCACAGTAACCAATTCGACCACACGTGCGATCATCGAAGACAACACAAATATCAACACCACAGGCGATAATAGCGGGGCGGGCGTCAACCAGTCTGTCGAACTGCTGGCCGCCTCTGAGAGCCAATTGAACAATATCAGCTCTGGTGTGGGTGTTGGCGCGGTTGGCGTAACTTTTGACATTGATACACAAGTCTTCAAGAAAACTGTTGAAGCGCGTTTGCTGGGAGATGCAACAGCGAAACGGAATGTGACAGTTGAGGCAGAGGCCCGTGACCGGGTGTTCCAGACTGCAGTGACCATTGCCGGCGGGGCCGTCGGTGTGGGCGGTATTGTTGAGGTATCTGTTGTTTCAGATATAGTGAAGGCTGAAATAGGGGACAACAGTACAATCACAGCTGGTGAGGATGTTCTTGTATCTGCGACCTCTGATCTGAATATGTATCAGACAGCCGGGAATGTTGCGGCGGGCGGCGTAGGTGTTGGCGCATCTATTGGTATTTTGGTTGCGAAGTCAGAGACCACTGCTCGCATTGGCAACGGGGCTAATGTGCATGCCGAAGATAATCTGACCGTTGTGGCAACCTCAGATACTGATTTGCATCAGAATATTATGGGTTTTTCTGGCGGCGGTGTTGGCGTTACAGGCTCATTAGGGATCAATGTTCTGAAAAATACCACCCTGGCTGAAATTGGCAGCAATGCCCAGATCAATCAGATGGCAGAGGATAACCGGTCAACCCAGTCTGTGAATGTGCTGGCCCGCGATAATCTGGTGACCCAAGGGGCCAGCGGGGCTGCCGCGGTTGGCGCTGCTGCTGGCGTGGGCATGGGGCTGACTGTGACTGCGCTGCGGGCCTCTACACAAGCTGTTGTCGGCAATAATACGGTGATTTCTGCGCGTGATGATGTGACCGTTGATGCCACCAGCACAAAGAATATCAATAACACCGTAATCAGCTTTGGCGGTGGCGGTAGTATAGGGGCCTCTGGGTCTGTTGCGCTGACGATTGTCGGCGGTGCGATGAGCGGGGATTCAGGTGATTATCTGGAAGATGATAACGGCAATATGATTGCCGCTGCTGAGGCAGATGCCACACAAGACCGGAACGCGGGTGATAATGAAACTGCTGTTGGGAATGACGGGAACTCTCGTCAAACCTCTGCCAAGTCAAATCAGCTTTATGCGG
>CALKIF010000009.1:0-3160 GCA_937988715.1 uncultured Alphaproteobacteria bacterium | reverse complement strand
GGCGATACCGCCTACATCCCGCACCGTTCAGGAGAGCGGTCTTATCACCCGTCCTGCCTGCCTCATGCCACACGGACAGGTGAAGACGCCTTTATGTCTGTTTATGTCTGGGCGGGGGATATTTCCACTGATGGCTATGTCTATACCGGCATCCCGACTGACTGAACCAGACCCATGCTGCAAAAACTGCAGCAGACCACTAAAAATTTGGCAGTAGAGATCAGCATAATCCTTACATAGATTAGCAGTGTGGGGAGCAGTCTCTCCCGGGAGAGTACCACCCCCACACCACATTGATGAGCAGTACGGCTACTTCCTCCCTAAACGTCGGGCCTGCTGAACAAAAAAGCCTCCGCCTCTGTCCTCCTCCGCTCAGATGCGGGGGCTTTATTTTTGTAGCCTCACGATAAGTTCAAATCGGTCAGATCCCGGGATAATTTTGATAAGGTCGTTAATTCAGACTGTAACGACAATGACCATCCTGGTGTCGCCACAACCCCGATATTTGACCGGCGGGAAAACACATAGGCCCTGAATTTTTTCAGCGTCTCATGGCCATTATAACCACGTTGCCGGGTACCGGTCTCAATAGACGAAAAGGTTGGGGTCAGATTCCGGCGGCGGCGTTCAGAATGAAAATTGACCCGGAAGAACCCGAAACCGGATAGAAAATCTGTGGCGTTTTCATTGGCATTCACTTCAGCCAGAAACAATAACAGCAATTCTGCTGTCTGCTTGAATTCTGTAGGGTGAATTTCAATATAGCTGCCATTCAGCCCGCGGGAGAATTTCAACGCCAATTGGCCAAGTGACAAATCATGACGCAGAAAATGATTGGCGATGTCCGCAACCACCGCATCAAACATCCATGCTGGGACGTAACGATCTGTACCTGTCATGGCACCAGTTTTGAAAATTTAGTCAGAAACGGGCGCAACAGCTTGCGCTCTTCGCCGTGGATATCCCCGACAATTTTTTGGTTATGTTCTGGTGTCGGCGCGTAATGCACACCGCCATCATCACCAATCCGCAACCAGCCTGTTTCACATAATTTTTTCACCCGCCGGCGGACTGTCTCAAACGGCAGCGCTGTTGACAGGCTGATAGCGGTGATGGTCAGCCGTTTATCTCTGGCCTCAGTGTTATCCTCAGACAGCCCGTCATGCCACGCCTGAAAGGCTTTTTCGAACGTATCTGTCTGCGTATCTGTTTCTATGGTCGTAACCAGCAAATGATGCCAGCAAACCACCTGAACGATAATGGCATCACTTGGGTTACCAAAAACTTCATTCAGCTTTCGTGTTCTGGCAATCATCAGCATCAGCCAGTCAGGCCAGATAGCAGAGAAATTTTCATCCAGGATTTCGTGAATATCCACCATTTGCCGCACGCACAAAACACCTCTTCACTTAAGTATGCTGAAACAAATTCAGCGTGCTGAAAAGGTAAAATACTCATTTTGTGCACACAAATCGGGTAATCTTGTGGTTGTTTTTCATGAAAATCGTGAAAAACTATCAGACGGATCGGCCGGGCAAAAAATGTACGGGGAAGGAAAAGTGGCAAGAAAAGTCTGTCACGGCGACGAGCTGACCGAGGTCAGTACAGGACATTTATGGGAGGTTACAGGCCATTCGCTGAAAGGCGGCCTGCCTCATTTTACGCTCAGCTGTAAACATCCCGGCCGCACAGATACAGATGTTGTGCTGTGCGAAAGCGGCTTGCTGATGCGCTTCAGCCGGACGGCGAAATCGTCTCAGCCGGTCTTCTCATTTGACCGCCTCACCCGCCTTGTGCGGCCGCTGTTCTGACAGACGCCCCGGCCGGATTGACTAGGGCAGGCTCGCAATGCCTTGCCAGATAAAGATCACAAGCACCAAGATAATTGACGCCATCACCAGCTTTTGCAACAGATTCATATCCGGCCCCTCACCTTACCTGTTCACTAGACGAAACACACATCCACATTATGGACGGATACGGCCTTATTCTCAAGTCAGGGGCAGATAAAAAATAGCCTGTCTGCTTTTCAAAGCGGTCAATCCGCCGTAAACTGGCTGCTGGTTCTGTTGAAACGGGGGGAATTCAGATCGTGGCTGCATTTGCGCTTTCAGATGACATCATCAATCAGTACAGCGATGACGGGGTCGTTGTCCTGCGCGGCCTGTTCACTGGCCATATGGAGCTGATTGCAGAAGCGATAAATCAGAATATGGCCAGCCCCGGTCCTTATGCGGCGGAAAATCTGCTCCCCGGGGAACAAGGCCGGTTTTTTGATGATTACTGCAACTGGCAACGTCTGCCCGCCTTGCGGGAGGTGATTTACACCTCAGACGCTGGCCGTGTGGCCGCCGCACTGATGCGCTCACGCACCGCCCAGCTGTTTCATGATCATGTTCTGGTCAAGGAGCCGGGCACGGCCAAGCCCACCCCCTGGCATCAGGACAGCCCCTATTATTTTGTTGACGGGGCCCAGACGCTCAGCTTCTGGATACCGGTTGAACCTGTAGAGGATGCCACGTTGCGCTGTGTGAAAGGATCGCACAAATGGGACAAGCCTGTGCTGCCGACAAGATGGCTGAAGGAAGATAAGTTCTATGCGGACACAGACGCGTATAGGCCTGTTCCTGATCCGGATGCTGAAAATATGGATGTGGCGGAATGGGCGCTGGCCCCGGGCGATGCGGTGGCGTTTGACTTCCGCATTCTGCATGGCGCACGCGGCAACCATACAGACCGGCGCCGGCGGGCCTTATCGCTGCGGTTTGTCGGCGATGATGCGGTCTATGTTGAACGGCCGGGCCGCACCTCGCCGCCTTTCCCCGGCCATGAGATGAGCCCGGGCCAGCGCCTGCGGACGGACTGGTTTCCGGTGATCTGGCCACAAGAATAAGGCAAAAAATAACTCAGGCCCGGGCGCCCCGCCCCTCACCTTCAACTGCGGTAGAGCCCCGCCAGCCGGTCTTCATAAACCTGGCCCACCACATGACGCCTGACTTTCAATGTCGGTGTCATCTGGCTGTTCTCAACCGAAAAGGCCTCGTCAGCGATCAGGAAATGGCGGACCCGCTCATAGCCGGCCAGGCGCGTACCGGCGCGGCGGATCGCGGCCGCGACCTGTTCCTGCTGGCCGGCCTTGTCCAGCCCTCTAACCTCTTCA
>CALKIF010000008.1:0-13439 GCA_937988715.1 uncultured Alphaproteobacteria bacterium | reverse complement strand
ATCATAATCCGCGTGTCGGGGGTTCGAGTCCCTCCTCCGCTACCATAATTTTCCTACTATTTTTGTTTGTTGATGGTCGGCGAGAAGCCGTCTTGCCACACCCTTGCCATAATAGTTACGAGCTAGTTTCGTTCAGCCTGGTTTGCATTTATATTCATAAATGTAGAAAACTGACATTAGTTATTGCAATATTATTCATTAAATACAGAAACTTAAAAAAATAAATTCTATTTTCGTAGACAAAAATACCAGCTGGTATAGAATTTTTGTGGTAGTTAGTAGGGAGGGAAATATGGCTAACTTGTATAAAAAAGCATTTCGCGATGCTGATGAGATGAAGACACCACCAAAAGCGCATGTTTCAGTGGTTAAATTGGGCGACATGAACGCTTCTAAACTTATTCTTGAGCCCGGATGGAAATGGTCAGATTGCATTCAGCCGATTGTTGGCGGAGATAGCTGCCAGGCTGGTCATGTAGGGGTTATTATCCAGGGTAAATTAATGTGTAAGCATAATGATGGAAGCGAATTACTCGCTGAAGCAGGTGATGCTTATTACTTCGCTCCTGGTCATGATGGCTGGGTTGTGGGTGATGAGACCGTAATTGCCTACGAGATTGTCAGTGCTGGAAAAGATTTCGGTCCTTGGAAATCGGCAGAATAAGTCAATCAGAGGCAGTTTCATTAAGGATTGAATAATAGCTAAGCAGGAATTCCAAAAAAGTAAGGAGAGAAAAAAATGAATTTCGACGTTGGACATACCACTTTCGGCTTTACAATGCGCGTACCAGATTCAGACGTAGCAGCTGTAGATGAGCTTATTTCGTCACATGCCTCCTGGATGCAAAAAACACACTCTTTAACAGAGGTAGAAGGAAAGCTTCACACGCTGGAATATTACGTATCCAAGGCTGCAGAGCTTAACGACATGATGGACCCTTCAAAAGGCACAACAGGTAACGTCGTTTATACTGTCAGTGAAGTTCATAAAGATGACGAACATTTTGGAAAGCATGTTGAATTAGGACAAAGCTGGGACCGCATAAATGATTTCTTTGGTCTGTTTGAAAAATACAGCCCTCTAGTTACCATGGCCGGCAGAGTAACAGCCAAGTTGTAGTATCGTTTGAAACAAAATGTATTCTCATTCTGGCATATCTGAAAAAGATTTTGGCCCTTAGAAGACTGCCGAGTGAACGACTAAGGAGTATATTAATGTCAGTTTATGAAAAGCTTAAAATTGCTTCAGACAATAAAGATGCTGATGCTTATCTAGATATGCTTCACGATGATTTCGTGTTTGTACGTCATCAAACAAACACCGAGGTAACGAAAAGTGAATGGGAACCAACTCTCAAAGCCATGATGAGCAGTGACGCTCTAGAAATAGCGGATGACCGTTGCATTTATGAAAACGAGGAAATTCTCGTAATGCACCAGGTCATGACCTTTCCGGATGGTTCTCGAGAGGCAGTGATGATTGTTGACAGATTGAAAGACGGAAAAATCATCAGAACAGAGACTGGAGCTACACCTATCCAGTAATTTAAAAAACAGGGAAGATGAGTGATGGCAGATTTACCTCAAGTTAATGCAAAGCAAATTGATAAGATGAAGTCAATTGCTGGAAGTGAGGAAGACAGGCCTGTCTTCATGCTTAATCTTAATTGTTACACTGCTGAAGCTGATTATCCAAATGGAGCGTTATACAAAAGCTACATGGGTGTATTAGATAAGCTTTTGAGCGAAGTCGGCGGGAAAATACTCTGGCGTACAAACATAGAAGGTACGGTTGTAGGTGAGCAATGTATTCATGAAGCCTTGGGCATTTGGTACCCGAGCCATGCATCATTTATGGCTCTCATGACAGCTCCATCCTCCGAAGAGAATATGAAACTCAGGGCTAAAGCTGTTTTTCATGCCGATTTGCATCGCTGCGCTGATTATACAAATCAGGGGTAATCATGAAACCATAGCCAGTTGCGAGCCTACCATCGAAGAGTATAGCAGGCTGGCTGGGCAAAGCTCGAGAAGGCTAAAGACATAATTTGCTTGGCATTATTGGCCACTGATAATGCCGAGAAGTCCAGAGTGGCACAAAAAAGGAGGAAAGTATGTTTGAGAATACTGGAGGCATCATCGGATTTGCGGCCATATTTATTCCAATGCTGATGGGGCTCTATTATGGCTTTCGATGCACATTTCAAACAGACGCTGCGATAGCACAATGGGGTATAGGTGCCGGGTCAGCCTGGATGGTGAGATTTGCGGGCGTTAACATTGGTATGCAAAACATCGTATACGCGGTTTTGTTAATTACTTCGCCTGCTGGAGCTTGGGCATTGTTTGCTTACGGCACATTGCAAGCAGCTGGTATGCTTGTGATGAGTTACGTTACTGTTAACGGAAAGTGGGCAGAAGTAGAGGGTGTAAACCCTACTCACGAGGGAACAGTTGTAGCGGGCATTCTCCTAGCGTGTCATTTGTACATAATGTTCGGTATGCAGAGTATTATATATTCTTAGAAACGGAGCTAATGCTGCGAGGCGTTTTTCATTGTCATAAAATTGTCTAATACCGCTGGTAGTTAGGTACAAACAGCCTAACCTCGATGAAATTAAGGTAGAGGTTAGGCTGTTTACATTTGCGGCTTCGCTTTTGAGGTTAAAGTCGTAGACAAGGATTTATGAAAATGTTTACAAATAGCTCGCTGATAAAATGAAAAATATACTTTTCTTATGTACAGGCAATTCCTGTCGCTCACTAATCGCCGAAGCGATTACAAATGAGCTAGGTAATGGAAGCATCATTTCAGAGAGTGCGGGAAGTCGTCCAACAGGATTTGCACATCCAAAAGCAATTGCAGTACTTGAACAACATGGCATAGAGACGAATGGTTTAGACAGCAAACCTTGGGATAATTTTGCTAATCGAACTTTTGATTACGTTATCACAGTGTGCGATTCCGCGGCTAGCGAGCACTGTCCCGTTCATATGAATGCATCAGAAAGACTGCATTGGAGTATTCCTGACCCAGCAAAGTTTGAAGGTACTGAAGATGAGCAGATGAAAATCTTTAATAAAACCTTCTTTATGCTCAAAGAAAAAATCGTGAATAATTTGCTCTAACTCCTCTAGTAGCATTCATGTCATAATTTCTTCATGGTTTCTTAACAAATCTGCAAAACCGCGCTCATAAGCTCAAGCTAAAAGCTGGTGCGGTGATTCCATGAAATACGAATTTACTCCAATTATAGACCATGAGGCTAACGAGCAGTTTGAGGGTTCAAGCAGCGCGGCAGTGCGGGGTGTGACAAAGCATCGAACAATTTTTATTTCTGACATTCATCTTGGAAGCGTTGGCGCACAGTGCGATTTTCTTCTCGACTTTTTAAAGCACAATAACTGCGACAAGCTATATCTTGTTGGCGATGTCATAGACGGTTGGCGTTTGAGAAAAAGGTGGTTTTGGCCACAACCTCACAATGACGTGATTCAGAAAATATTACGTAAGGCTCGTCATGGAACAGAAGTCATTTACCTTCCAGGAAACCATGACGAGTTCGCCAGGCAATATTTCGAACTGTCGTTTGGCGGGATATTAGTTAAAGAGAGTGATATTCACAAGGCAGCAGACGGTCGAAAATATTGGGTTGTTCACGGCGACCTGTTTGATGGTGTAATGCAACACGCTAGATGGCTGGCTTATGCCGGTGATTTTGCTTACACAATACTTCTTAAAATGAACAGGTGGCTTAGCATTATTCGAAGGATGTTAAACCTTCCCTATTGGTCCTTTTCTCAATATTTGAAGCATCGGGTCAAATCCGCTGTGTCTTTCATCTCTGCTTTTGAAACTGCGATGATTACAGAAACCAAAAGGCTTGGATGTGATGGCGTCATTTGTGGGCATATTCACAAACCTGAGCTGAAGAAAATAGATGAAATCCTTTATGCAAATACAGGTGATTGGGTAGAAAGCGCTACAGCACTTGTTGAAGATTATAACGGTAATCTGAAAATCTTATATTGGGGCTCAAATATGACGTCACAGAGTGACAGTGCCAATAATCGAAACCTGGATTTTACAACTTCTCAGTTGCGTGCAGATATTAATGAAAAAGTCTAAGTCCAAGCTGATTATTGTAACGGATGCCTGGTATCCTCAGATAAACGGTGTAGTGCGCACCTTAACCCACACCAGAGATGAACTGATTGAGCGTGGATACGATGTAACCATGCTCACTCCGGATGTCTTCAAGACGTTCCCTTGCCCTACATATCCAGAGATACAACTGTCTCTATTTCCATCAAGTCAAGTCGCAAAGATTATTCGCAACATCGCTCCAGATTTTATTCACATTGCAACTGAAGGCCCCTTAGGCCTCGCTGCTAGAAACTTTTGTCTAAGAAATGGTCTTAAATTTACGACCGCGTATCATACACGTTTTCCTGAATACATTCACTCAAGGATAAGACTCCCATTAGCGTTTAGCTATTTATTAATGAAATTGTTTAATAAACACAGTGATGCTTTGAAAAAAAAAAAAAAAACAGTTTTGTCTGACTTAAAAACAAGAGGCTTTGATAATGCAGTATTATGGTCTCGAGGTGTCGATTTAGATTTATTTTCACCAGGGCGAACAAAGCGAAAGAAATTAAGACCAATTCTTCTTTATGTCGGCAGAGTTTCAGTTGAAAAAAATATCTCTGCATTTCTTGAGCTTGATATTGATGCAGAAAAGTGGGTTGTTGGCGATGGTCCTCAACTCTCACAACTAAAGAGGCAGTTTCCAGATACAGTTTTTCATGGGGCAAAATCAAAAGAGCAGTTAGTCGATTATTACCGAAAAGCCAGCGTGTTCGTTTTTCCTTCCAAAACAGATACTTTTGGTTTGGTGCTTCTTGAAGCTATGGCTTGTGGATTGCCTGTGGCAGCATATCCCGTCACAGGTCCAATCGATGTTGTTGGTGGGTCAAGAGCTGCTCATTTGGATGAAAATTTAGAAGTGGCTGTTAAGAGCGCTCTGAAGTTATCTAAGTCAGATGCGAGAGCACACGCACAAAATTTTTCCTGGGAGAAAGCTACAAATTCATTCGAAAGCTTTTTACGAAGAGCCCAAGTTTCTGGGGACTATTCTGTAATGAACAATCCTTATAAGGTTAACTATGGAGTAAACCGGGCTATTGAGGCGTTGAAAAATTCTCTGTCTGGGTTGCGTTTCGCCATAAATGAGGAAAGCGCTTTCCGCCAAGAATTGGTGTTAGCAGTTCCAATGCTGATACTTGCCCTAATATTGTCTGTCGAGCCTATCCTCAAGCTAATTATGGTAATGTCTTTAATCTTTGTACTTATTGTTGAGTTACTGAATTCCAGTGTAGAGGCCGCGGTAGACCGTATTTCTTTTAGTCATCACGGCTTATCAAAGCGTGCAAAAGATTATGGAAGCGCGGCTGTATTCTTATCTTTAATTTTGTGCTTATCTGTTTATGTTTTCGGCATATTGCAGGCTGTTTCAGTTTGAGGCCAATCTGAACAATTTTATGTTTATCAATATTTTAGCCACCCACGCTACTTAGAGTTATAGCTCATCTAGCCAATGCAAAATCCAGTGAAGCTTCTAATATAACGATTATCTTTTGTTATCATTTACAGACTGCCTTGCAAGGGGTCTTGGTCAGTGTTGTATTCTGTGTCATCATTTTCCTTTGCATTGTTTGTTTCTAGCGAGGGAAAACTATGACTGTTTACGGAGAGAATGAAGGGCAGGGTAAATATTGGAACGAAAAGCCAGGACAGTCTTGGGTTACTCATGATGCTTCCATGAATGAGAGGCTATCAAGCATATCTGAAATTTTGTTTGAAGGGTTGGATGCAGCCAGTTGTAAAACTGGGCTTGATATCGGTTGTGGTGCAGGTTCAACAACAAGACGATTGCATAAACTGCTCGGGTCGAAATCGAAAGTGGTTGGTCTCGATATTTCCGAGCAATTGTTAAATCTTGCAAGAAATGTGGAAACAAACGAGCTTTTAGAATTCGTACAAGCTGATGCTCAATCATTCAGCTTTGAGCAACAGGGGACTGATATAGCCATATCCAGATTCGGCGTGATGTTTTTTGAAAATCCAGTAAAGGCCTTTGAAAACATTCGCTCAGCTATCAAGCGAGGCGGACAGTTCAGATTTGTTTGTTGGGCACCTCTAGAAGTGAACGAGTTTTTTTATGCGCCTTTAAATGCAGTAATGGATATTACTGGAGTTTCTCTTGCCACGCCCGGCAAAGAGCCCGGCCCACTTGCCTTTAGTGACTTTGATTATTTGTCTACTGTTCTAAAGAATTCAGGTTTTTCTTCAGTAAAGATAGATGTTGTTGAGACGGTTATCAGAACCGCAGATAGTCCTGAACAGAATGCTTCACTGCTAATGGAGATTGGCATGGGCTTTAGGGCAATAAAAGAAGCGCAGCCCACTCCAGATATGCTGGAAAATATAAAAAATGCTTTTATTCAAGATGGAAAATCAAGACAAAAAAATGGGGTTATCAATTACGGCGCCACAATTTACAGGGTCACCGCGCTAGCTTGATAAGTATCGGATATTTTTTGGTTCGGTCAGAGTTTCAGTGGCACGAATGGCTCAGGCATTTAATTGGAGATTATTATGACTGAGAAAATGTACATCAGCGGTAAGTGTTTTTGTGGCCAGATATCTGTTGAGGGAAGAGTATCAAAGCACAGAGTAGTTGCTTGTCATTGCAAAGACTGCCAGAAATTTAGCGGTGCGCCATTTAGGTCAATAGCAGTTATTCCAAAAGAGGATTTAATTATTATTGGTGAAGTAACGGAGTATCAAAAGATTGCTGATAGTGGGAATGCAAGGCTTCAAGGCTTTTGTGGGCGCTGCGGGACACAATTATATGCGACAGGCCCAGATAAAGAACTTTTCAACGTAAGAGCAGGGTTTCTTGACCAGCACAACGACCTGCAACCCACCACACATATTTTCTCAAAGTCTTCTCCAAAGTGGGTTGGAAAAATAAAGAATGGCGTTTGGCTTAATGAGGGGCCGAATAGTCAAGAAGTAGACTCAGAGCGATTGTTCAGTGAAGATTAACACAAGCTTCACCACCAGTTTCGGTTTTCACGCTAAAGAATCTATCGATTACCTAGAGCGCTCAATCTAGGAAACTTGATATTTTACGCTACCAAATAACTGAAGGCCACGAAGGCAATGAGTGATAGAACAATAATCTTGTTCGCCGTCTCTCGTTTCTTTTGTCGCCTAGTTTTGTAATTTGAAAGCAGTTGCAGACTTGCTGCATCGCTTAAATATCTATTAGTCATGTCTTTGCCTTTTTTGTTGAGCCTGGGCTGGTGGCGAACCAGGCATTTTACTACATATTGTATGTACGTGGGGTAAATCATACCAGATTTATGTTTTTCTGCCAAACATGAGCGGAATGTTGCCATTATACCCATTGGCACGAGGAGACTTTTCGCGTTATCAGCGTCTGTATATGTAATTGATTTCTGCCACACCTGTGCCACAATAAGAATTTGAGAAACGTCAAACTGCGGTGTGGTGGCGGACACAAAATCGCAGGAAAACAGGGCTTTTAAAGTAGCTCAGGTGGTTAGAGCAGCGGAATCATAATCCGCGTGCCGGGGGGTCGAGTTCCTCCTCCGCTACCAAGATTTTCCTTATATAACTTTCTGCACAGACCAGCGCTTATCACGCGCCTAAAATGGCCTTTACTTCCAGAAATTCCTCAAGGCCCCATTCCGCCTTTTCGCGGCCGTTGCCAGATTGTTTATAGCCCCCAAACGGCGCATCTGCCCCGCCTGAGCCATAATTGATATGCACCTGGCCAGCACGCAGCCGGCGGGCGATTGAGGTCAGCTCATCCTTGTCCTGTCCAGAGACATAGGCCGCCAGCCCATAATCTGTGTCATTAGCGATAGAAACCGCCTCATCAACGCTGTCATAGGTGATCATTGAGAGCACCGGGCCAAATATTTCTTCACGCGCGATGGTCATATCGTTTTTAACATCCCCAAATATTGTCGGCTTGGCAAAATAGCCTCTGTTCAGGCCGTCAGGTTTGCCTGTGCCGCCGGTTAACAGAGTGGCCCCTTGTTCAATTCCTGTTTCAATCAGGTTCTGTACTTTTTCAAACTGGACATCGCTGACAAGGGGGCCGATGACCGTGCTGTCCTCTTTTGGATCGCCAACAATAACGCTTTCAGCTGTTTGTTTTGCGATTGCGTGAGCCTGTTCTTTGCGGTTGGCGGGGATCAGCATTCTTGTTGGCGCGTTGCAGGACTGGCCCGTGTTATTCATGCACAGGCTGACCCCCTTGCTGATTGACGTTTCAAATTCACTGTCATCAAGGATGATATTGGCAGATTTGCCGCCCAGCTCCTGGCTGACGCGTTTCACACTTTCTGCTGAAGCCTTTGCGACAGCAACGCCGCCACGTGTGGAGCCTGTGAATGACATCATATCAATATCGGGGTGTGCAGACATAGCCTCACCCACCACAGGCCCCATGCCGTTGACAAGATTGAACACGCCAGCAGGCACTTTGGCCTCATCCAGAATTTCAGCAATGACCAGTGAAGATAAAGGCGCAATTTCAGAAGGTTTCAGAATCGCTGTACACCCAGATGCAAGGCAAGGTGCCAGCTTTGATACCACCTGGTTGACAGGCCAGTTCCAGGGGGTGATTAAGCCGCACACACCAATAGGTTCGTGCCTGATGATAAATTCACCATGCTTATATTCAAATTCATGAGAGCTGAGTGAGCGGATGGCGGCTTTGAGATGGGCAAGGCCGACCATAGCCTGTGCACCTTTGGCAAGATAGCTTGGCGCGCCCATTTCGGCCTGAATGGCATCGGCGACGTCATCAACACGCCGTTTATAAATTTCTCTTATGGTGGTCAGCAGGTCTATCCGCTGCTTAACAGGTGTTTGCGCATATGCCTCAAACGCCCGGCGGGCCGCAGACACAGCCCTGTCTACATCATCGCTGTTGCCAAGAGATATTGTGGCAACGGCCTCTTCTGTGGCGGGATTGATGACGTTGAGCGTGTCAGCATGAACAGGTTTGACCCATTTTCCGTCAATGTAAAATTCAAGCTTTTCCATAACAAATTCCTTTATAAACTGTTCTGTGCCGTCTAGCTTTTGCTGCCCTTTATCATGCAGTAACACGTTATGTTGTTGTGGTAAATAAGGACTGAAAACGCCCCGTCTGTTCAGGGCTGGTGAAGGCCTGTGACCGGCCCTGCTGGCTGGACTTAAGCGGAAATTATGACAAGAATGATACAGGGGTGGCTTTGATCTATAGCAAAACCGGTTGGGGACTGATTTGTTTGTGTCAGGTGAAAATAATGGAAACTGGGCAAGCCCGCACAAAGACTAAAGCTAATATTGCCCCATTTGCTGAGGCAGATTTTATTGTGGTCGGGGCGGGATCAGCGGGGTGTATTCTGGCGAACCGGCTGAGTGAAAATCCGAACAATTCAGTGATATTGGTTGAGGCAGGGGCTGCTGATACACACCCTTTTATTCATATTCCTGCTGGTTTTGTGAACCTGATGACAAACCCGTCTGTGAACTGGATGTTCTCTACATGCCCTCAGGACCATTTGAACGGCAGAACAATGAATATGCCTAGAGGCAAGGTGTTTGGCGGTACCTCATCAATTAATGGCATGCTGTATGTCAGAGGGCAAACACAGGATTTTGATCATTGGGCACAGGCGGGCAATACTGGCTGGTCCTTTGAAGATGTGCTGCCTTATTTTAAGAAATCTGTGCAAACGCATCTTAACCCTCTGCCTGCTAATAAAGATATGCATGGCTTCTCAGGTGAGTTGCATATCTCTTCGCCGCGAACGACATATAAGACCCTGGATTGCTTTATTGAGGCGGCCGGTCAGTGCGGATATGAAACGCATACAGATTACAACGGCTTGAGCCAGGCCGGGTTCAGCTATTTTCAACTGGCCCAGAAAAATGGCCTCAGACATTCAAGCTATCAGGCTTTCATCGCCCCTGTCCGCAACCGGCGAAATTTGAAACTTTTGTCAAAGGCGCAGGCACATAAGCTGTGTTTTGATGGCGATCAGCACACCGTAACAGGCCTCATTGTCTCTCAACAGGGCAAGACAGTAGAGATAAAAGCAAGGCGAGAGGTTATTTTATGTGCCGGGGCATTTGGCTCACCACAGCTGCTTGAGCTGTCTGGTATTGGTGAGGCGAAACGGCTGCAGTCTATCGGCATAACGCCGCGGGTGAATCTGAAGGCCGTTGGGGAACATCTGGCTGATCATTTTCTTACGCGCCTGACCTGGGAGCTGTCCTCACATGACAGTTTAAACACATCTCTTTCGGGGTTTGGCCTGATCAAGGAAGCTACGAATTTTCTGTTCCACAGGAGAGGGGCGTTAACAATGCCGGCTGGTATCGTTGGCGGCTTTGTGGCCAGTCGTTTTGCTTCAGAGGGCTGTCCAGATATTCAGTTTCACGCTGCCCATGCCAGTTTTTCCGATCCAGCAAAGCGCGTTTTTGACAAATTCCCGGCTCTGTCTGTTGGTCCCTGCCAGCTTCGTCCGCACAGCCGGGGGTATACGCATATTTCTTCTGCAGACCCAAACAGGCCCCCGGATATTGACCCGCGGTATCTTGATGAGGAAATAGACAGGCTTGTGTTGGTAGAGGGCATGAAAATTGCCCGCCATATCATGGGTTCTGATCCCATCAAGGCCATTGTGAAAGCAGAAGCACGCCCGGGCAAAGAATGCGTGACAGATGATGAGCTTCTCGATTTTGCCAAACAAACCGGCAATACCGTTTATCATCCTGTGTCCACATGCAGAATGGGACCGCCAGATCAGCCTGATCATGTTGTCACGCCGGATTTAAAGGTCAGAGGCGTGAGCAGGCTGCGTGTGGCTGATGCATCAATAATGCCGTTCATCACATCCGGCAATACCAATGCGCCGACCATGATGATAGCCGAAAAAGCAGCTGATTTAATTTTAACCTCGTAACAGCTTGTCTTTTGCCGGTTTTCATTTTGTTCACCGCATGGGCTTGGGTAAGCTTGAAGTGAGTTGTTATGGTTTGCAGGCCTTTTCTTTAAATGGAGCAGTAGACGATGGATGATATTTTACTAAAAACCTTAAGTTCTGTTGACACGCCGACTGTATGTAATGCGATTGAGGCAGCAGAAGGGAAGCGCGGTTTCAACAATTTCACTAAGGGAACAATGCTGTCTTCTGCCCCAGATGCCCAGGCTGTAGTCGGTTATGCCTTAACAGCAAAAATTGCAGCAAAAGCCCCGCCTGAAGATCCGCCTGAGGTGATTAAACAAAGACGAATGGCCTATTACAAATATATAGCAAATGCACACAAACCAGCTGTCGTGGTCATTGAAGATTGTGATTACCCGAATTGTGTGGGCGCGTTCTGGGGTGAGATCAATACAACAGTGCATAAAGGCCTGGGCGTGTCCGGTGCAGTGACAAATGGGGTTATGCGTGATCTGGGGGATGTACCAAAGGATTTTCCCGTCATTGCTGGTTCAATCGGCCCATCACACGCGTTTGTGCATGTGAAGGAGATCGGCACGCCTGTTGAGGTTATGGGCCTGTCTGTTACAGAAGGTGATCTGATCCATGCTGACCGGCACGGGGCGCTTGTGATCCCATCAGCCGTGCTGCCGTCTCTTGTCGCCGCCATCACAAAGCTGATTGAAACAGAACGGCTGGTTCTGGACCCGGCCAGAGCAGCAGATTTTGACTATGACGCGTTTGAGAAGGCCTGGGCCGCATTTGAGGCTGCCCGGACCTGAGTTGTGAGCGGTCAATAGGTCGCGCGCCCGCCGGATATGTCAAAGGTTGCCCCTGTTGTGAAAGAATTTTCAGCTGAGGCTATCCAGGCAATCAGATTGGCAATTTCATCTACAGTAACAAAGCGGCCGCGCGGAATTTTAGATAACATATAGTCAACAAATTCCTGAGACACCTGTTCGAAAATGCGGGTCTTTGCGGCTGCTGGTGTCACACAATTCACCGCGATATCATGTTCAGAAACTTCCTTGCCCAGAGATTTGGTCAGGGCAATTACAGCTGCTTTTGACGCGGAATAAGCAGACGCGTTCGGGTTACCCTCTTTTCCGGCCACAGAAGCAATATTGACAATCCGGCCATAGCCAGAGGTGATCATATCCGGGATCACCACCTTGCAACAATGAAAGGTTCCATCCAGATTGATGGCCTGCACCTGGCGCCACTGATCCACCGGATAATCTGCCAGCGTGTGCGTTGGTCCGGCGATACCGGCGCTGTTGACCAGCACATCCACCCCGCCGAAAATAGCTTTGGTCTGCGCCAGAGCCGATGAAACACTGTCATAATCACTGACATCTGTCTGGATCATCTGACCGGCGTCTGCGGGCAGGGCGTTCACCTCCGCCTCACAATCATCTGGGTTCATATCCCAGATACAAACCTTTGCTCCAGAGGCGACCAGCTTTTTTGTGACCGCTGCACCAATACCATTGCCACCACCAGTCACCACGGCCGTCCGGCCAGAAAAATCATATCTAATCATGAATAGAGCTCCTAGGATGGCCTAAATACAGGTTGATGAAATCTGTATGATAAAAAAAAGGCAGCCTGTGAGAACCAGGCTGCCTAGATTTTCATAATCCTTTAGAAATCAGTCAAGCAGACCAATCTTCTTCATATAAGAAAGATTCGACTCCAACGCTTCTTTCGCCAGTGGGCTTTTGGCTGCGAATGCGTTCCAAGATTCAACGGCGATTTCTCTAAACTTTTTGCGCTCTTCGGTTGACCAGTTAATGATTGTTAAATCGCCAGCTGCTTTGTCTTTTGCTACTTGGTCCAAGCCCTCAAGGCGAGAATAACGGAGCTTACTTGCCCAAATTGAATACGTCAGAGATTCCATCGCAGCTTGTTCTGAAGCCGACATTTTGTCCCAAACGCTTTTATTAATAATGGTCTGAAGATTTGCCATTGAATGGATGCCTGGATAGAGCGGGTACTTCGCGATTTTATGGAAGCCAGAAGCATGGTTGTTGATGTAAACGGATGCGTCTGCTGCATCAACAATACCTTTTTCCAGAGAGGTATAAACTTCAGAGAATGGGATGGATGACGGGGATGCCCCAGCGCGGCGGAAAACATCAGCAGCCAGACCCTCGGGAGAGCGCAGTTTCAAACCTTTCAGATCTGCCACCCCTCTGATTGGAACAGTCGATACGAATGCCTCTTTACCGTAAGGGCCGCAACCCAAAACTTTAATCTTTCCAGGCATAAGTGTATCGTAAATTTTCTGGAGCATCTCCTTGCCGCCGCCATGCATGCAATATTCTTGATATTGGTCGGGGGTATCATAGCCAGCA
>CALKIF010000007.1:0-69116 GCA_937988715.1 uncultured Alphaproteobacteria bacterium | reverse complement strand
TGGGGCTCAAGGGCAAGGCCTGCAAAAGGCTTGTAAGAAGCCCCGTTCAGACCGGTCGCACAGGTGGATAAATTGGCCCCGTCATAGATCTGAAGGCCTGGCTCTGTGGTACGCAGCTCAAGGCTTGGCCCCTTATCTGTTGTCAGCCAGGCAACCGGCCGCAAAGGCTGGCGCGCATCAGACAGACAGAAATTCGTATCCAGCGGCAAATCAGCAGGCAATATGCGGGGGGTGCGGAAATCAAACCCTGTTCCTTTAACAGCTCTGACCTCACCTGTCGGGATCAGATCATCATCAACAGGCAGGTAGCTGTCTGCGGCAATCTGAAGGCTGTGACCGGCCATATCAGGCCGCCCGGTCAGATTAAAATAGCTGTGGTGGGCAAAATTGCAGACTGTCAGCCTGTCCGTCTGTGCGCGCACACCGAAGCAAAGTGTGGATTCATCACTTATCCGCCAATTAAGTTCAATGTTCAGGCGTCCGGGAAAGCCCATATGCCCATCTGGCAGCTCCAGCGCAAAGCTGACCTGATCTGGCCCGTGTGCGGTGACCTGCCATAATTGTTTACCTGTACTGACCCGGCCGCCATGCAGGGTGTGACGACCAAGAAAATTCTGATCCAGTTGATAAACTGTCCCGTCCAGCTCCAGATGACCGCCAGCGAGCCGGTTTGCATATCGGCCGGCGGTCGCCCCGATATAGCCGCTTTCCTGCTGATAGGGGGCGAAATGGTCGAACCCCAGAACAAGAGACGGATCATGTCCGGCCAGACGCAAATCCTGAAGAATTCCGCCATAGCTGAGCAGACGCGCGGTCAGCCGCCCATTTGTCAGCGTGACAGCGTGAACAGCCTCATCTGTATCTGTGTATCCGAACGTTTCGATCATCTCTGGCGTATTACCTTTTTTGCACGCCTTGCTGAGGCTGACGGCAGTTATCCCTCAGGTCAAGTACAGGGTGGAGAAGACAGCGGTTTTTGGGTTGCCAGAACGCCTAATTTCATTTCTAGTTCAAAAGAAGACGACAAACCGGCCTATCACCACAGGAGAGAGCGATGAGCATCAGACACGCTGTGTCATCGCCGTTAGGCGGCGCGTTATGTGCAAGCGCGGCTGTGGTCTGTTTTTCGTTAAATGATGTCTCTATCAAATTCATCAGCGGTGATTATGCGCTTCATCAGATCGTGCTGTTCCGGTCTGTTATTGGGCTGGGCTTGCTGCTGGGTCTGCTGGTCCCGTTTTCAGGCGGGCTGCCGTCCTTACGCACCAACCGGCTGGGCTTGCATCTGCTGCGCGGTCTGTGCGTTGTATTTGCCAATTTATGTTTCTTTTTAGGTCTGGCGAGCCTGCAGCTGGCAGAAGGTACAGCGATATTTTTTATCAGCCCGCTCCTCATCACCGTCTTTTCAGTGGTGTTTTTAAAAGAAACGGTCGGCCCGCATCGTTGGGCCGCCATTTTTGTCGGCCTGGTGGGCGTTGTCATCATCCTGCGCCCGGGCACATCAGCTTTCCAGATCGCATCCCTGCTGCCTGTCGCGGCGGCGTTCGGTTATGCGTTTTTACATATGCTGACCCGCTATATCGGCAGGACCGAAAGCGCGCTGACAATGTCCTTTTATATTCAGGTGACCTTTCTTTTGGTCTGTTGCCTGTTTGGTCTTGTCACCGGAAACGGACAATTTGCTGGTCATGAGAATGCATCTGTTGAATTTTTGTTCCGGGCCTGGATCTCACCACAGCCGGATGACCTGGTGTTTTTTCTGCTGATCGGGTTTGCCAGTGCCTTTGGCGGTTTTTTCATCAGCCAGGCCTATCGCAATAATGAGGCCGGTTATATCGCCCCGTTTGAATATATTGCTATGCCGCTGGCGATTATCTGGGGATATCTGGTGTTTCAGGACTGGCCAGATCAGCTGTCGTTTCTGGGTATGGGGCTGATTATCGGCTCAGGGCTGTATGTGATCTGGCGAGAGATCCGCGCCAAGACAGCTGCTGTGCCAGATACACCGCGTTACCGCCGCTAGTCCCGATAAGACAATATCTCTGTCAAAATGCTGGTCAGGGTGCGGCTGTCATCAAAGTCCGGCCTACGGCCTTCGTAAACTGACTCTATAAATGCTTCTACCATCTTCTGATAATGATCGCACGGAGCGAAGGTCACCGGCTGGCCTGGCCCCAGCAGGCTGTCTTTTCCGGCTGATACATGCCCCCATCTGGCTGTTGTGACCTCTGGCGGATTGAACGGGACATCTAATTGTGCCCACCCTTCTGTACCGACAACCCTGACCAACTGAGACAGGCTTGCCCCGCTTGACACGCTGACAGCAGCTGTCTGGCCAGGCCCGAATTCCAGCAAGGCGGTTGCTGATTTTTCTACATCCAAATGGGCCTCTGGCGTAACTGATGCGGTGAACAGGCGCGGCGTACTGCCGAACACCCTGATGCCGGCCAGAACACAATAACAGCCGATATCCCAGACCGGCCCGCCGCCCCATGCCGCGATATTGCGAATATTGCCTTCTGGCTGAGGCGGGTATGAAAACTGAGCTGAAAGATGATATCTTTCCCCGATATCAAGCGCACACAGCCAGTCCCATTGCGGATGGTGACGCACCATAAAGGCTTCATAAATATATCTGCCTGTTTGCGCGGCGGCCCGTTCAAGCTGGTCAAGTTCATCCAGGCTGAGCGCCAATGGCTTTTCGCACAAAACTGCTTTACCGGCCTCAAGGGCCCTTATCGCCCATGGCACATGCAGATGATTGGGCAGCGGGATATAAACCGCCTCAACAGACGGGTCTGACAGAACATCATCATAGCCGCCAGTCCTTACCCCCTGCCAGATATCATGTTGCGGTGATGTGCCTTGATCGCGGCGGCCCAGATGCACAATCTCACAGCCCGCTTTGCGCATGGCGGGCACAAGTTTTTCACGGGCGATTTTCGCATCACCTAATATCCCAAAGCGCATGACGGCCTCCTCCTCAGGGCTGAATGATGTATCTGATCAGGTAAAGTTTATCTCTGATCTCCGGCATCGTAAAGATGAAGCCCTGCCAGATCAGGGCAACCAGCTGTGATAGAGCGGATCATCTACATTCAGGGGAAGGTGGATCTGTTTCCCTTCACGGGCAGACCGGTAAACAGCGGTGACAAATTCAATTGACCGCCGCCCGTCAGCAAAGCTGACTATATCGCCCTGCCCTGAGACAAGATGGTCATATATCGCGGCAAATAACCCCTGAAACCCGGACAAGGGCGGGGTCAGGTCCGCCAGAACAGACTCAATCTCGGCCTGCTGCTGCGGGGCCCTGGCAATAAACTGCCAGTCACTATCTGCTAGCTTATAAGGCTCAAGCCCTGATTCTGCTGTCAGACCAGAAAAACAGAACCGCAGGCGGCTGGTATCTGTTGCCGCGCCCAAGGTCACAGAACTGGTGATAAGCGCGCCTGACCGCATGCGGATAGACAGGCTGGCACAATCTTCAACCTCAATCTCATTCACCCGTGTCGCCAGATAAGCAAACACGCTGTCTATCTCACCAAAAGCAAAGCTCAGCCAGTCATGAATATGAATCGCATGACCAAGAATCGCGCCGCCCCGCTCGCCGGCCCAGCTGCCGCGCCAATCCACAGCATAATAGGCCTTATCACGATTCCAGTGAGTCTCAAGACTGCCAACAAGCGGCGTTCCGGCAAGACCTGCGGCCATCAGCTTTTGCAGCTTTGCCGCCCCGGCCCCATAGCGATATTGAAATACAGGAAAAACCTGACGCCCTGTCTGCTGCATCAAGTCTGCCAGCTGGTCTGCCTCAGCCAGGCTGGCAACAAGCGGTTTTTCACAAATCACGTCCTTGCCCGCTTGCAGTGCGGCAGAACAGGCAGACAGATGAAGATGCGGCGGCAGACAGACATCCATCAGATCAATGTCCGGATCAGCCAAAATCTGATCAAGGCTGCGGGTGATGGTGACAGCTTTCCGGCCAGAGACAGCCTGAGCGGCGCGGGCGTCATCCAGATCGCACATATAACGAACCTCAAACCGGTCAGCAAGCGCCAGATAAGCCTGAAAATGTTCCGCACCAATACCGGCCCCGACAATACCCACACGCAATCTTCGCATCAGCCTGTTCCCGGCTTGCCAGCCTTGTCCGCCAGACGCTGGGCGTCAAGGGCAAGGGCCGTGGCCCTGAAAGTGTGGTTTTGTTTACATGCTGTCTCTGTTCTGTTTTCTATATCATTGATAAGTCGTGAAAAATAAGGCATTCCTGACTCACGGCAGTCAATTTGTTTAACCTCCTTATGCGTAGCCAGAAACAGCTGGTCAGTTATATGGGGCTGGGCAATATTGGTGTATTTGCGCAGCTCAATAGACCCTTCATCTCCTAAAATGAATAACCGCCCGTCCCCCCAGGTGGGCAGCGCATCCGGGGTGAACCAATCAACCCGGATATAGCCATTGCCCTGCGGGCTGTTCAGGACAATTTCGCCAAAATCCTGAAACCCAGGATAGGCAGACAAGGTGGTGTTTTCGGTATAAGCATGGCTGATGTGCACATCCTGCGCACCGGTGAAATATAGATATTGGTCAATTTGGTGAGAGCCGATATCGCATAAAATGCCGCCAAATTTCTGGCGGTCAAAAAACCAGTCCGGCCGTGTATCCAGATTCTGTCTGTGGGGGCCGATGCCTAAGGTTTGTTTGACTGTGCCGATTGCCCCTGCCCTGACCAGCTCATCTGCTTTGGTGACAGCAGGCACTTCAAACCGTTCAGAAAAATTCACGCTCCAGATACGGCCTGTTTCCGCAACACAAGCTTGAATTTGCTGAAGCTGTTCAAGGCTGGTGCAGCCCGGCTTATCCACCATCACATCTTTGCCTGCCCGCATGGCCTCAATCGCCAGCTCTGCCCGCTCACAAGGAATAGCGGCAATCAGAATCATATCAATATTCGGGTCTTCCAGCAGTCGGCGTTTGTCCTGAACCCGCTCAAAATTAGGAAATCGCTTAATAAATCCAGCTTCAAGCGGGGTATCATAAGCTGTCCACCAGCCCTTACAGACCGCGCCTTCAGCCATCATCTGGCCCAGCATGCCGAAAATATGCCTGTGATCGATACCAAGCACAGCTAAGCGGGGTGAAAAGCGCACATCTTACCTCCTTAAGGATAGGGCGGGCAAAGCCACCAGCTGTTGGTTTCTGGATGAGGTTTCCAGAGCCTCAATCAGGTCATGAATGGCCAGAGCAGATGTGCCGCTGGCCAAAAGCGGTTCAGCATCGTCCAGATGGTCACAGAAATTTGTGATAACCGCCTGATGCCAGGCAGACGAAAACGCCATAGGGTCTGCCCCTGCTCCGGTTGCCGAACTGGTTCCAAATTCTTCGGTTTGGCCTGATTGCCAAT
The DNA here is from genome assembly GCA_937988715.1 of uncultured Alphaproteobacteria bacterium. Taxonomy (GTDB): domain Bacteria; phylum Pseudomonadota; class Alphaproteobacteria; order Puniceispirillales; family Puniceispirillaceae; genus JADHLI01. Next base: position 63,712 of record CALKIF010000007.1, on the reverse strand, counting down.
GCACAACTAGCCGGTCAGAGAGAAGATGAGCAGACAGATTCTGATAATGCAGCCAGATATCCTCGCTGCGACCGGGAAAGCTGGCGGTGCTGGCAAACAAATGACCAACCGCCCCATTGCCGAACACCAGACCAGCAGAAACAAAATCCTCAGCCTCCAGATGATGATGGCCGGTGGTCCGGCATAAGGCCTGAACAGAGCTGACCGGTCCGGTGAACTGCAGCGCCAGATCAAGGGTATGAATGGCTTGCGAGATAAGCACACCGCCCCCATCCCGGTCATAGCTGCCGCGCCCGTCAACATCATAATAACTTTGCGGGCGCCACCAGGGCACAGTGATTTCCACTGATCTGAGCGCACCAGCCTCGCCGCCTGCCAGCAGATTGGCCAGTTTCTGTGCAGATTCCCGCGCCCGATGCTGCAGAACAAGGCCTAAGGGCAGATGATGTTCAGCAAACAGATCAACAAGCTGACGGGCCGCCTGTGCTGACCGCTCAACCGGCTTTTCCATCAATACCGGCATACCCGCCTCAGCAAGGGGCCGGCAAATATCCAGACGCGCATTTGGCGGGGTCGCCAGAATCACGAAATCAACCTCATCATCACCAGCAATGGCAGCTGTATTTTGATACACGTTAAGATCGGACGCTAACGGTTCTGTCTGCCGGTCAATGAAGGCTTGTGCAGAGCCAGGCGTGCTGGCCATCACCCCTTTCAGCCTGACCCGGTCCTGAAGATGGCTGAAGGCGTCCATATAGGCTGAGCTGACCATACCGCACCCGATCAGCACAGTTTGTTTTATAGCGGGCATCACCTGTCTCCGACCATCCTGTCCTGACTTCAGACCATAAAGCCTGCCAAACCATAAAGCAAAGCCTCAGCGCGGTTTAACATTTTCATGCCTGACTGACCGTTTGATTGTGCGTAACTTGCCCTGTTTTTTTCTTGGTTTTCTCTGTTATTGTCTGCTATGCCCTGCACGGGCTCAACCGCCGTTTGATAGATTTGCCGGAGGATGTTTTTGTGATGCAGTCGCTTGGTTATGGCATAATCGGGTGCGGTATGATGGGCCGCGAACATATCCGCAATATCCAGCTGCTTGACCAGACCGCGGTAACCGCCATTTTTGAGCCTGATGAGCAGATGCGGGCTGAGGCGAAGGTATTGGCCCCTGATGCGGTGTTTGCCTCATCTTTGGAAGAGGTTGTCAGATCAGAAGATGTGGATTGCCTGGTTGTGGCGTCTCCCAATCATCTGCATAAAGCCCAGCTTGACCAAATTCAGAAGATCGCCGCAAAGCCCTTGCTGATGGAAAAGCCGTTATTCACAAATCCGGCGGACAGGCCGCACCTGCTGGAGATGAAAAACAGCTATGCTGCGCCGATTTGGGTGGGCATGGAATATCGCTATATGCCGCCGGTCGCACGCCTGCTGGACGAGATGGAAGAGGTCACAGGCGGGCTGAAGATGGTAACGATACGTGAACATCGCTTCCCCTTTCTTCAGAAAGTTGGTGACTGGAACAGGTTTAATAGGAATTCAGGTGGCACATTTGTTGAAAAATGCTGCCATTTTTTTGATCTTATGAGGTTGATGACAAACAGCGAGGCAGTCTCTGTCATGGCGTCTGCAGGCCAGGCCGTTAATCATCTGGATGAGCGCTATGATGGCCAGACCCCGGATATCTGGGATCATGGTTATGTCATTGTGAATTTTGAAAACGGTATCAGGGCGATGCTGGAATTATGCATGTTCGCAGAGGCCAGCCAGTTTCAGGAAGAGATAAGCGTGGTGGGTCCGGCAGGAAAAATTGAAGCCAAAGTCCCCGGCCCGACCCGGTTCTGGCCAGAGGAAGCCGGGCCGCCACCTGTTCCAGAACTTGTTATATCAAAGCGCTCCCCCCGCCAGCAAACCATACGCCCCTTGCCTGTTGACCAGGCTCTGTTGAAGGCAGGAGATCATAACGGGGCCACATTTTACCAGCATCAGCAATTTGCCGAGCTGATCAGGCATGGCGGTAAACCGGCGGTCAGCCTTGAAGACGGGCTGATGGCTGTCGATATAGGGATAGCCGCCCAGAGAAGTGCGGAAACAGGGCAAACCGTTTATTTGTAAGGTCAGTGCTAAGGCGGCGCTATATCGTGAGCAATAATGAAGAGGAGGCTTGCCGATGAAGAAATTGAAAATTCTTGTTCTGCTGAGCGCGTTAATCACTGCGCTGCCGGTTACGGTTCATGCACAACAGAAGGCTGAGTTTCTTCTGGTCTGGGTGTTTTCAGGTGATTATATCGACAGCGGGCTGAGATTCAGTGCCGCGGGCGGCTGTTATGCTGAAGCACAGAACAAGGGCATGGAAATGCGTGAAATCGGGCTGAAACCGCCTCAGTTTTTCTGTGTGCCTCTGGCAGAAGACCAGCCTTTTGTTGTGATGCGTCAGCCTCAAGCTGGCTCCCGGTTCCCGTTCTAGCCCTTAAACAGGCAGGGGGACATTCTGTTTGACGGGGATATGTAAAGCTGGTGGGATAAAACCATCACACCCACGCACAATCAGGATTATTCAGGCCGATGACGAAGATCAAGTCTGTCACCCTCACCCAATTTACCTTTCCGGCACATAATCTGGCCCCGTCTGAGCCGGGCAGTTCAATCGGCGGCTTGTTCTATGCCCCCGGGGCGCAAACCGATATTTCCAAGCAGGCTGTCCGCATTGAGACCGAAGACGGGTGTTGCGGGGACTATGTGCTGAACTGGGGCGCGTCTCCGGCAGTATTGGCCCAGATGCAGATGCTGGCCCCGATGCTGATCGGCCGTCACGCTGAACACCGCCAGGGTATTTTTGATGATCTGAAAAGAGAGCTGCGCCAGTTTGACCATATGGGCCATGGCCCGCTGGATATTGCGCTGTGGGACTGGCAGGGCAAACAGCTGAACTGTTCCATAGCCGCCTTGCTGGGCAGCTATCGACATAAGCTGCCTGCTTATGCCAGCACCTATCATGGTGACAGAAATGGTGGGCTGGACAGCAAAGAAGCTTTTGCTGAGTTTGCGTTGGCCTGCCGTGATCTCGGTTATACAGCGTTCAAGATTCATGGCTGGCATGACGGCAACCCGAAAGAAGAAGCAGAAATGGTCTTGCATGTCCGCAAAATTGTCGGTGAGGACATGTCACTGATGCTGGACCCGGCCTGTGAGCTGCGCACATTTGCTGATGCGTTGTATGTTGGCCGGGCCTGTGATGAAGCGGGGTATCTATGGTATGAAGACCCGTTCAGAGATTCAGGTGTGTCTGCTTTTGCCCATAAACGGCTGCGCGAAAAGCTGAAAACCCCTTTATTGCAGACAGAACATATCCGCGGCGTAGAGCCCAAGGCTGATTTCCTGCTGGCCGGGGGTACCGATATGCTGCGTTCAGACCCGGAATATGATCTGGGCCTGACCGGTGCGCTGAAAATTCACGCATTGGCAGAAGCGCACGGGGTGGATTGTGAAATTCATGCCTGCGGTCCGGCACATCGTCATTTGATGGCCGCGTCCCGGAATTCAAATTTCTATGAAATGGCACTGGTCGGGCCAGACTGCCCGAATGCGGTCGCCCCGGTTTATCAATGCGGCTATGAAGACCAGCTCAGCGCTATTGACCAGCAGGGCTGTGTTGATGTGCCCACCGGCCCTGGCCTGGGCGTTGTGTATGACTGGGCGTATATCAAGGCTCATAAAACAGCTGAATTCAGCTATAGCTGATTTTCGATAGATCGCGCCATAAGAACAGAGCTGTCCACCTGGCCTTGTTATCCTATCAGCAGTGTCTTTTACGCGGTGAGTTGCCTGACCTTTTGGTCAAGGACCTGTTTGAAGCGGCCACGATCAGACGCAGAAAAGGCCCGGCCGCCACCTGCCTTGGCCATATCCAGAGGCTGGGCTGCCCGTAAATCGGCCATCAAATCGCGGCTGGCCAGTTGGTTGCCGATATTTTCTGTTGTCAGTTCTGAGCCGTCCGGACGCAAGACAGCCGCCCCTTCTTTCAGAGCTTCTGCGGCCAGAAGAATATCATTTGTGATGATGATATCCCCCTGCCCAGCCGCGCTGACAATCCATTTATCAGCCTCATCCGGCCCCTGAGAGACATATTTCATCTCAATCAATTCATGAGGATAGGGCCGCACACCGCCATTTGTGACCATGATCAGCCTGACCTGATGGCGAAGCGCAATATCAATCGCTTCCTGGCGTACAGGACAAGCATCTGCATCAATATAAATCACAAAGCCCCCTCTTTGTTGTTTTCCGGTTTGTGCTGTTGCCGGGCCTGTAAATATCGCGCATAACAAAGACATGTTCACACTTGACCACAGACTGGAAAACGATAGCGAATTTATCGCTGATTGGGGAGTGTTTTCCCTGCGGCAGATGAAGGATGAGCGGTTTTTCTGGCTGCTGATTATCCCCCGCCTGCCCGCTATCAGTGAATGGCATGACCTGTCTGCGGCTGATCTGGCTGAACTGAATAAGCTGATATCCTATCTCAGCTATCATATTAAACAGATTGAAAAAGCTGATAAAATAAATGTTGGCGCTTTGGGGAATATGGTCAGCCAGTTTCATCTTCACCTGATCGCCAGACATCACGGGGATGCGGCCTGGCCGGGGCCTGTCTGGGGCGCAGGAACGGCTGTGCCGCCTGCACCGGCCAAACAAAAGGCGCGGCGGCAGATCGTTCTTGATTTGCTGGCGGATTTTCGCACATCGCCGTAATCCGCTGCCCGGTTCAGCACGAATAAATAACAGATTTATCTCTTCAGCCGCCCGGCCCTATTTTTTCCCCGCGGAGCATCTTGTTCATGTCTGTCACGTTACATTGGTTTCGGTCTGATTTACGCCTGTCTGACAACCCCGCCCTGACAGCAGCAGCAAAATCCGGACCGGTTATTTGCCTGTATATTCTTGACGAGGCAGATGACAGACCGCCTTCTGTAAAGATGGACGCGCCTGTTCAGCAGAACGATGCAGCAGGCGGGGCAACACGGGTCTGGTTACATGAAGCCCTGGAATCGCTGAGGGCGGATCTTGATGGTCACTTGGTTCTGAAGCGTGGTCCGGCTTTGACGATATTGCGCCAGCTGATCAAACAAACCGGGGCTGACAAGCTGACCATGACGCGGCGATACGCCCCTCATCACGCCGCGATTGATCAGCAAATCCGACAAGCTCTTGGCGAAGACGGTGTGTCGGTCAATATTATAAGCGGCAATCTGTTGTGGGAGCCGGAACAAATAACCAAACAGGACGGCACACCATACAAAGTATTTACACCGTTTTATCGCCGCGGCTGTCTGGCTGCTGAAGCACCGCGCCGCCCTCTGCCCCGACCAGAGATGACATTCGCCCCCCTGCCAGAGAACAGCCAGACCCTTGAAGATTTAGCACTGATGCCGCCCCTGCCCTGGGCAGAACAAGTCACCTCAGGCTGGACTATATCAGAAGCTGGGGCACAAGACGCCCTGGCCGCATTTGTAAACCCTGACCCGCAGGCCGGGCTAAGCAATTATGCTGATGGCCGCAATTTTCCGGCAAAGCGGGCCACATCCCGGCTGTCGCCCTATCTGAAATGCGGACAAGTCTCTCCACATCAGGCCTGGTATGCGGCTGAAGGGCTTTTTCATGACAGTGATGTGAATTTGGATATGTTCAGATCAGAACTGGGCTGGCGTGAATTTTCCTATCATCTTCTGCACAGTAACCCTGATCTAAAAACCACACCGCTTCAGGCTAAGTTTGCTCAGTTTAACTGGCTGGATAACGCCGACCACCTGCGCGCCTGGCAAACCGGCCAGACAGGCTATCCTATCGTCGATGCTGGCATGAGAGAGCTGTATCAGACAGGCTATATGCATAACCGGGTGCGGATGATCGTCGGCTCATTCCTGGTTAAAAACCTGCTTCTTGACTGGCATCATGGTGAAGCCTGGTTCTGGGAGTGTTTATTTGATGCTGATGCAGCCTCAAACACGGCCAGCTGGCAATGGATAGCGGGCTGCGGGGCAGATGCAGCACCCTATTTCCGCGTGTTTAACCCGATAACACAAGGCCAGAAATTTGACCCTGAAGGCCGTTATACCCGCAGGTTTGTTCCTGAACTGGCGGAAATGCCGTCAAAATATCTGTTTAACCCGTTTGAAGCACCAAGAGAAGTTCTGATGCGGGCGGGGGTGCGCCTGGGTGATACCTACCCCCGGCCATTGGTGGATGTAAAATCATCACGTCTGCGCGCGCTTGATCATTTTGCCGCCCTGCCCAAGGCCTGACCCATGGCCAATCTTATTCTCATTTTAGGCGACCAGCTCAGCCCTCAGATCAGCAGCCTGAAAGCGGCCAGTAAATCTGAAGATGTCGTGATGATGGCAGAGCTGCGATCTGAGACCGGCTATGTGAAACATCACAAAAAGAAAATCGCTCTTTTATTCTCGGCAATGCGGCATTTTGCTGACGAGCTGACAACAGCTGGATGGCAGGTTGACTATCACCGCTTTGATGCCGCCTTAGCCTGTACCAATTTTACCGATGCGGTTCAACAAGCGGTCAACAGACATAGCCCAGACAAGGTGATTGTCACAAAACCAGGTGAATACCGCCTGGCTGAGGAGATGAGCGGGTGGGCTGATGTACTGCCTTGCGCTGTCAGCCTGTGTGAAGATGACCGGTTTTTTGCCACAACAGACGAATTTGCAGCCTGGGCAGAGGGGCGCAAACAGTTGCGGATGGAATATTTCTACCGTGAAATGCGGCGCAAGACAGGTCTGCTGATGCAAGGAGATGAGCCTGTTGGTGGTCAGTGGAATTATGATGCGGATAACCGCCAGCCCCCCAAAGACGGGCTGGTCATCCCGTCACCAACCCGGTTCACCCCGGACGATATCACCAAAGATGTGCTGGCTTTGGTTGAGGCTGAATTTTCCGATCATTTCGGCGATCTTCAGCCCTTTGATTTTGCTGTGACGGCTGATCAGGCCCGACAGGTCCTTGATGAGTTTATCGCCCAGCGGCTGCCCCAGTTCGGCAGCTATCAGGACGCGATGCTGGCAGATGAACCCTTTATGTTTCACGCCCATATCGGGTTTTATCTGAATTGCGGGTTGCTGTCCCCTCTGGAGGCGGTTACCGCTGCTGAACACGCCTATTTCAGCGGGTCTGCCCCGTTAAACGCGGTTGAAGGGTTTATCCGGCAGATCTTGGGCTGGCGGGAATATGTCCGCGGGCTGTACTGGCTGAAAATGCCTGAATACAAAACCCTGAACCATCTGAACGCAACCCGTCCCCTGCCGTCTTTCTTCTGGACCGCAGATACAGATATGCGGTGTCTGAAAACCTGTGTGCAGGACACCCGCAAATTTGCTTATGCTCATCATATTCAGCGCTTGATGGTGCTTGGCAATTTTGCCCTTCTGGCCGGTCTTCATCCTGATGAGGTGAATGAATGGTATCTGATTGTGTATGCTGATGCGTATGAATGGGTTGAACTGCCGAATGTATCAGGCATGGTTTTATATGCTGACGGCGGGTTGCTGGCCAGCAAACCTTATGCTGCAGGCGGCGCTTATATTGACCGTATGTCTGATTATTGTTCTTCCTGCCGCTATAAGGTGAAGCAAAAAAACGGGCCAGATGCCTGTCCGTTTAATTATCTGTATTGGGACTTTCTGATCCGGCACCGCGAAAAACTGAACAAAAATCCACGCCTGGGCATGATTTACCGCACCCTTGATAAAATGGGTGAGGACAAACAAAACACCATCCGGCATGATGCCGCTCTGTTCCTGGATAAGCTGAGCTGATATCTGTTGCCAGCTGTTCTGGCTTTTCTTATCAGCCTCAGCTACAAGCGGATGTGCTTTATTTAGGTTTTCGTTTTTGGTGTTTATGATATGCCCCTGACCTCGTTATCAAAATATCCGGCGTTCGGGGTCCTTCTTGGCCTGTTCGGCGCCCTCATCATCACACCTGACACGTTGTTCATGCGTCTATCAGAGATGGATGTCTGGGTGATGATGGTCTGGCGCGGCCTGCAAATGGGCGGGTTTTTGCTGCTGGTCTGGCTGGCCTATGCCCTGTTCAGTTATACAGCAGATAAACGCGCTGCCGATATGATGGCTCTGTTCAGTTGGCAAGGCCTCACCGCGGTCGGGGCGATTATCTTTGGCGGGGTAACTTTTGTCTATGGTATCGCTGAGACATCTGTGTCTATTGTGCTGTTTTCGTTGGCCTGCTCACCTCTGTTCGCGGCTCTGTTTTCGGCCATTCTGTTAAAGGAAAAGACGCATGCCGCAACCTGGATAACAATGGTTGTCAGCCTTGTCGGCATTGCCCTGACCGTCTGGGGCGGGGATGAGGCAGTGGCTGCCCCAAAGGGATCTGTTCTTATCGGCGCATTATGCGGATTAAGCACAGCCGCCGCGTTGGGCCTGAATTTTGTGATGTTCCGGTCTCGCTCAGATATTCCTTTATTGCTGGCAAACGGTTTGGGCGCGTTTATTACCGGTCTTATCGGCCTGTTTGTTCTGGGCGCATCTGCTACTGGTCTGTCAGTTGTTTTCACTGGCAATCTTTTGGCTATATCTGTTTCAGGCCTGTTTATATTGCCGGTTTCTTTCATGGCCCTCACCGCAGCCACCCGCTTTACACGCGCAGCAAATGTCAGCTTATTTATGCTGCTGGAAACCGTGTTGGGTCCGGTATGGGTATGGCTGGGTACCGGTGAACGGCCGGGGCTGTTGACCATATGTGGCGGGGTTATCGTTGTGCTGAGCCTGACAGCCTATATCCGCTTACTGCTGAAAACAGACAACAGCTAAAAGACCACTGGCGCATCTCCTGGTTTCCAGGGGGTATATTTATGCATGATGGCCGCAAATCGCTGGCTGGCCAAAAAAGCCTGCAGCCAGAGATGCACAGCTGGCCAGTCCTGATCATCAAACCAGGTGATATCAGCAATTCTGAACTGCCGCACAAATGGCAGGGCGGCGTAATCAGCCAATCCTGCCTCGCTGCCGTTCAAAAAAGGATTCCTGTCCAGACGCGTGTCAATCTGCTTCAGAAACGCGGCCCCTTCAGCACGGTGATAACTGGCCAGTTCAGCAGCATCAGCTTTGTCTTCAGCAAAGCGGGCAGAATATTTATATCTGTCCAGATGGGTCTTGAACGGGCCGTCCAGCTGGTCCAAAAACGCCTGCAGGCCTGCCTGGTCCTGTTTCCATCCTGTCAGCCATTGTTCAGGATCGCCGCTCTGCTGTAACGCCCAGAACATGATATCCCGGCTTTCTTCGATAACCTGCCCGTCGTTGTGTTCAAGCACAGGAACTGTTGCGGTTTCAGATACAGCCAAAAAGGCATCTGGCTTATCCCGCAACAGGATTTCGCGCAATTCAACCTGTAAACCGGCTGACTTCACCGCCAGGCGGGCCCGCATCGCATAGGGACACCGCCGGAAGCTCCAGAAAATGGGCAAGCGTTTCATTCTGTACTCAACTTTTCGACAGATGTTCAGTCAGCTCAAATGCCGGGCCGCTCACACTGAATGCCTGGGCAAAGCCGGTGACCAGAACGCCTTCTTCTGGCTGAACTTCAAACAAATGAAAATCTGTGAAATTCCGGATCATTTCCATCACCGGGCCATGTATCTCTCCGATTTCATCACAAAGTCTGGCAAAGCGGGGATCTTCACGTGACAATTCTGATACCTCAGCTGAAAACTTCACCCTGACACGCGCCCAGATATTCTGCGAGAGGGCTTCATCTTCTATCAGAAAGAACTGCGCTTGTGCCCCGTTGACCAGGGCGCGAACATGAGCAGATAAATGGCTTGAATAAATGTAAAAATACCCGTTTCTGCGAATGAACGGGGCATGACCAACATCAGCAAACAGGTTGCTGTCTTCATCAACCAGAACAGAAATGCCGAGTGTTCTTGCGGTAGTGAGAAGCCGGTCCCGCTTTTTCAAAACATTTTTTACCTGTTTTTCATCCATATTCGTCACCATCTGTGCTGAGTTATGGTAGGCTGGTCAAGACATGGCAGGGGTTCACCTGCCAAACCCCTAAGCCAGAGATAGGCAAATGGAGTGCACATGACAACCCAGATCACTGTGGATATCTTTGCCGACATTATTTGCCCGTGGTGTTTTATCGGCAAGACACGGCTTGATCAGGCCTTTGCCCGCCGCCCGGACATTATGCCTATCTATCGATGGCGCAGTTTTTTGCTGAACCCGTCAATGCCGCCTGAAGGGATGAGCCGCCAGGCCTATCTGACAGCGAAATTCGGTCACGCCGCATCTGCTGTTTATGGCCGGATCGCCATGGCGGGCCTTGATGCCGGGATAGATTTCCAGTTTTCGAAAATTCAGCGCACACCAGATACGCGCCCCATACACCAGCTGTTGCTGGCCGCTGGCCCAGATAGCGAGGCTCTGGCAAACGGCTTTTATCAGGCCTATTTCCTGGACGGACGTGATATTGGCAAATCAGAGGTTCAGGACGAATTGCTTGAGGCCTGCGGGCTGAGCCGGGCGGGGTTAGCAGAACAGCTGACCAGTGCTGAGGCACAAATGGAGATAGACCTTCAAGATTGCCATACGCTTGGCATTGAAGGGGTGCCGATGATGATTTTCAATGACAGCCTGTCCCTGGCCGGTGCCTACCCGCCTGACATCCTGTTGAATGTGATTGATACAGCCGCGCGCCCCAGCTAGGCCGCGCTGTCCAGAAGCCCCGCAATATCCTGCAGATATCCCCTCGCCTGATCGGCTCTGGCCTCCTTGGTTTTCAGGTCTGTCTTGATAATCAGCTTGTGATCTGCCCGTAACTGAACCGCCCCGCCCTGTTTGGCGATCCAGCCGATCAACTGGTCCGGTCGGGCAAAGTGATTATCTTTGAATGATAACGCAAACCCTTTATCCCCGGCATCCAGCTTCTGGATATTACAGCGCTTACAAAATTGTTTTAATACAACAATTTCCAGCAGGTTTTTGACAGATTGCGGAACCGGGCCAAACCGGTCAACAAGCTCTGCTGAAATCAGGCTGACATCATCACTTTCAGCAAGTGCGCCTATCCGCCTGTATAAAGATAAGCGCACAGACAAATCAGGCACATAGGCATCTGGGATCAACACGCTTGTGCCCAAAGTGATCTGAGGCGACCATCCTGTCTCTGCCTCTTCCTCGGCTGTTTCGGAACGGTCAAGGCGGGCCGCCTCAACCGCCTGCTTCAGCATATCCTGATAAAGCTCAATCCCGACTTCCCTTACATGGCCGGACTGCTCATCTCCCAGCAAATTACCTGCCCCACGGATATCCATGTCATATGAGGCAAGGGAAAAACCAGCTCCCAGCTTATCAAGGGTCTGCATCACTTCAAGGCGGCGACGCGCCTGCGGGGTGAGGATCATCTGCGGATCAGTGGTCAGGTAAGCGTAGGCCCGCTCTTTGCTGCGGCCGACACGCCCGCGCAATTGATAAAGCTGGGCCAGACCAAACATATCAGATCGATGGATAATCAAGGTGTTGGCGGTAGGAATATCAATGCCTGATTCAATGATATTTGTAGATAATAACACATCAGCTGCCCCGTCACCGAAATCTGTCATGGCCTGATCAAGTTCGGTTGCTGACATTTTCCCATGAGCTGTCAGAATTTTCAGATCAGGGACCAGCGTTATCAGGCGATCATAAATGCGGCTGAGATCAGAGATGCGAGGGCACACCATAAAGGTCTGGCCGCCTCTGAACCGCTCCCGTAAAATCGCTTCTTTCAGGACCACCCCGTCCCAGCCGCCAACAAATGTCCTGACCGCCAGCCTGTCAACAGGAGGGGTGGCGATGATAGACATATTGCGCACCCCGGACAGAGCCAGTTGAAGGGTCCGCGGAATCGGTGTCGCTGACAAGGTGAGCACATGGATATCACCCCTCAATTCCTTCAGCCGTTCTTTCTGGGCCACACCGAAATTTTGTTCTTCATCGATAATCAGCAAACCCAGATTATTGAATTCAATGGATTTTGCCAGCAGGGCATGTGTGCCTACCACCATCTGTACAGACCCATCCTTCAGCCCCGCCTTAATATTGGCCGCTTCCTTAGGCTTAGCCATTCGGGACAGAGTGGCCACATTCACCGGAAAGCCTTTGAACCTCTCTTCAAACAAGCGGCCATGCTGGCGGGCCAGAAGCGTTGTCGGGGTCACCAGAGCAACCTGATATCCGGCCATGGCCGCGACAAATGCCGCGCGCAGAGCGACTTCTGTTTTGCCGAAACCCACATCACCACAAATCAGCCTGTCAGTGGCCCGGCCAGAAGACAGATCTGTCAGCACATCTGAAATCGCGTCCAGCTGATCATCTGTCTCAGGATGGCCGAAACGGGCACAAAATTCCGCAAACACGCCATCTGGCGGGCTTAACGGTTCAGCAGTGGCCACTTCACGCTTTGCCGCGATTTTCATCAGCTGATCAGCCATTTCCCGGATCCGGCCTTTGATTTTGGCTTTACGGGCCTGCCAGCCTGCCCCGCCCAGCTTATCCAGACTCGCCTCGCTGCCTTCCTGGCCGTATCTGGACAGCAGCTCAATATTCTCAACCGGCAGATATAATCTGTCACCGCCTGCATAGCTGAGATGAAGACAGTCATGATCGGTACCGTCTGAACGGATTGTCTCCAGCCCCTCATAACGACCAATGCCATGTTCAACGTGCACCACCAGATCGCCAGCTTCAAGCGAGGATACCTCACGCAGAAAATCATCTGCACGGCGCCGCCCCTGCGGGCGCGAGCTGCGCACACCAAAGACATCCTGTTCAGTGATCAGACAGGCAAACGGACTTTCAAACCCAGCTTCAACAGGCGAGAGCAGCGCATAACACCCAGACGAGCCAACCTGATCCAGCCTGTCCACTTGTGTAATAGCGGCCTCCAGATGCCCGCCAATCAGCTCTGTCATCCGCGTGAGCGACCCTGTTGATGCGGCGGTTAAAATGACAGGTCTTGTCTGGACAGCCTGGCGGATATGCTGCGCAGCAGCGACCGATGGAGAGGCCTCACTTGCTGCCCCTGCCCCGAAGGTCGGCCCAAGGCGCGCGCCTGTGTCACTGTCAGACGCTGCTGTCTCTGGTCTGCTGAAGCCTGACAGGATTGTGGTTTGGCCTTCAGCGTGAAAGCTGGTGACCTCTGCTGATGTCAGATACATCTGCTCCGGCGGCAAAGGCCGGTAGACTTGATCCTGTTCAGTGCCAACCGCTTCCATCCGGGCCTGATAAAAGTCAGCAATTTGGTCCAGCCGGGCCTGCCACACCGCCTCTGCATCAACATCAAACAGATACCGCCATTCAGGCAGTTGGTCATGAACAGACAACAGCCCGTCATGTAACAGAGCCAGCCAATGTTCCAGACCGGCGGTCGTCTGGCCAGCAGAGACCGCTTCATAGATATGATCGCGGGCCGCACGGCCGCCAAATTGTTTCAGATAACCCTGCCGGAAGCGTGTGATCGTATCCTCATCAAGCAGATATTCATGAGCCGGCCGGATATCCACCTGGCTAATAGCCGCCTCAGATCGCTGGCTGAGTGAGTCAAAGAATTTTATCGATTCAATCTCATCACCAAAGAAATCCAGCCTGACCGGCAGCTGATCTGTATGCGGATAGATATCCAGAATGCCGCCGCGAACAGAATATTCACCATATTCCCGCACGGTCTGTGTCCGCCGGAAGCCGTTACGCGACAGAAACGCCGAAATCGTCTCTTGTGTGATGGTCTGGCCGGCCTGTAGGTGAAGTGAGGTATCCGCAAAATAAGATAAGCGCGGCAGTTTCTGCAGCCAGCCATTCACCGTGGTCAGCAAGACAACAGGTTTACCGCCGGTCTCAGAGTTAAGAACAGCAAGCCGTGATAACGTCTGTACCCGCTTTGCTGTGATGGTTGAATGGGCTGACACCCGGTCATAGGGCAGACAGTCCCAGGCAGGCAGAGACACCACCTCAATCTGATCAGACAACGCCAACAATCCGGCTTCTATCCGGGCCAGACGCACATCATCACGGGCGATAAAAACCAGCCCGTCAGTCTGTTCAGATAATTGGGCCAGCACCAACGGAATGACCGCATCAAGACAGCCATAGATCTGTTTTGATAAATTTATTTTATTTATAAATTTCATATAATTATTTTTTAACTTTAAAGCTCTTAATCATATTCATGACACTGTTCTGAAACTGTGGCGGTACCTCTTCATCACCTTGTACCCAGGCCAGAATTTTTGGATCTCCTGCTTCCAGCAAAGCTTCAAACATATCCAATTCCTCGTCACTGAGATCAGGCAGATAGCAGGACGCAAACTGACCCAGCAACAGGTCTGTTTCCTTCATACCTGTATAGCTGGCCCGGTAGATCAGTTTTTTGATGCGGGCCTGACGTGCCGGCAAAGCGTTGCCGTGCGGCGGGGCGGGTGTTTCTGACATTGATTAACCCTTCTGATCAGCGTTAAGATAGGCTGCTGTCTTTATGTCGATACGGTCTGGGTCTGTCCATACCAAAAAAAGACATAAGGGCTGACAAAGCCTTGTAACAGATTTGTGCTCGCATATGCATATCGCCCGCCCTCCTGTGATCTACGCGCTGTTCGCTGCCTTGACCAGCTTGCCCGGGGTCGGCCCGAAGATGGCTGAGCTGTTGAACAAGCGAACCGGCCGATATGTGATTGATTTGCTGCGCCACTTACCGGTGAGTGTGATTGACAGGCGGGCCCGCCCTGCGGTTGATGATGCTGAAGACGGCCAGATCGCCACATTTGAAATTCTGGTCCTGAAAGCAGATATTCCCCCGCCCCGTTCGCGCCGCCCGGCCCGCGTGACCGCAGAAACGACAGGTGGCCAGATTGAGCTGGTCTTTTTCCATGCACAGACAGATTATCTGAAAACCACCCTGCCGGTGGGTGAACGCCGCCTGATCAGCGGCCGGGTTGAACGGTTTCAGGGCCGTTTGCAAATGCCGCATCCTGATTTTATCCTGCCGATTGAAAAGGCAGACACCCTGCCCCAGGTCGAACCTGTCTATCCGCTGACCGCAGGTCTGAAGGCCCGCACAGTAAGCAATGCGATAAAAGCTGGCCTGAAAACCGTACCCAGCCTTGAAGACTGGATTGATGAGGAAGTCAAAGCGGCCCGCCGCTGGCCTGAATTTAAAGCAGCCTTGTTGCAGGCCCATGCCCCGCAAGCCGTTACTGATTTATCCCCGACAGCCCCTGCCCGGGCGCGGCTGGCATTTGATGAGCTGTTTGCAAACCAGCTCGCCCTTGGGCTTATCCGCCAACAGACCAAAACTGCCCTGCCAGGACGCGTGATTGCAGGAACAGGCCAGCTGACAGACCAGCTGCTGGCGAGCTTGCCCTTTACGCCAACAACCGCCCAGAAGCGGGTGATCAGCGAAATCACCACTGATCAGGCCTCAGCAGACAGGATGCTCAGATTGCTGCAAGGGGATGTGGGCTCTGGTAAAACCTTTGTGGCGTTGATGGCGATGCTGACCGCGGTTGAAGCAGGCACGCAGGCCGCCCTTCTGGCCCCGACAGAAATACTGGCCCGCCAGCATCATCAGAGTCTTTCTGCCTTTTTGGCCCCGCTCGGGCTGACGCCAGTACTGCTGACCGGCGCAACCAAACAAAAAGAGCGCAAAGAGATTTTAGACAGCCTTGCTGACGGCACGCAGGCCATTGTCATCGGCACACACGCGCTGCTGACAGATGAGGTGAGCTTTGCTGATCTGGCTTTGGCGGTGGTGGATGAACAGCACCGGTTCGGGGTTCGCCAGCGTCTGGTGTTGGGCCAGAAAGGCCATGGCTGTGATGTTCTGGTGATGACCGCAACACCCATCCCGCGCACGCTGGCGATGACGGCCTATGGCGATCTGACGGTATCCCGGCTGGATGAAAAACCAGCTGGCCGCCAGGAGATTGAAACGGCCCTTGTCAGTCAGGAACGTCTGGCAGATATAACCGCCCGGCTGGCCGCCGCGCTGGCAGACGGACAACGGGCCTATTGGATTTGCCCGCTGGTTGAAGAAACAGACAAGCTGGATGTCGCCGCCGCCGAAGATAGGCATCGCGCGCTAACTGCTGTATTGCCTGACGCAAACGCGACATTGGCACATGGCAAGATGAAGGCTGATGAACGTGAACAGGCTATGGCAGCGTTCAAATCAGGGGACAGCAAATTGCTGGTGGCCACAACAGTGATAGAAGTTGGTGTTGATGTGCCTGAGGCCACAATTATCATCATTGAACATGCTGAACGGTTTGGCCTTGCCCAATTGCACCAGCTGCGCGGCCGGGTCGGGCGGGGTGACAAAGCGTCATCCTGTATTCTGATGTATCAGTCTCCGTTAAGCGAGACCGCCAAGGCGCGGTTAAAAATCATGCGGCAGACAAATGACGGCTTTGTCATTGCTGAAGAAGATTTGCGCCTGCGCGGGCCAGGAGAAGTATTGGGCCAGCGGCAATCCGGACTGCCGGAATTTTGCCTGGCTGATTTGGCTGCACATGGTGATCTGCTGGCTCTGGCCCGCCAGCAAGCTGAACGGGTCCTGGCGCGCGGCCATAATCTTGATCACCCCGATATGGCCCCTTACGCGCTATTGTTAAGCCTGTTTGAAAGAGACAGTGCGGTTCAGTTCCTCGAATCAGGCTGAGCAATTATCTTTTATGATTTTACAGCTTTTGCCTTTTTGGCAGCGCCTGATTTCGGTTTAGCCTTCGTCTTGGCCGCAGGCTGAGCTTTTTTCGCCAGCTTCTTTTTGGGTTTTTCCGGCGCGGGCTGCGGCGGGGTGACAATGCCGCCAGAAACCACCAGCTTTACAGCGTCTTCAACGCTCATCTGAAGATAGACCAAATCTTTATGCGGACAGAACAGCAGAAACCCGGATGTCGGGTTTGGTGTAGTCGGAATAAACACATTGACGGTTTGCTGGTCCAGACTGTCTTTAACCTCACCTTTTGTTGCGCCGGTCACAAATCCCAGAACCCACAACCCCTTGCGTGGATATTCAACCAACACCACTTCACGAAACGCATCAGACTGAGTCGATAAAACTGTTTCAAGGATCTGTTTTGAGGCGCCATAGATTGACCTGACCACGGGCATCCTGTTCAGAATACGTTCACCCAAACTGATCAGCCAGCGGCCCATAAACCCGGCTGCCACAGCACCAATAACGGTGATCATAACCACCCCTATCAGCAAACCCACCCCGGGCAGTTTGCCCACCACAGGCGCGTTAACAGAAATATAGTCACGCACCCATGACGGCATCAGTGCTTCTACCTGGCCATCTATCACATCCACAAACAGCCAGGTAATATAAATCGTCAGCAAAACCGGTGCAGTGACCAAAAGCCCGGTGAAAAACCAGCTGCGCAAACGGGCGATCAGCCCCTTCTGGGCAGTCTGTGCAGGCTGAAACATGTTTTCAGCATCACTCATAGCGGCATTCCTTCAGTTTTGACAGCAGCCAGATATTGACCTGTCCTCTATTATAATGCAAGCAGTATACATGTCACAAGAATCGCCCAATCTGTCCCGTCTGCTCGACATCATGGCCCGTCTGCGTGATCCTGAAACCGGCTGTCCATGGGATATTCAGCAAACCTTCTCAACCATCGCCCCTTATACGATAGAAGAAGCGTATGAAGTCAGTGAGGCGATCTTTACAGGTGACCGGGATAAAATCTGTGATGAGCTTGGTGATCTGCTGCTACAGGTGGTGTTTCATGCCCAGATGGCCACAGAAGAAGACAGCTTTACCTTTGATGAGGTGGCGCGCCGGGTGAGTGACAAAATGATCCGCCGTCATCCGCATGTATTTGCCGAAGGCGTTGCTGCAGACGGCGAAGCTGTGAAACAGAATTGGGAAGCAATAAAGCAGGCTGAACGCGCAGAAGCAGCAAAGGACAGCCGGTTAAGCGTTCTGGACGGTGTGGCCACAACCCTGCCAGCTATGGTCAGGGCCGCAAAGCTGCAGAAACGGGCAGCGCGTGTCGGTTTTGACTGGCCGGATATGGATGCGGTGATCGACAAGATGCATGAAGAGCTTGACGAGCTGACCGAAGTGATGACGCACACACCGGATAATAAAGCCCGGCTCGAAGATGAGATTGGCGACATCCTGTTTGTTGCCGCCAACCTTGCCCGCAAGGCCGGTATTGACCCTGAAACCGCCATGTTGGGGTGCAACCGTAAATTTGAACGCCGGTTCAGATATATTGAAGATCAGCTGGAGCAGCAGAACAGTTCTGTTGATCAGGCCAGCCTGGAGCAAATGGAACAGCTGTGGCAAAAGGCAAAAAACAGCGCTTAAACAATAAAGTAAATAAAAATATTTACCTAACGCCTGACCAAATATAACGGGCCATATGGTGCCATTGTTCAGGGCTGCTGGCGGCCAGAAACACGCCTTTTTCCTGCCAGCCAAACCGTCTGGCATCAGGGGCCAGTCCGGCGTGATAGCCAAGTTCACGGCAGGTTAAATCCACCGGAACCGTATCCCATGGCGTCAGCTTGCTGTGCATCAGATAATCAGATTGACCAAGGGCGATATAGACCGCATCAATACCTGCTGAGCCTAAATGAAAGCGCCCTTTCAAGCCCCGCAACCTGTCCCTGACCGCATTTCTGATAGACAGATCAAACCCCATCGCGTTTAACGTGCCTTGTAATGTCGGCATCTCTCCTTCACGGCAGCGGGCTGTACAGGTTACGACCTGACCGTCTGCCTGATAATGGCGAACCCCTTTGCCTTTTGTGGCCACAACCGCATCATCAAGCAACGGTCTGTAAATCCAGCTCTTTATCGGCTCCAGATCATCAATCAGGCTGACCATGCAACAAAAATGTTCAGTCCCGGCAACAAAATTCCGGGTCCCGTCAACAGGATCAACAGTCCAGATAAAGCGTTTATCAACGGCATTGATGGCCATTTTCCCCTCTGCCACGCTTTCCTCGCCAATACAGCCAGACCCCGGCAATAAAGACAGTAAAGCCGGGGCAATAAAGGCTTCTGCCTCACGATCAGCGATGGTGACAAAATCTGTAGCAGAGGTTTTTGTCTTCACCTCTGTATCGGCAAGGTTCTGATAACGGGGGAGAATCAGACGTTCCGCCGCCTCACGCAGGATGGATAAAACCGCTTCATCAGACACCACAACGCCTGAATCAGCTGTGTTCTTCACCTTCTATATCCTGCATGTTCAGCGGTGTGGACGGCATTATGGTGGAGACCGCATGTTTGTAAATCAGTTGAATATGGCCATCACGCTTCAGCAACATTGAATAATTATCAAACCAAGTGATGACGCCCTGTAGCTTGACGCCATTGACCAGAAAGATAGTCACAGGGACATGCTGTTTTCTGACCTGATTCAGGAAAACATCCTGAAGATTATGTGTTTTATCCATCTTGTCGCCTTTGATAAGCTGGTCGCGGGCGTTATCCCGCCTTTATCAGGCTTTATTCACCGGCCTGTATATACTCAATATAGTCAGCCTTTAAGGCAGTGGCAATGAGGCCTACTTCACCCTCATGAATTTGCTTATCATCAATTTGTGTCAGGGCTGTAACCATTGAGGTTGCACTGGTGACAAATACTTCTTTTGCGGCCATCATCTCTGCGACCGTAAATGGCCGTTCAATGATCTCCAGCTGGCGTTCTGCGGCGATGCGCTGAATAGAACGACGGGTAATGCCGTTCAAAATGGCTTCATTGGCCTGACGGGTGATCAGTTGGCCGGACTCAGTTAAAATCCACACATTTGAAGATGATCCTTCTGAGACCGTACCATCTGCCATTACCATGATCGCTTCATAAGCCCCCTGTTCAGCAGCGGCCTGTTTTGCCAGACAGTTTGGCAGCAATTGTATGGTTTTGATATCCCGCCGCTCCCAACGCTGATCAGGGACCGTGATCGCTGATTTGCCGGCCAGCTGCTGGCCTGTATTTACAGACAGATGCTTGACTGTCATCACCAGGCTGGGATGGCTGTGCTGGGGAAACTTATGGTCCCGCCGGGCGACGCCGCGTGTGATCTGGATATAAATTATTCCTGTTTTCAGGCGATTCAGGCGAATAAGGCGGTTCATAATCTGGCGCAGAGCCGCATCTGATACCGGGCTGGACAGGCTCAGCTCATCAAGAGACCGCTGCAAGCGCTTCAGATGCCCCTCGCAATCTGCCATCTTGCCGTCAATCAGCAACACAACTTCATAAACACCATCACCAAACTGATAGCCTCTGTCCTCAATATGAACAGCCGCATTGTGATGCGAAAGATACTGGCCATTTACATAAGCAAAACGTGACATGAATATTCAAGCCCTTAAAATTCAGAATCCGGATCAGACAGAATCGATTCTGCCCGGGCGGCTTTCCCTGGTGCGGCAAACAATACCAGATGATCACCTGCCTCAATCACAGTGTCGCCGCGCGCCGGAACAACCTCATCAAGCCGCAGAATGGCCCCGATAGCAACCCCTTTGGGAATCCGCGCTTTACGAAGCGGCAACCCAACCAGAGGAGAACTGGCCAGGGCTTCTGCCTCAAGAACTTCCCCTAACCCTTCAACAACAGAATGAACATCCAGAATACGCCCGCGCCGGACATGCTCTAAGATAGAGGATACGGTGATTTGTGGCGGGTTAATCACAGCATCAACACCCAGCGCGCTGATCAAAGGCACAAAGCCCGGCATATTCACAAGTGCAACTGTATGCCTTGCCCCCATTCGTTTGGCCAACAAGGCAGATAAGATGTTCACCTCATCATCATTAGAGACCGCCACAAAGGTATCTGTTGTGCTGACCCCGGCCTCATTCAATATATCCGCATCAAGTGAATTGCCACAGGTCACCCCTGTCTGCTGCAGCCGTTCTGCAATCAGATGGGCCTGAGCCTTGTCCTTTTCGATAATCTGGCAGACCGTATTCTGGGATTTTGCCTCAATATCCTGAGCCAGCAGGCTGCCAATATTCCCACCGCCGGCAATCACCACAGAATGAGCTTCTTTTTCTGTATGACCAAAGCTGGCCATGGCCCGGTCAGTATGCTCAGCATCACAAACAAAATAGACCCTGTCTTCAGGCTGCATCATATCTGTGCCATCCCGCGGCACAATCACCTCATTACCTCTGATAATGGCGACAATTGTCATCGACAGGCCTGGAAATAAATTGGTCAGATGACGGATAGGTGTGGCCAGAATAGGACAGTTTTCCCGGCACAGCACACCGATCAGGCGGATTTTGCCGTTCACCATATCCTTGACATCAAACGCACCGGGCAATTGCAGCTGGCGGCCGGCCGCGGCTGATACCTCAAGCTCTGGTGAGATGATATGATCAATCGGCAGGTTTTCCGGCCCGTAAAGCGCCTCAACCTGGGGGTCAAGATAGGCCCGTGATCTGATCCGTGCAATTCTGGTGGGCGTGTTGAAAATGGTATGCGCGACCTGGCAGGCCACCATGTTAATTTCATCAGATTCGGTTACCGCAATCAGCAATTCAGCATCAGCCATGCCAGCCTGTTCAAGCATATCAGGGTGCGAGGCCACACCGGTCACCGCTCCGACATCAGCAACTTCCGTAATCCGCTGAATTTTGTCAGGATCAGAATCGATAACGGTTACGTCATTCTGTTCTGCGGCGAGATGGCGCGCGATCGCGCTTCCGACGATCCCAGCCCCACAAATTACGATTTTCATGAAATCTCTCTTCTCAGCCAGTTATTCCGGCCACGCCCATATTTGGTCCAGACATAAGACTCGGCCAGTCCTTTGTTTTGCTCTCTGGGCAGACAGGCAGCAGGCCTCCTGTTGTGCCCTACTCTATTCATTTTCGCCTCCAGAGCAAGCCAAAACCCGTCTGTGGGTTAGGATGCCTGTAATCCCAGCGATTTCAGCTTGCGGTGTAAGGCTGATCGTTCCATCCCCACAAATTTTGCCATTTGCGATATATTGCCGCCAAATTTATCCAGCTGCAGGCGCATATATTCCCGCTCAAACTCTTCTCTGGCCTCTCTTAACGGCAGAGACAGGCTCTTTTCCAGGACAGACCGCACCTCCTGTTCTGACCCAGACAGAATTTCCTGAGGCAGAGCCTGGACGCCCAAAGGCTCATCTGAAGATTTATCGGCCAGGATCATCAGCGTTTCAATGACATTGCGCAATTGACGGACCGACCCCGGCCATCTGTAGGCGCGCATGGCATTTAACAGATCTTCTCCCAATTTCACTGGCGGACAGCCCAGCTGATCAGCAAATTCAGATACGAAATGCCGCGCCAGCGCCCCAATATCTTCACGCCGGGATGAAAGCGGCGCGACAGACAAGGAAATCACCCCAAGCCGGTAATATAAATCCTCACGCAAGACATCATCTGCGATCGCGGCCTGCAAATCCTGGCTGGAAGCAGAAATCACCCGCACATCTGTTGACACTTCTGTATTGCCGCCAACCCGCCTGAAATTCTGTTCAGCAACAGTCCGCACCAAACGGCTCTGAATTGCCGCAGGAAGCTCACAAACCTCATCAAAATAGAGCGTTCCCCGATGTGCCTGTTCAAACAGCCCGATGACCCGCCGTCCAGACTGTAACCCTTCTGAGCCAAACAAATCACGGTCAGCATGGGCAGTGTTCAAGCGCGCACAGCTGGCCACAATAAACGGGCCCTCACGCCGGTCAGATCGATCATGGATCAGCCTGGCTGCCATCTCCTTGCCTGAACCGGACGGGCCGGTGATCAGCACCCTGCTGGCGGTAGGGGCAACCCTGTCAATGGCTTGCTGCAATTGTTTGACAGCAGATGACTGGCCGATCAGATCACGCGGCCCGGCTTGCCCAGTTCGGGCTTTCAGTTCTGCATTCTCACGCGACAGACGAGATTGTTGCAGAGCACGTCTGACGGTCAGCAACAGCCGTTCCGTTTTAAAGGGTTTTTCAATGAAATCATGCGCCCCAAATCTCAGTGCCTGGACAGCGGTTTCAATTGTGCCATGTCCTGAAATCATCAGCACAGGCACTTCAGGATACAAATCCTGGACCCATTTCAGAATATCAATGCCGTCCATATCTGAATCACGCATCCAGATATCCAGAATGATACAGGATGGCGGCCGAGAAGAAATCACCGAACGGGCTTCTTGTGCATTAGCGGCCTGAACAGTAACAAACCCCTCATCCTCAAGCGTGAGGCTGATCAGCGAGCGAATATCCGGCTCATCATCAACAACCAGAATTTCTTCATTCATCGCTCATGATCTCCTGCCAGAGGAAGGGATAAAGTGACAACTGCTCCTGCCTCTTTATGATTTTGTAACGTGATCTCACCGCGATGGTCAGACATGATTTTCTGGGCAATCGCCAGACCAAGGCCTGTTCCTTTTTCGCGCGTGGTTACATAGGGCTCTAGGAACCGGGCCGGATCTGAAGCCGGAAACCCGGGCCCGTAATCACGCACAATAATTTCGGCCCGTTCATCAGCCACTCTTAAAAACAGTTCAATCTTGGGCGCGCCCGTAGAGCTGTCCTGCATGCTTTCAATTGAATTCTTTGTTAAATTGGTGATCACCTGCCGCATCAGGCCTGCATCTGCATTGATGTAAACAGGCGCATCACCAGCCGGAAGCCGGGTTGTCAGAGATACCTGGCTGTTCGGGTCAAGCAACATCTGCTGTTCAGCCAACAGCTTGCGCGCATCTATCTGTTTCAACACCGGTGCAGGCATGCGGGCAAACTGGGAAAATTCTTCAACCATGCGGCCAATATCATTGACCTGGCGGGTGATGATGGACAGATAATCATCAAACTTATCACCGTCATCTTCTTCAGCCGGACGATATTTTTTCTTCAGCCGGTCAGTTGCCAAGGCAATCGGGGTCAGCGGGTTTTTGATTTCATGCGCAATGCGTCTGGCCACATCAGCCCATGCGGCCTTTCGTTCTGCGGCCAGAAAATCAGTGACATCATCAAAAGTCACCACATAACCGACCAACCGGCCATCAACACGTTCTGAGGTGACCCGGGTACGCAAAATCACCACACGGCTGCCGATTTGCATATCCAGCTGGCGTTCCGGATGTACACGCCGCCTTTGGTCAATACCGTCAAACAAAGGCGCAAAGGCCGGCTGAATTTCGGTTAATTCCTGACCATAGAGCTCATCAAACCTCTTGCCCAGCAACTCACAGGCCGCCTGGTTCGGCAGCGTGATCTTGCCGTCCCTGTCCAAGCCAATAACCCCAGAAGATACCCCCCCCAGAACAGCTTCTGTAAATTCACGCCTGGCATCCAGCTGCCGGTTTGCCTGTACCAGCTGCTCACGGCTGCTGGACACATCATCAAGCATTCTGTTGAAACTGGCCCCCAGACGTGAAATTTCGTCCACATCCTCACTTTCAGGAACACGTTCTTTGAAATTTCCGCTGCGAACCTGCTCTGCGACAGTGATCACACTGACCAGAGGCCCGGCAATAGATGTGGCCAGGTTCAACCCCACCCAGATAGAAGCCAGCAACAGCATCAGGGCCACCACAGCAAACATCACCGCCAGCGAAATCTGAAGATCAAACTGGCGAAGAGATAAGGATTGATAATCATCTGCGGCCACACGTGTCTGGTTTAATGCGGCCAAAACATCAGCATCAATAAAACGCCCTGCCAGCAAATAGGCGTCAACAAAACCATTCAGTTTTACAATGGCTTGCAGCTTGTTGTTCTCTTTTGATGTAATGATGACAACATCACCGTCCCGTGCCCGTGCGACCAGCTCATCATCAATCCGAGAGAAGGTCAGCGCAAAGGCAAATTGTGACTTTGCCAGAATCTGACCTGTGCCATCTATAATCACAGCTTCAGACAAATTCCGCAACGCGGTCTGGTTAGAGATATACTCATTCAACTGGTTGGGGTTACGCACCAGACGCGGGGCTTCCCGGTTGAGGTCATTTGCCATCGCCAGAATTTGGCCACGCACCGAACGGGCATGTTCTTCAAAATACGCACTGGCCACCTCTACTGATTCATTCACAGCTGTTGAAATCCGGTCTGCAAACCAACCGCGCAAGGAATAATCAATCATGGAAATAGCAAACATCGCCACCAGAACAGCCGGAATAGCGGTCACCCCGCCAAACAACAACGCAAGGCGGAAATGCAATTGGGCCCCGGCGTGACGTTGGCTGCGCTCTCGCCACAGCCGCAGCAACTGCCGGCCCACAAAAAACAGCAAAAGCCCCAGAAATGTCATCGCCACAAGGAAGCTCAGGATCAAAAGATCTGACTGGGCGGTGATGTCTGTCACCTGAGAGAGGGCAAAAAAGACAGTCAGGCCTATCCCCACAGCAACCGTGATCACAAGATAGGCCAGCCGGTCACCGGCCAGCCATTGCCGGACAGCAGGAGAACCGGTGCTATCTGCTTCTCCCGTCACAGGACCCACCCGCCCTGTTTTCTGAACAGAGCGGTCAGCAGACCCGAATTGAAGCGGATTTGTCATATCCTTATATCCTGTGCGCCGTCTGAAATCGCCACATGCTGTATTTGCGCTTTATTTGTATTCAGCCCGATTTGTTGAAATTTTCAACTCTCTAATCTTTTTTCGCAAGGTATTTCGGTTCAGCCCCAGAATGGCGGCGGCCCGTATCTGGTTCCCCCCGGTATGATAAAGCGTGGCCACAATCAATGGCCGTTCAACCTCTGCCAGAATACGGTCATGCAGACCGGCATCTGGTTCTGCCCCGCCCAAAGCCTTGAAATAGCGGGACAGGTGAAGTTCAACCGCTTGGGAAAGGCTGTCAGAACTTGCTATCGGTTCAACCAGGGCCTGCTCAGCCAGAGAGGAAAGCTTATCCAGTTCCTTTTCGACCATACGGGCCGAAATCTGTTGTTCTGTGGTGGCAATGAACAAACGCTTCAGCAGCACTTCCAGCTCTTTTACATTCCCGGGCCAGACATAGTCTTGCAAGCGGGCCATTGCTTCAGTTGTCAGCCGCCGTTCGGTCTGAAACTGACTGTTCAGCTGGCTGCAGACCCAGCTGGCCACTTGCGGGATGTCTTCCTGCCGGTCCCGCAGCGGCGGCATGCCCAGTTCAGCCACAGATAATTCAAAATACAGATCTTCTCTGAACGCACCTTTGCTGACCTGTTGTTTCAGATCAGCAGATGTCCCGCAAATCAGACGCAGTTGCCCCAGCTGGGCTGGCTGCAGGCGAGAGCCTGGCGAGCCTGACACCATAAACTGAGCAAGGGCCTTTTGGGCCGGAACAGAAAGCTGGTCAATATTATTCAAAAACAGGCTGCCAACTGATGTGCGGGTGATCAGGCCACGCGGCCCGAATAACAGCTCAGTATGTTCCGCCTCTTCGACTTGCGACAATTCCACAGCCTCAAAGCCAGCTGATGACAGATGGCTCATCTCATGCAGGGTCTGGGCTACAATTTGCTTTCCCGAACCCGGTTCAGCCTTGATCAGGACCGGCACAGACTGTGTTGCGATTCGGCTCAATAATTTGAACGTCACCTGCATTGCAGGCGATTTTCCCATCAATGGCGCGGGGATCTGCTTTGGCAGACCAGCTGTCAGCCTGTCCGGAGACAGGTCAGTCCGGTCTTCGGATATCGCTCTCGACATCACATCCAAGAGCTGGCGCAATTCAAATGGCTTCGGCAGATAGTCAAAGACGCCGCGCTGCTGGGTTTTGATCGCGGTCAGCAGATTTGCCTGCGCGCTCATCACGATAATGGTCAAATCCGGACGTTTTTCCTGCAGCCGGGGCAGCAAATCCAGCGCATCACCATCTGGAAAATTAACATCTGTGATCAGCACATCCCCTCTGCCCGCTGTGGCCATATCCCATAGCCCGGCAACAGAGGTTGTCGCCCCAACCTGATAGCCCTGTTTGCTCAACGCGTGCGAGATGACTGTCCGGACCGTCCGGTCATCATCAGCGACAAGAATTTGCGGAGTCCGGCTGCTCATCAGGTCTCTGCCTCTGTCTTGCGGCCAGAGCTGGTACTGCTCATCACCGGCAGATTAATGCTGAAACAGGTCCCGCGCCGTCGTGGCAGATGGGAAATGGCACCGCCATGATCTGCAATCACACTGGCAACCATAGCCAGGCCCAGGCCTGATCCGCCTGATTTGGTGGAAATAAACGGTTCAAATATATGGTCTGCCAGCTCATCTGGGATGCCATCTCCAGTATCTTCGATTTCAATCTGAAAGGGCAGATGAACACGCCTGCCATCTGATAGGCTGGAAACATACCGTGTCATGGAATAAGATGTGCTCAAGGTCAGCTCATCTCCTGCCTTTGTTGCCTCTGCTGCATTTTTGAACAGATTCAAAAAACACTGAACCAACAGTTCCCGGTCCGCTCTGACATCAGGCAATGAGGGATCATAGCGCCTTATCACGGTTAAATGGCGGCCAAATGAGGCCTTTGTGATCCGGATGCAGTGATCCAAAACTTCATGAATATTCACATCTGTAAATTTCACAGGTGTGTCAGACGATAATGTTTCGATACGGCTGAGAAGAGAGGTAATGCGATCTGTTTCATCAACGATCATCCCGCTCAATTCCCGATATTCTGCAGGTAAATCCAGCTCCAAAAGCTGAGCAGCCCCTTTGATGCCTGCCAGCGGGTTCTTTATTTCATGAGCCAGAAGCGCGGTCATTTTCGCCATCGACAGCGCCGCGCCTTTGAACTGATTCTGGGTAGAGAGCTGTTCGGCCATGGACTGTTCCTGAATAGAAACCAGTATCTGTGCCTGGGCTTCTGGCTGACCCGCAGCCAGAATGGGCACCATCTGGATTGCCCCGGTCCTGACCCCCAGCTTTGGGCTGACCAGCCCCATGGCCTTTTCCACAACCGGACGCCCGGCCTGTCTGACGCGGTGAAGCAAAGCAAAAAACGGGCTGTCAGCAGGCAGCATTTCTGTCAGCGCCCTGCCCGCAAGATAGGCGGTACTGCTCTGAAAGAAACTTTCTGCAGCCGGGTTCAGCCAGACAAACCTGTCATCATTGTCAATCAGCAACAGCGGAAACGGCAGCATATTCAGCAATTCAGCAGACATATCTTCTTGCTGGGCATGGGCAAAAGCACCAGATTTGACCATCAGCTGTTCCCCCTGCCCTGCTTTATGCTGCTGATAATCTGGACTGATCCAGAAAATAACGATCGATAGCGTCCTGAACCAGCGAAGCTGTGTCAGCTCTTAGCGCGACCTCTCGCAGGCCTTCTGACTGGTCCAGATGATCACAATAGCTGGCAAAATGTTTACGGGCGGATCGCAAGCCTCTCTCGCCTGATTCAGCCAGAATATCCGCCAGATGAGCGCGCATCATCTGATGCCGGATATGCATATCCGGAACAGGGCGCACTGTCCTGCCGGCAAGATGATCAGCTATCTGCGCCAACAGCCAGGGCTGGCCCATAGCTGCCCGGCCGACCATAACACCCGCCGCCCCGGAAAGGCGGACAGCTTCTGCTGCGGCCGCACAGCTTGTGATATCCCCGTTGGCCAGAACCGGAATCGTCACCGCATCAACAACAGCCCGGATAGCTGACCAGTCAGCCTCACCTTTATACATCTGGCAACGTGTGCGGCCATGAATGGTGATCAGCCTGATACCCTTGCTTTCTGCAATTCTGGCAATATCCGGGGCATTTAAAGACGCATCATCCCAGCCAAGCCTGGTCTTTAATGTGACCGGAACAGACACCGCCCGCACAACGGCCTCACAAATCGCTTCTACCCGTTCAGGCTCACGCATCAAGGCAGAGCCCGAAGCGCGGCCCGTCACTTTTTTTGCAGGGCAGCCCATATTGATATCAATCAGATTGACGCCCATCTGCTCTGCCATGCGTGCTGCCTCAGCCATCATCTCCGGGTCCCATCCGGCAATCTGCAGCCCGACAGGCGCTTCTTTTCGAAGATGTGAGGAAATTTTACGCATTTCAGCACGCACATCTGTCAGCATCGCGTGGCTGGCCACCATTTCACTGATCACCAGCCCGCCCCCGGCGCGCCTGACCGCCGCGCGGAATGGCTGATCCGTAATGCCAGACATCGGCGCCAGAACCACATCAGAGAGGCTGTTTTCCCCCGAAAGGCCTAAAATTTGGTCAAGAACATGCGTCATAGCCGCGAGTATGCCTGAAACCTCGCAGAAATGTCCAGAACTCTGCCCAAAAAATAGGCAGAAAATAAAGATAAATCATACCTCTCCTCAGATTCACCTGCACGGCCTCAACTGGACAAGCCCGCCAACATCAGGCTAGAAACAGGGCAGACCTGTTCCGGGCTGAACATATAGACAAGGCAGAATGATGGCCGCTGCAGACCTCAATATGGATTTTATCATTCTGGCGGCAGGGCAAAGCCGCCGGTTTTCAGCAGATATGCCATCTCCAGGACCGGCAAAACAATTCCGGCTGCTGTCAGGCAAGCTTGTTCTGCTGCACAGTCTGGACGCGATTGGTTGCTGGCCGCATTGCGGGCGCATCATGGTGGTGCTTCCCGAAGAGGGCGTGGATGAGCTGGTTACAAATCAGCTGAAAGAAGCTGCCCGTTCCTGTCCGGTGCCCGTTCAGTTCACCACAGGCGGGGCAACCCGGACGGCATCGACCTTAAATGGTCTGCGGGCTCTGGCTGAGAGGGAGCACAGCACAAGCGTCGCGGTTCACGATGCGGCCCGCCCGTTTGTGCCACATCACGTTCTGGACGCGCTTCTGGCTGCCCGCAAAGCGGGGGCAGATGGCGCTGTTCCTGCCCTGCCCATTACTGACACAGTGAAACAGGTTGATCGTGAACAGATCATTTTATCCACGATTGACCGGACCAGCTTGCGCCGGGTGCAGACCCCTCAGGCCTTTGCGTTTGACACTTTATTGCGGTTGCATGAGGCGTTTGCCGGGGGTGACAGCCATGCAAAGGTTACTGATGATGCCAGCCTTGCTGAAATAGCCGGAATGAAGCTGATTTGTGTTGACGGCGCATCAGAGCTTGAAAAAATCACTTTTGCTGAGGACCTGAATATGATGCAGAACAGCCAGCAGACAGAAACACGGACCGCCAGTGGTTTTGATGTTCACAAATTTTCACCCGATGAAAGCGGTCCGATTATGATTTGCGGCGTGGCGGTTGATCATGATCAGGGTCTGATTGCCCATTCTGATGGTGATGTTGGTTTACATGCGTTATGTGACGCGGTTCTGGGCTGTCTGGCGATGGGTGATATCGGCCAGCACTTCCCGCCATCTGATCCAAAATGGAAGGCCGCTTCATCTGACCAGTTTTTGCGGTTTGCCCTTGATCAGGTGACTGAGGCTGGCGGGCATGTCACCTTGCTTGACGTTACCCTTATTTGCGAGCGGCCCAAAATTGGCCCACACCGGCAAGAGATGACAGACCGTTTATCCCAAATCACGGGCCTGCCCGCATCCAGGCTGTCTGTGAAGGCCACCACAAGCGAGCGTCTGGGGTTCACCGGCCGTGGTGAGGGAATAGCGGCCCTGGCTCAGGCCACAGTGTGCCTGCCCTCTTCTTATACAGGGGCAAAGGGATGAGCGGGCTGCTGGCACAACTGGCAACATTAGGGCCCTTGGGCCGATCCCTGCCCGCTCCTGGTACTGCAGGGTCTCTATTTGCTCTTGTGACAGGTTTTTTCCTGGCTAAAGGCGGCATTTTGGTGCTGTTGCCCGCGCTGCTGCTGGTGACCATTATCGGCGTATGTGCCGCTGATGCCTATTCGCATCTGACCGGCAAGCATGATGCGGGAGAGGTCATTATTGATGAGGTCGCCGGACAGTGGCTTGTTTTGTTGTGCATTCCGCCAAATCTGGATACAGCCCTTTGGTGGTATGCCGCAGGGTTTCTTCTGTTCAGACTGTTTGATATCCTTAAACCCTGGCCTGTATCCGCAGCAGAACGTCTGCCTGGCGGCATCGGGGTGATGGCAGATGATCTGGTGGCGGGCACGCTGGCCGGCATTGCCTTACTTATGGCGCAGCTGTTTATTTATACCCCTTAACGCCAGCCACATCCCGGGAGGCCGGATATGACCACAAATGCTGATGACTTGATTGAACATCTGACAGAAACAGGTAAAACCCTGTGCACGGTTGAATCCTGTACTGGCGGGCTGGTGTTCAGCACGCTGACCGCTGTCGCCGGTGCCTCTGCTGTGCTGGACAGAGGGTTTATCACCTACAGCAATCAGGCCAAACAAGATATGGTCGGGGTTACGCCGGAAACACTTGCCCGGTTCGGTGCGGTCTCGCAACAGACAGCAGCCGAAATGGCCAAAGGCGGGCAAAAGACTGCCGGAACAGATCTGTCTGTGTCTTTGACTGGTATTGCCGGGCCGGGCGGCGGCACACCGGATAAACCCGTGGGGCTGGTCTGGATATCGGCCTGCAGCGAAGATGGCCGCCAGATAACAGAACACCATCAGTTCAGCGGCGACAGACAGCAAATCAGACAGGCTGCCTGTGATGCGGCAATTGAACTTTTGCAAAAACTGTCTGCTGGCTGACCGTCAGCCCTGCTTTACCTTCAGGTTATACAGCTGGTCGGCTCTGGCCTCAAACGCCCTGACCATGCGCTTGACCGCTTCTGTGAACAGGCTTTCAATGACGGTTTGCAACAAGCGAGAGCGGAATTCGAAATCAACATAGAAATCGATCACGCATCCATCAGGATGTTCAATAAATTTCCATCTGTTTTTCAGATACTTAAACGGGCCTTCTGCATATTCCACTTCAATAATCAGATTATCTCTGTCCATGCTGACATGAGAGGTGAACTGTTCTTTGAACATCTGAAACCCGATGATGAGATCAGCAACAAGCGTGGTCTGTGAGCGTTCTTTAATCCGTGCGGCAAGACACCAGGGCAGGAATTCAGGATACCGGCGAACATCTGCAACCAAATCAAACAGCTGTTCAGGCGTGTGATGGATCAAACGCTGTTCTGCATGAGTTGTCATCCGCCCTGCCCTCCTTCAGACACTGGCGCGGGGGGCCTGTTCAAGCCGCCTGTTACGCTCTTTCTGAAGGGCCGCAAAATCAGCATCAGCATGATAGGATGAGCGGGTCAACGGTGTTGAAGCCATCATCAAAAAGCCTTTTTCCTGGCCCCATTCAGCATAGGCCGCGAATTGGTCCGGAGTGACAAACCTCTCAACAGCAGCATGTTTAGGGGTTGGCTGAAGATACTGGCCAATGGTCATGAAATCCACATCTGCTGCCCGCAGATGGTCCATCATCTCTGCCACCTCATCATCAGTTTCGCCCAGACCAACCATAATGCCGGATTTGGTGAAAATAGACGGATTCAGTGTTTTGACCTGTTTCAGCACGTCCAGAGAATGCGCATAACGTGCACCAGGGCGAATAGGCTTATATAGGCGCTCAACTGTCTCCATATTGTGATTAAACACATCAGGCCTTGCCGCGACTACCTGTTCAACAGCCCCTTCTTTGCGCAGAAAATCAGGGGTCAGCACTTCTATTGTTGTCTCTGGTGAGCTGAGCCGGATAGCAGCGATTGTCCGGGCAAAATGATCTGCCCCGCCATCATCCAGATCATCTCTGTCCACAGAAGTGATCACAACATGGCGCAGGCCAAGACGGGCAACCGCCTCAGCAACATGGTCAGGTTCATGCGGATCAAGCAAATCAGGCCGGCCTGTCGCCACATTACAGAACGCACAGGCCCGTGTGCATACAGACCCCAGAATCATCATGGTGGCATGTTTATTTGCCCAGCATTCACCGATATTCGGGCAAGCGGCCTCTTCACACACAGTCACAAGGTCCAGATCACGCATCAGACGTTTGGTCTCTGAAAATGCGCCTGCGCGCGGGGCCTTCACCCGCAGCCAATCCGGGCGGCGCGGTTGCGGTTTGTCCTCATTACGTCTTTTTTCTGGATGCCTGGCGGCACCTTTTGTCAGATTTGGAGACGGCATTCTTTTTTATCCTCTGCGTGACAGCAGCTGTCCTCTGCTTGTGCCTACATCAGTTCTTGGCTTGAAAAAAGACTTCACACATGCCTTTTTCAAAAATGGCCACAAATCATTTAAAAATGGATCGCTTTGCCATAGGCATCAAGAACGGCTTCATGCATGGCTTCAGACAGTGTCGGATGCGGGAAAATCGTCTGCATCAGCTCAGTCTCAGTCGTCTCCAATGTCTGCGCAACAACATAGCCTTGGATCAATTCTGTAACCTCTGGGCCGATCATATGTGCGCCCAGTAACGCGCCTGTCTTTTCATCAAAAATGGTTTTGATCAGCCCTTCATCATCACCCAGAGCGATCGCCTTACCATTGCCCAGGAACGGAAATTTGCCAACCTTGATTTTATAGCCCTGCTCTTTGGCCTTGGCTTCGCTGAGGCCGACTGAGGCCACCTGTGGGCGGCAATAGGTACAGCCTGGCACGGCCTCTGGTTTAATGGGATGCAAGTTTTTCAGCCCCGCAATAGCCTCAATGCATAAAATGCCCTCATGGCTGGCCTTATGGGCAAGCCATGGCGCGCCGGTAACATCGCCAATGGCATAAAGGCCCGGCTCATCAGTTGCCATCACCTGATTGGTGACGATATGCCCTCTGTCCAGCTTGACCTTGGTCGCCTCCAGGCCGAGGCCTTCTGAATTACCAACGATGCCTACCGCCATAATCACCTGTTCTGCAGATATGACTTCCTGCTTGCCCTTCAGCATGACAGTGGCTTTGACACTGTTTTTGGTTTTTTCAAATGCTTTCAGCTGGGCAGAGGTGTGAATGGCAATCCCCCGCTTTTCAAAGGACTTATGCGCCAGAGCTGAAATTTCAGCATCCTCAGCATTTAAAATCCGGTCAAGGGCCTCGATAATGGTGACCTCAACACCCATGTCGCGATAAAAACTGGCAAATTCAACACCAATCGCCCCTGATCCAACAACAATCAGGGATTTCGGCATGGATTTGGGAACCATCGCTTCTTTATATGACAGGATTTGCGTGCCGTCTGTTTCCAGCCCGGGCAGCTGGCGTGCACGTGCCCCGGTGGCAATAATGACGTGCTTTGCCTGTACCGTTTGTGCTGCCTTACCGCTGATATCAACAGACCAGATATCCTGCTTGCGCCCGGCCAGTTTGGCTGTGCCGTCAATCACATCGACCTTGTTCTTCTTTAACAGATGGGCAACCC
This sequence comes from uncultured Alphaproteobacteria bacterium, assembly GCA_937988715.1. Lineage (GTDB taxonomy): Bacteria > Pseudomonadota > Alphaproteobacteria > Puniceispirillales > Puniceispirillaceae > JADHLI01. The sequence goes on along the minus strand of CALKIF010000007.1, from coordinate 29,427 downwards.
CGCCGGATAATCGGCTGGCCACCTTGCGTGACCGGGCCACAACCTTATCCAGATTTACAGAAACCGTGCCCTCAACTTCGATACCAAAGTCAGACAGATGTTCCAGATTATGGCGCAACTCCGCCGCCCGCAGCAGGGCTTTGGTGGGGATACAGCCCCAGTTCAGACAAATCCCGCCTAAATGCTCACGCTCAACCAGACCGACCCGCATCCCCAACTGACTGGCGCGTATCGCGGCAACATAGCCCCCTGGTCCGCCACCAATCACAAGAACATCAAATGAAGCTGTCTGTGTCATCTTAACGACTGCCTTTCTGAAATGGGTTTCTATCCTGCCTGTAATTTGGCCTATAACAACATGGTGACGGGCTGTTCTATCGCGCGTTTGAAGGCCTGCAGCCATTTCGCTCCAAGCGCGCCATCAACAATTCTGTGATCAGCAGATAATGTGACCGTCATCACTGTCGCCACAGCCAATTCACCATTTTTGACAACAGGGCGTTGCTCGCCCGCCCCCACCGCCAGGATTGCGGATTGCGGCGGATTGATAACAGCTGCAAATTCACGGATTCCAAACATACCCAGATTAGAGATGGTGAAGCTGCCGCCCGCATATTCAGACGGATCAAGCGTGCCTGCCCGGGCGCGGCTGGCTAAATCGCTTGTTTTACGTGATATATCGGCCAGACCCAGATTCTGGACATCATGGATAACAGGGGTCACCAGACCACCATCAACCGCCACAGCCACACAAATATCAGCCGTGCTGAAATAGCGGCAACCCTCAGCTTCGAAATAACCGTTCACATCTGGTTCAGCCATGAGGGCAGCAGCAGCGGCTTTGACCACCATGTCATTGACAGAAATTTTCACGCCGTCCTCAGCCGCTTCATTCAGGGCCTTACGCGCGGCAAGCAGATTATCAATCTCGCAATCCACAGTCAGATAGAAATGAGGCGCGGTTTGTTTTGACTGCTGCAGTCTGTCTGCAATCACGCGCCGCATCGCGTTATGCGGCACAAACCGCTCTTCAGCAGGGACTGCGGCAGAAGCTGTCCGCGAAACCGCGGCTGGCTGAACAGCAGCCCCGGACGCCCCAGAAGCCAAAGCTTCTTCCACATCTGCCCTGATGATACGGCCATGCGGGCCTGTTCCGGACAAACGGGCCAGCTCAAGACCGGCATCAGCGGCAATGCGGCGGGCCAGCGGGCTGGCAAACACCCGGTCTGACCTGGCTGTTAGTTCAGGAGTAACAGCAGGCTGAACAGGGCTTGTTGCCGCAGCTGGCGCGGCGGCTGGCGCATCTGTTTGCGGCGGTGTTGAGGGGGCAGCAGCTGGTACGGCGGCAACAGCAGCAAGCGCGTCATCAACACTTTCCCCGTCTTCTGCCAGAACCGCAATCACTGCATTCACAGCCACATTTTGTGTTCCTTCAGCAACAGCCAGTTTCGCCACAACCCCGTCATCAAGGGCTTCAACTTCCATGGTCGCTTTATCGGTTTCAATTTCAGCTATGACGTCACCTGACTTGACGCTGTCTCCCTCTTTGACCAGCCAGCGTGCAAGTGTGCCTTCTGTCATGGTTGGCGAAAGTGCGGGCATAAGAACAGATACAGACATATCAGCCTCCTTAAGTGCGGTAACAGGCCTGACGGGCAGCGGCCACGATATCATCAGCCTGAGGCAGAGCCAGTTTTTCAAGATTGGCAGCATATGGCATCGGCACATCCTTGCCTGTCACCCGCATCACCGGGGCGTCAAGATAATCAAAGGCCTGTTCCATCATCTGCACAGCCAGCTCTGATCCTATGCCTGCAAAGGGAAATCCTTCTTCACAAGAGATTAAGCGAGAGGTTTTCTTTACCGATTCTACAATCGTTTCGGTATCCAGAGGCCGGATGGTGCGCAAATCAATCACTTCAGCATCAATACCTTCTGCGGCCAGCTGTTCTGCTGCTTCCAGGGCTTTGCCCACCATGATGGAAAAGGCGGTGATGGTGACATCGCTGCCAGGGCGGACCACCTTGGCCTTGCCGATAGGCACAACCCAGTCTTCATGTTCAGGCACGTCAAAGCTCTGGCCGTACATCACTTCATTTTCAAGGAAAATAACCGGGTTCGGATCACGGATGGCGGCTTTCAGCAAGCCTTTGGCATCAGCAGCAGACCAGGGCGAGACAACCTTCAGGCCCGGGCAATGTGCATACCAGCTGGCATAACATTGTGAATGCTGGGCAGCCACCCGGCTGGCAGCCCCGTTCGGCCCGCGAAACACAATCGGACAGCCCATCTGCCCACCCGACATGTATAATGTCTTTGCTGCGGAATTGATAATCTGATCAATTGCCTGCATTGAAAAATTGAAGGTCATAAATTCAATCACCGGGCGCAACTCACCAAAGGCCGCCCCTACCCCGAGGCCGGCAAAGCCATGTTCGGTAATCGGAGTATCAATGACCCGCTTGTTGGAAAATTCATCCAGCAGACCCTGGGTAACTTTATAAGCGCCCTGATATTCGGCCACTTCTTCGCCCATCACGAACACGCGTTCATCTTTCCGCATTTCTTCTGCCATCGCATCACGCAAAGCTTCACGGACAGTTTGCTGTTTGGTTGGCCCGTCCCAATCTGGTTCAGCAACTACCTGAGTGGCCGCCACAGCCTCAACAACGACAGCCGCACCTGTTGGTGCTGGTTCTGCTGGCGGTCTGTCCAGATTCTGTTCAGCAGAGGCCGGCAAATCTGTCTCTCCGTCTTCCAGCAGGCGCGCAATCACCGCGCCGACCGCCACACCCTCGCTACCCTCAGCAACAGTAATCTCACCGACAACGCCTTCATCAACGGCCTCAACTTCCATCGTTGCTTTATCGGTTTCAATTTCAGCGATCACATCACCTGATTTGACCTCATCACCTGTTTTTACAAGCCATCTGGACAAGCGTCCTTCTGTCATGGTTGGCGACAGAGCCGGCATTTTAATGTCTACTGCCATAATTTCACTATCCTTTATTGAAACGTCAGCCTGGGTCAGGCGATCAGAATATCTGTATAGAGGTCTTCTGCATCAGGCTCAGGGCTGGCCAGCGCAAAATCAGCTGCCTCGCTGACAATAGACTTCACTTTCTGATCAATCTGTTTCAGACCAGCCTCATCAGCCCCCTCACGCAGCAGCAAATCACGCAACTGTTCGATCGGATCATGCTGCTTGCGCATCGCATCAACCTCATCACGGGTTCTGTATTTCGCCGGGTCTGACATCGAATGTCCGCGATACCGGTAGGTCTTCATCTCCAATATGTACGGGCCTTTGCCTGAGCGGCAGTGATCAAGAGCTTCACGGGCAGCAGCTCTGACCGCCAAGACATCCATGCCGTCAACCTGAAGACCGGGAATACCATAAGCCTTGCCTCTGTCGGCCAGATCTTGACCGGCAGCGGCTCTGGCAACAGAGGTTCCCATCCCATATTGATTATTTTCGATGACAAACACGACCGGCAGCTTCCACAAGGCCGCCATATTGAAAGTTTCATAAACCTGGCCCTGATTGGCTGCACCATCGCCCAGATAGGCCATGTTCACCCCGCCATCACCTTTATATTTATGGGCAAAGGCCAGACCAGCCCCAATGGGCACCTGTGCGGCGACAATGCCATGCCCGCCATAAAAATTCTTCTCGCGGCTAAACATATGCATTGACCCGCCCTTGCCACGTGAATAGCCATCACGCCGCCCGGTTAATTCCGCCATCACGCCACTGGAGTCCATGCCGCAAGCCAGCATATGGCCGTGGTCACGATAAGAGGTCACTACTGAATCGCCGTCTTCTGCCATGGACTGCATGCCCACCACAACCGCTTCCTGACCGATATAAAGATGACAAAACCCGCCAATATGGCCCATGCCATACAGCTGGCCGGCTTTTTCCTCAAACCGTCTGATCAGGATCATCTGTTCATACAGCTGTTCCAAAACTTCACGTGACGGCTTGTCATTAATTACCGCCTTTGGCGGCCGGCCCCGCTTTCGCGCGGTGTTCTGTTTATCGGCCATGCGTCTTCCCTTTCAGCCCTGACGAGCTTTGACTGTCATGTTCTACAGATGCAAGGATGACGGCAAAATAATGTTTTTTGCAAGATTTTTATTATATTGAATAATAACGATTTTTTATATATAAACTGTTTTTCAGTTAATATCTGGTGATATTAAAATTTCAATTTACTTAAATCAATTGAAATAATCACATCATTCTCACTATACATGCCCACATTGGCCCGTGCGGTCTCTGCCAGCATGTCGGCATCAACAGCCCCGGACCGAAGCAGTCTTATCCGGTGTTCGAGGAAATGGTTTTGCTTCTCCAGCAAAGCAAGGGACTCGCGTGCCGCTTGAATTTCTCTGTCAATATCGCCGCGGGCCAACAGGCCTCTTTCGCCGGCGATGGTATGAAAACCAAAAAACACGATCAGTGTTCCGGTTAGGACAAGACTGCCCGCAAAGGCGATAGGACGGCGCAAGGAAGGATACATTGTGGTTTCACCTGTCAGTTTTCACAAGACAAGTTCAGTGAATCAAAAACGATTCGACTGGTCAAGCGAAAAGCGAATCGCCGGATTCATTGGGTTTTTATGAAGTTTAGGAAGAAACAGAGAGTGCCGGTCAGCGCAAGATCGTTGACCCTGCATAAACCGCCATCTCGCCAAGCTCCTCTTCAATCCGGAGCAGCTGGTTATATTTGGCCAGCCTGTCTGAACGTGACAGAGACCCGGTTTTAATCTGTCCGGCATTTGTCGCCACAGACAGATCAGCAATAAAGCTGTCTTCGGTTTCCCCTGACCGATGAGAGATGATCACCCCGAAACCAGCCTGCTTGGCATCTGAAATGGCTTTCATTGTCTCGCTGAGGGTGCCAATCTGATTGACCTTCACCAGAATGGCGTTGCCGGCCTTCATTTCAATGCCTTTGCCTAAGCGTTCTGGATTGGTGACAAATAAATCATCGCCGACAACCTGAACCTTGTCACCAATACGGGCTGTTAAATCAACAAACCCCGGCCAGTCATCTTCATCAAGCGGGTCTTCAACAGACACAATCGGATAACGGCCACACAAATCAGCCCACATATCGACCATTTCGGCTGAGCTGAGGGTGCGTCCCTCCCCTTTCAGATGATAGCTGTTCTGATCGCAAAATTCAGTAGCCGCAGCATCTAGGGCCAACACCACATCATCTCCAAGACTATAGCCAGCCACCTCTACGGCACGAGAAACCACATCCATCGCCTCTGGTGTGGTGTTGATCGCCGGGGCAAAACCGCCCTCATCACCAACAGCAACAGACAGACCTTGCTTTGACAATTCAGACTTCAGAGCCTGGAAAATTTCAGCCCCCATCCGCAGACCGTCACTAAAACTGGCCGCACCAACCGGCATAATCATGAATTCCTGAACATCAAGCGCATTATCCGCATGCGCCCCGCCATTCAGGATATTCATCATCGGGGTCGGCAGAACATGAGCGTGAACACCGCCCAAATACCGCCATAACGGCAGACCCGCTGAATCAGCTGCGGCCCGGGCAACCGCCAGGCTGACCCCCAAAATCGCATTTGCCCCCAGCCGGGCTTTGTTGTCTGTCCCGTCAAGCGCAATCAGATCAGTATCAATCTGCAGCTGATCAGTCGCATCAGCCCCTGACAGCGCATCAAAGATTTCCCTGTTCACGGCATCAACGGCTGTCATGACCCCTTTACCGCCATAGCTAGCCTGATCTGTATCGCGCATCTCAATCGCTTCATAGGCCCCGGTAGAGGCACCTGAAGGCACCGCCGCGCGGCCAAAGCTGCCGTCGCCCAGCAGAACATCAACTTCTACTGTAGGATTGCCCCGTGAATCCAGTATCTGGCGGGCATGAATATCAAGAATATCAGACATCAGCTTTCCTTTCTGTGTCCCCAATAGGCAGGTTTAGCCGTTTGCGGCTTCGGCAAGTCTCGATAATGTGACCAGCAAGTCAGGCATCTGGTCCAAAGGCACCATATTCGGCCCATCTGACGGCGCGTTATCCGGATCTTCATGAGCCTCCATAAACAGGCCGTCCACACCAACAGCCACCGCCGCACGGGCCAAAACAGGAACAAATTCACGTTGTCCGCCAGATGCCCCGCCCAATCCGCCAGGCTGCTGAACAGAATGCGTCGCGTCAAAAATGACCGGAAACCCCGTGCTGCGCATCTGTGGCAGGCTTCTCATGTCACTGACCAGCGTATTATAGCCAAAAGATGTGCCTCGTTCTGTGAGCAGCACACGCGAATTGCCTGACTGAACCAGCTTATCGGCAACATGCTGCATATCCCAGGGGGCCAGAAACTGACCCTTTTTGACATTCACAACAGCCCCGGTCTGGGCGGCCGCGACCAGCAAATCTGTCTGCCGGCATAAAAAGGCCGGGATTTGCAGAATATCCACCGCTTCAGCAGTAACCGCACAATGTTCGGGCAGATGTACATCTGTTAAGACAGGACAGCCCAGCGCGGCTTTCACATCAGCCAGTATTTGCACCCCTTCGTCCAGGCCGACACCGCGTTGTGCGGACAAAGAGGTCCGGTTTGCTTTATCAAAAGAGGATTTATAGACAAAATTCATCCCGGCCGCGCGGGCGGCGTTTTGCAAGGCCTCAGCATGATATAAGGCATGATCACGCCCTTCTATCTGGCAAGGACCGGAAATCAGCACCAGCGGGGCGCCGTCTCCTACCTCAAAATCTGAAACCATTACCTTTGTCATCTGTGTATTCCCCGCGCAAAAATGAACGCAAAACAGACTGATCCGCCCGCCGGTCAGACCAGACGAGACTTTTTCCGGGCAGCTGAAACAAAACCGACAAACAGCGGATGCGGCTCAAACGGCTTAGATTTCAATTCAGGGTGAAATTGCACCCCAACAAACCAGGGATGGTCCGGGCGTTCAACAATTTCAGGCAATAACCCATCAGGAGATAAGCCAGACATATTCAAGCCAGCCTGTTCCAATTTTTCCCGATAGGCAATATTAACCTCATAACGATGCCGGTGGCGTTCTTCTGCAAAGTTGGACCCGTAAAGCTGGGCCGCGAGTGAGCCGTCTGCCATCTCACAAGGATAGGCGCCCAGACGCATCGTTCCGCCCAAATCATCAGCATCGCTTCGGGTTTCCATCTGATTGCCTGATGCCCATTCTGTCATCAGCCCGACAACAGGCTCATCACAAGGGCCAAATTCAGATGAGCTGGCCTGTGGCAGGCCTGCAACAGAACGCGCGGTTTCCAGAACCGCCATCTGCATACCAAAACAAATCCCCAGATACGGGACTTTCTGTTCTCTGGCATACCGGATCGCCGCTATCTTGCCTTCTGAGCCTCTCTTACCAAAGCCGCCGGGAACCAGAATACCAGACACATTTTCCAAATGATGACCACAAGCCTGACTGTCCTCTGATTCAAAAATTTCTGAATCCAGCCATTTGATATTCACCTTCACCTTATTGGCAATGCCGCCATGGGTCAGCGCCTCACCAAGTGATTTGTAACTGTCCTGCAAAGAGGTGTATTTACCCACAATCGCGATTGTGACCTCACCTTCTGGATTGGCGAAATTATGGGCGATCTGCTGCCAGCGGCCCAGATCAGGGGCGGGGCTGTCCAGACCAAAATGAGCACAGACCTGACCATCAAGGCCCTGTTCATGGTAAGCCAGCGGTACTTCATAGATGTTATTTACATCTTCTGCCAGGATCACAGCCTCAGGCCGCACATTACAGAACAGGCCAATTTTCGCGCGTTGCTCGTCAGGCAGAGAATGTTCTGTCCGGCACAACAGAATATCAGGCTGAATCCCGACCGATTGCAGTTCTTTCACTGAATGCTGGGTCGGTTTGGTTTTCAGCTCACCCGCGGCCGCAATATAAGGCAGCAAGGTGACATGAATAAAGCAAGCCTGCTGTTTGCCAATTTCATTTCCGATTTGTCTGATCGCTTCCAAAAACGGCAGCGATTCAATATCCCCGACTGTCCCGCCAATCTCACACAAGACGAAATCTTCATCACTCAGATCATTATAAACAAAAGCTTTGATGGCATCTGTCACATGCGGGATCACCTGAATTGTGGCTCCCAGATAGTCACCGCGCCGTTCCTTTGCCAGCACATCAGAATAGATACGCCCTGTGGTCACATTATCTGTCTGGCGCGTGTGAACACCCGTGAACCGCTCATAATGGCCGAGATCAAGGTCCGTTTCCGCACCATCATCGGTTACAAACACCTCACCATGCTGGGTCGGTGACATCGTGCCGGGATCAACATTCAGATAGGGATCAAGCTTGCGCAGCCTGACCTTATAGCCTCTGGCCTGCAATAACGCGCCAAGTGCGGCTGAACCAAGGCCTTTGCCCAGTGAGGAGACAACACCACCTGTAATGAAGACATAACGAGTCACGTCCGCCACCTCTTTTTTAAACTGGCGGTCTTCACATTCACACCCTGCATGTTCACAATTATTGTCCGGTTGGCGCTTGTGGCGTTGTTGGTGCAGGTAGGTCTGACACGGAATTCACAACTTCATCAACAATCGATGTCTGCTGGCTGCCCGCTCCTGCCAGAATGGCCAGACCAATTGAAGTCGCAAAAAAACAAGCGGCAAGAATAGCTGTTGTGCGTGTCAGCAAATTTGCTGTTGACCGCGCGGTCATAAACCCGCCACCAGCAGATCCACCGATCCCTAAACCGCCGCCTTCATTGCGTTGCAGCAAAACTGTGCCGACCAGAGCAACAGCGATTAAAATATGAATGGTCAGTAAGATTGTGGTCATAAAACTACCTGTCTTGAACTGTATCGTGCAGACACGCTACACCGGCATTTTCCTAACAAATTGAAAGAGGTTGTGCAAAGAAAAAATGGGCATCCCCCTTCCCCGAACCGGCAAACCCTTCAGATAACCATATCCGCACAGCCAGCTATGGCCGCAAAACTGCTGGCTGACAACGACGCCCCGCCGACCAAGGCCCCGCCCACAAGAGGCAGGCTGAGAATGTCTTTAGCGTTGTCATCTTTTACTGACCCGCCATACAGGATAGGTGGCATAGCCCCCGCCTGGAGAGACGCAAACCGCTGTTCAAGCTGTGCATGAATATGAGTGTGCATATCGTCAATCTGCACAGTTGTGGCCACAAGGCCTGTACCAATGGCCCAAACAGGCTCATAAGCAATGACCAGCTGCTTTAAATGAGCCGCTTGCCAGTCAGATGTCTCAGCGCCAAACGCGGCCAGGCTGGCCGCCAATTGTGTGGCCACATATTGGTTTTGTGTGCCGCGCTCACGCTGCTCTTTGGGCTCACCGACACAAAGCACAACATTCAGCCCCGCCTTGATCGCCGCAACCAGCTTTGCGCTAATAAACTCATCTGTCTCACCAAACCCGCTTCGGCGCTCAGAATGACCTGCCAGAACCCAACTGCCGCCGAAACTGCTGATCATTTCAGCTGACACTTCTCCTGTATAGGCCCCTGACGGCTCTGGATGACAGTTCTGCGCACCCCATTTTATCGTTGTCTTTTCAAACGCCTGTTCGGCCAAGGCCAGATAACAAGAGGGCACGAAACACAAGATTTCAGCTCTCGCCTGTGTAATACGCTGATCCCCGCAATATCCGGCAAAAAGCGATGCGACGTCAGATGGTTGTGGATTCATCTTCCAGTTAGCAGCGATAATCATGCAGAATCATCTCTTTCACATTGATTTAAGCATTGCGGTTTCCCGCCTGTTTTCTTTATAGTGTGGGAAATTTGAGATCGCAAAACTGTTTCACCCCATAGCAAAGTTGATTGGCTGGCTGGTGTCTGGCCACCCTTTAAGGACAAGCTGATGTTACGTTCGATGAGAGAAGGCGCAAAATCGCCTGTGATGAAGGTCTTTCTTCTGTTTCTGGCCGCTGGTTTCGCCTTGTGGGGAATTGGTGATATGTCAGGTGGCTTCCTTTCATCCGGCAATAAAGCGGTACAGGCTGGCGATCAATCTGTGTCGGCAACTGAAGCCGCAACAGAATTTGAGCGTACACGCCTTTCGGTTGGCGGCGGCCTGTCTACAGGAGAGGCTCTGCAGGCAGGTCTGCTGAATGAGGTTATGGGCACATTGGCGCGCCGAACATTATATCAGGCTGAGGCCAGCCGCCTCGGGGTTACCTCAACCCGTGATATGCAGAAAACAGCGATTGGGCGTGAACCTGCCTTCCGTGATGAGCTGGGCCAGTTTTCGAATATCAGGTTCAGAACCGCCCTGGCACAGGCCGGTTACACTGAACAGCAATATCTTGACCGGCTGTCATATTCCTTGCTGCAGGATCAAATTGAAGGCAGCGTGACTGTCGCCGGGGCGTTTCCGCAAGCCATCACCGCCCGCCTGTCTGCCTTCCGGCTGGAGCAGAGAACAGCGACCCTAAAGCAGATTGATGTGAAGGATCAGACCATCGCCGCGCCGTCTGAAGCTGAACTGGCTGCTTTTTTTGACCGTGAACAGGAAAATTATGATGCACCTGCTTTGCGCAGCTTTGAGGTTATTTATCTGTCCCCTGACTTGATTGAAGACCGGATTGAAATTGAAGACACCGCGCTCAGAACAGCGTTTGATCTGCGCCGGGATGAATTTATCACACCAGAACGCCGCCGCCTGCGCCAGATGGTGTTTGATACTGAACAGGATGCCGCCGCTGCCAAAGCTGAACTGAATGCCGGCAAAAGCTTTGCAACAGTGGCAGAAGAGACCTTGAACTGGACAGACAGTGACACTGATCTGGGGCTGGTGACACGCCGTGATTTGGCTGATGAGCTGGCTGAAACGGTATTTTCCGCAACGGTGAATGAAGCTGCAGGTCCGGTTGCTTCATCTTTTGGCTATCACCTTGTTCTGGTTGATGAGGTCCAGCCAGGAAGTGAAGCAAGTTTTGAAGAGGTCAGAGACCAGATTGCCAGCACCCTTGTCGCTGAACAGGCCATTGACACAGTTTATGATTATGCAAACCAGCTAGAAGATAATCTGGGGACCGGGGCCAGCCTGTCAGAGGCTGCTGCACAGCTGGATATGATTGTGGGCATTATTGAAAATATTGACCGCAATGGCCGGGATATTGATGGCCAGCCAGTGACTGATTCCTATGGCGATCTGGCCACAGACAGCCTGTTTTTGCAGCAGGCCTGGGAGCTGGATATCGACACCATCAGCACCGTTATTGAAACCGTAGGGAACAGCTTTTTCGTGGTGCGGCCAACAGATGAAGCTGACAGCCGCAGCCGCAGTCTTGAAGAGGTCAGAAACAGGCTGGCTGCTGACTGGACTCAGCAACGCGCTCTTGACGCTGCCAGAGCGCAGGCAGAACAGATCATGTCCTCAGCAGACACCAGCCTGGCCAATGACCCTGAGAGCGGCTTGTTCCGCCGGACAGGCAGCGGCCTTGACCATGCCGCCGCCGGCCTTATCGCGGACGCCGCATTTTCACAAGCCATTGGCGAGGCTAAGATGGTTGAAACAGGTGACAGCGTTATCGTGGTGCGCACAGAATCTGTTGTTGCGGCAGACCAGTCTGAACAGGCTGAGATGAGCGAGACCATGCAAAATGGCCTGAACCGCTTGGTCGGCTCTGATTTGTCCTCTGCGCTGGCGCTGGCGTTGTCTGAAACACACGCTTTGGAACTCAATCCTGCTCTGGTCCAGCAAGTACTGGTTGGCCAGGCAGGTCAGTAGACCTGCGTGAGGCATATGCCATGGAGCCCCGGATATGAGCGAACAGACATTGGGCCTTGCGCATCATGACCGCCAGACCTGTGCAGAGCTATTTGCTGCTGGGTTAAATCAGATTATTTATCGCACGCTTGTTGCGGATACCCAGACCCCTGTGGGTGTGATGATGAAACTGGCTGATGGTGAGACCCATCACTGCCTGTTGGAATCAGTAGAAGGTGGTGAAGTCAGAGGCCGGTTTTCAGTTGTGGCCCTGAAGCCGGATCTGATCTGGCAGAGCAAAAAGGACAAGGTCTTTATCAACAGGTCAGCCCAGACCAGACCAGATGAGTTTGAAGAACTGCCTGCTGTGCAGCCGCTGGACAGTCTGCGTGCGCTGATCGCTGAAAGCTGGATGGATGACACCCACCCTTTGCCACCAATGGCGGCAGGGCTGTTTGGTTATCTGGGCTATGATATGATCAGACATGTTGAAAGCCTGCCTGATGACAATCCTGACCGGCTTGACGTCCATGATTCTGTATTGATGCGCCCGTCTGTTGTGGCCATTTTTGACAGGCTGAAAGATACCATCACCCTGTGTTACCAAATCAGGCCAGCAGATTTTGAAACAGCTGATAATGCCTGGAACACAGCCAATCACGAACTTGATCTGATCGAATCCCGGCTACAGGCCCCCCTGCCCTCAATTCCTGCGGTGCCGGCGGCAACGGACGTCACCACACCAAAAAGCAATATGTCAAAAGACAGCTTTTTTGAGATGGTGCGCAAAGCAAAAGAATATATCAAATCAGGGGATATTTTTCAGGTTGTTCTCTCGCAACGATTCTCAATTCCGTTTTCCCTGCCCTCTATCGCTCTGTATCGCAGTTTACGACGCCTGAACCCGTCGCCCTTCCTGTTTCATTTCAACCTTGGCGATGTCTCTATTGTCGGCTCCAGCCCTGAAATTCTGGTCAGGTTGCGAGAAGGCGAAGTGACGATCCGCCCCATCGCTGGCACACGGCCACGTGGCCGCAATGAAGAAGAAGACAAGGCCAATGCTGATGATTTGTTGTCTGACATCAAAGAGCGGGCTGAGCATCTGATGTTGCTGGATTTAGGCCGCAATGATGTCGGCCGGGTTGCGCAACCAGGGTCTGTTCGTGTGGTGTCAGATTTTGAAATTGAACTTTACAGCCATGTTATGCATATCGCCTCAGAAGTGAGAGGGAAGATCAGACCGGAATGTGATGTTATTGACGCGCTGGTTGCTGGCTTTCCTGCGGGCACAGTGTCAGGCGCACCAAAGATCAGAGCCATGGAAATCATTGATGAGCTGGAGACAGACCGCCGCGGCATCTATGCCGGAGCGGTTGGCTATATCAGCGCTGCCGGGGAGATGGACAGCTGTATCGCTTTGCGGACAGCGGTGGTGAAAGACGGCCAGATGCATGTTCAGGCCGGGGCAGGTATTGTCTATGATTCAGTTGAACAATCTGAATATGAAGAATGCCAGAATAAAGCGCGGGCACTGCTGCGGGCAGCCCATGATGCCATACAGTTTGATCAGAACGGCTGACACCCCCGCCAGCGGCATCAATTTTGCATCCCTCCTGCAAACAAGTGACTGATTTTTATTGAGAGTAGTCCTGAAACCATGCCGTTATTCCGGATCATTTCTGCCGCTTTGCTGTTTTTGAGCTGGCTTCTGCCAGCCAAGGCCCAGGCTGAATTGCGGCTGGAGACATGGAACAGCTATGGCCAGCTGGCTGAACAAGGCGCGATTTGTGCCAGCTTTTCAGCGCTGATGGAATCACAATCTGTTCTCAATCCCGATTTGGGATCATTATGGCAGGAACGGCGCAAATTTGCAGGCGCGGTCATCCGAAAAGCGGTGATGCTTGAGCTGCAGCGTGACAGCACAGAACAGGAAATCAACCAGTTGATCGCCAGTTATCGTGACTGGGTTCTGTCGAGTCTGATGATTGCCGGAGATGAAGAAACAGAAACCCTGTCGAACCAGACCGGGCAATCTGCCTCAGCAGAGGTTTTCGGTGCGAAAAAAATCAGGACTTTGGTCAACAGCCAGTGCAAAAGCCTGTTCGAACAAGGTGATGAGATGATCCGCCAGCAAAAGCCTGAACTGGCTTATTTGTTGGATGACACCGCCTCTCCGGCGGCAAGCGCGCAACCCTCTGCTGCAGAAACCGGCCCCCGCCGCACCCGTTCACCTGCACCAGCACCGCTTGTCACCGCCAGAGCAACTGCACCTGACGCGCCTGTGAACACCGCTATTCTGTCAAAATCTGAACAAGGCGGCACAGAAGAACCAGCCAGACCCATTGCCAGAGAAAAAGCACAAAATAAGCCAGAGCCAGAACAACAAAACAAGGAAGTGAAGCTGTCTATCGGTGGCGGCAACAGCTTTACCCTGACCCTGCCCGGACAGAAACCAGCGACAAAAGCGGCGACATCACCAAAAGAAGAACCGGTCACCCCCAAAAAAGTCCAGATGAAGCCTGCCCCTCCAAAGCTGGCAGAGATCAACGGGCCTGTGTCACGCCCGGAGCGCCCGCCACAAAATAAAGTTAAGGCCCCCTCTTCTGTTGAGAGGCCCGCAGAACAGAACAAGCCTGAGGAACTTGCGGCAAAACAGGCCCCCAGCACAGAGCTGATCCCGATGCAGCCGAAACAAACATCAGAGGTGGCTGACACTTCAGCAGTATTATCCGCCCCTATACCAGAACCACAGAGCCCTGCGCCCGTTCTTCACCTTCTTGACCAACAAGCGAACGCTCATGTGAATCTGGCCACACCGCTTGAGCCGACAAACAACAGCCAGGCATCATCAAAGGCTGCCTACTTTGCCCAGCTAGGGGCCTTTTCACGGCTGGAAAATGCCACCGCCGAAAAACAGCGGCTGGAGCAAAAATTCAGCACCTTATTCGCCAAACTGCCGCTTCAAATCGCCGAAGTGAGCAATGCCGGCCCGCGCTTCTACAGAATACGCACCCCTGACCTGAATCAGCGGCAAACCAAAACCGTTTGCGATCTGCTCTGGCCACATCGTATCGCCTGCCTTGTAAAATCTGCCAAAAGCCAGTAACTCTTGCTTGCGGGCCCTTTGCAAGGCGCACAAGGGATCAGAACAAACAGGCGGAACTGCGTTGATGGATTCAGTAAATCTGATTGCCTTGTCTACCTTTGCCGGGATCTCGGCTTTCACGCCGGGCCCCAATAATCTGATGCTGGCCGCCTCTGGCGCAAATTTCGGCCTGCGCCGCACAGTCCCGCATATCTGCGGCGTAACTGTCGGCTTTCTCAGCCTTGTGGTTATGGCGAGTTTAGGTCTGTCCAGCCTGTTTGCTCTATTTCCGCAAATCATAGATATCGCCCGTTTTGCCGGTATTCTCTTTCTTCTGTATCTGAGCTGGAAAATCGCCACATCCGCCCCGCCGGAAGGAGCAGACAGAACCGCAACGCCATTAGGCTTTGGTACCGCCCTGCTGTTTCAGTTCATTAATCCAAAGGCAGTTATTGTGATTACATCTTCGGTGACGGTATATATCGGCAAGACAGACAATCTTATGCTGTCGACCGCGATTATCACCTTTGTGTTTGCTGTGGTGACGATTATGGCGACGGTTTTATGGACCTATGGCGGCAGCCTTGTCGGCGCGTTCTTGCAGAACAGACAGGCGCTCAGGCGATTTAATTTTGTTATGGCCGGTCTGCTGTTGTTCACTCTGATGCCGGTTCTGCTGGGCGCATAGCCAAACAACATCAAAACTTTAGTCAGGAGCGTCTGTCAGCGTGGTTTCAAATTTCGCTGGCGAGCAGATTTCAATAAGCTCTAGATCATCGCTATGCCTGACCTCACGATGCCGGATGCCGGGGGGTTGCAGAACACATGTGCCTGGCCGCAAGGTCACCTCACCTTGTCCTTCATATTCAAACACCACCCAGCCTTGCAGAATATAGACCATCTGAAAATCCAGATCATGAACATGCCAGGTCGGTTCCGCATGACGGCCGGGGACCGCACGGATGACATGGGCCACATAAGACCCGCCGGTTGCCGCAGCGATGCCCAGATCGCGATATTCGAAAAACGCGCGCAACCCCCCTTCAAAATGGCTCTCGGTGGTGCCGGATCCATCTGCGTGGCTGATGCTGAACGCCTGACCTTTCCAAAGCGGGCTGCTCATTTTACCTCTCCATAAAGACTGTTTGTGGGCCGCAAGCCCTTAAAACGCGTTTAAAATATCGTGAATATGCTTGGGAAAAAATACATACCATATCGCCAGCGAAAACAGAAAACTCTGCAGCAGAAATAGCGTGACTTTGGCTGAACCAGAACTGTCGACAAAGACGATTCTAACACTGGCGATCACGATAGCGGCAATGGCCAGATACAGGGTGTAATCAGCCTTGTGATTAAATAAAATCAGCAAGGTGACCAATATCAGAGCGATATTCTGCAAAAAAACGGAAACCATAATCTTAACTTTCTTTATCTACCACCTAATGTTCGGCCAGTCCGTTCAGGCCGGGCCCATATGACCATCAGCATCCCAGCTGTTCTGCCAGCTCAAGAAAACTGTCCACACCGAAATCCCAGTCTGATTCAGCTGTTAAATCTGTTGTCTGTTGCGGGCCATGTTCTGTGGGACGTTTCACAAAGGCTGTTTTCATGCCTGTATTTCTGGCGGCAAACAAATCATCATTATGAGCCGCGACCATCATGCAATCTTGAGGTCTTAAACCCAGCGCATCACAGGCCCGCTCATAAGCTTCTGGCCGGGGTTTATAGGTCTGCACGATCTCAGCCCCCAATACCACATCCCAGGGCAAATCCGCGGCTTTGGCCATATTGACGATAAGGGCGATATTCCCATTTGATTGCGGGGCAATGATGAACTGTTGTTTCAGCCTGTATAAACCTGCTGAGGAATCAGGCCAGCCTTGCAACCTGTGCCAGGCTTTTACCAGATGCGCTTTTTCCGCGGCTGAAAAAGAGGTGATGCCATTTGCCGCCAGCACATGATCTAAATTTTCGGCGTGAAGTATATCTAGACGGGTGAAGCCACGTTGGCCGCTTCTGATGGCTTCCATGGCCGGCTGATACTGGGCCCGCCATTCATCAGCTAATTGTTCTGCATCGCAAGCCACGTCATGCTGGCGGGCAAGCAGGCGTATTTCATCAGAAATGCAGGACCGCCAATCAACAACTGTCCCGAAAACATCAAATAACAGCGCCTTTATATCCGACATCTCAACGCCTCCCCTCATATCCATAAAGGTTGGCCTTGTCAGGCTGCCTGTGTCAAGCGGTTCGCCTGAACAGCCTCAGCTTACAGATAGGCAAAGGGCTGCTCTCCTGTGCCACATTTTGCCTGTTTCTGGCTGGACCCGTTTGGATCCCATTCCCCGGCATCAAAAGCATGTGCGTATTTCTCGCTGACTGATACGGCCATTTTCATTACCTCAGGGCTGACCTGTACGGCCAGCTGGCTCAGCATCACTTGCAGGGCCTGTTCGCGGGTCAATCCTGTTCCCACCAACACGCGTATGGTCGCCTCAATAATATCAACGATATATTCCGAACCCAGCTTTTCCGTCATACCCCTCTCCCGTCAAAAGTCAGACTTCTGTCTTCGACATGCAAACAAAATGCCAGAGCGACCAGCTGACCAGCTCCCGCAGGACGGATAAGGCAAATTTGAGAAAAATTTTCTCCACAAACAGGTTTGACTCCATTTCTTTACGCGCGCATGCTTGAAGATGCTTCAAATCGGCACCACACTATACAGTAAGCTCCTGAACAAGAGGGTGCCAGATGACGAAGTTAAAAAGGAAACGTCCAGTAGATTGCTGAAAAGCAAATGGAATCTCAGATTCTTATCTAACTGCTGGGCGTTTTCTGTATGAGCGCGGTCTTTTTTTTGAAACGCATATCAGGCCCAAAATGACTGACGTTTACCTTGCCCAGATCAATATTGCCCGCTTTCGTGCTGCCCCTGAAGACCCGGTAAATGCTGATTTCATGGCGGCATTAGATTCGGTGAATGCTGAAGCTGAGGCCTCAGATGGCTTTATCTGGCGCCTGACCGGAGACGGGAATAACGCAACAGATATCCGCCTGTTCTCCGACCCTCATCTATTGCTGAATATGTCTGTCTGGCGTGATCTGGAGGCGCTGCGTGCATTTACCTACCGCAATGCCCAACACACGGCCATTATGAAACGCCGCCAAGACTGGTTTGACCCTATCGATGTCCATATGGCGCTTTGGTGGGTCAAGACAGGCCATCTGCCCACCCCCGAAGAAGGCGCAGACAGGCTGGACGCGTTGCGCGAAAACGGCCCGAGCGCTTATGCGTTCACCTTTTCTCGTCCGTTTCAGCCGTGAATAGCGATCATTCTGATATAGATGAGCTGCCTGACTGCGCGTTATGTGGGCGTCCTATCCCGAAAGACGTACCGCAATCGCGTCATCACCTGATTCCCAAGCTGAAAGGCGGTAAAAACGGGGAAACTGTATTATTGCATCATATCTGTCATAAAGAGATACATGCCAGTCTGAGCGAGGCTGAGCTGGCGCGTGATTACACCACGCCTGACCAGCTGCGGGCCCACCCACGTCTGGCTAAATTCATCCGCTGGGTTCGCAAACGCCCGCCCCATTTCACCTCTCGTGTGCCAGGCAAACGCCGCTGAAAGACCAGCGGCCTCCTGCTAAGCAGCCTGGCGCAGTTCCTGATTATCCGCCTCAACAGCCTTGACCAATCTGTAACCGATATCCGGGACAGCCGACAGAACACGTGCCCATGAGGGAATAAACGGGGTTTCCATAGGGGAATAGCTGTAATCTTCCCCAGCCCGCATGATATTTTCTGCAAATAATTCAACAGCTTTTTCTTCTGAATGCATGTCGTATGACAACCCGTTCAACTCGGCATCAGCCTGATAGAAACTCACCATATCAAGGGCCAGCCTGTAATAGGTTGCTTTTATCGTCCGGATTTTATCCGGACCGAAACACTGACCTTGTGTTGCCAGTTTCCGGATCAAAACCTTGGCTATATCAGCAGACATTCTGGACAGGCCTGTGCTTCTGTCCTCGACAGACAGGCTCTGATGCTTGTGGTCATAAGTGTCGGCAATATCAACCTGGCAAATCCTGTTGCTGGCCTGATTGCGCTGCATTTCAGACAGAATACCCACCTCAAGGCCCCAATCTGACGGGATGCGCAATTCCGGAATAAGGGATCTGCGGAATGAAAATTCCCCGGCAAGCGGATATCTGAAGCTTTTCATGAAATTCAGATAATCACTGGGGCCAAGAACCTTCTCCATCGCCAGAAGCAGAGGGGTGACAAGAAGACGAGACACTCTGCCATTCATTCTGCCGTCAGCAACACGGGCATAATAGCCTTTGCAAAATTCAAACTGAAAATTGGGGTTAGCGATCGGATAAAACAGACGGGCCAGAAGTGATCTGTCATAGGTGGTAATATCACAATCATGTAAGGCCACAGCATCCGCCTTTCCCCTGGCGTGCGTAAGGCCAATACAATACCAGACATTCCGGCCTTTACCTGGCTCTTTCGGGGCAAGTTGTTTGTCCGCTAACTCCTGATGAATTGCCTGCAGTCGCGGGCCGTCATTCCACAGCAGGGAGAAGGGTTTATGCAAACCTTTGAAAAATTCTGAGGCATGTTCAAACTGACCTCTATCAGCTTTATCAAGGCCGATCACAACATGGCCTATATAGTCAACCTGGCTGATCTGCTCGACAATATGTTTTAATGCAGGCCCTTCCAGTTCTGAATACAAGCTGGGCAGGATAAGCTCCATAGGCCGGTAACCAGAAAAGGTTTTCAGCTCTGCTTCAAATTGCGCAACCGATTTCGTGCCAAAATTGTGCAAGGTGGTTACAAAGCCGTTTTGAGAAAAATCACCCATAACTTGCTCCTTTATGTTCTGTGCAATGTGTTTGCTCTGAGATGAGGGATAAGGCGCTCACCGCTGCCTCGTGCCACCCCCAGGGCGCAACGCAGGGCGCAATAATTGTAGAGTGGCGCGCTTTATGAACAGAAAGTGTGTAGCCGTCTGGTCGCGGAATGACACAAGCGATATCAACCGCGTCCAGCATTTCTTTATCATTGTCGCTGTCCCCAAAGCCGACCAGAACAGATGGCTGTTTACCCTGTTGTGTCAGACACCGTATCTCAGGCAGATAGACAGCCTTGTTATGATGCCCGGACAAGGTGCACACCCGCCCTCCTCTCTGCACAGACAGCCCTGCCTGCTTTGCCTGAGCCTGTAGCGCGGTGAAGTCAGTCAGACTGCCCGTAAACACAAACAGACAAGAATATGACCGCCTGAGGGCACGATCCAGATCTGCCCCTCTCAAACCTAGAAGGGTTTTTTGTGCGCCCCTGTCCATCTCGTCCAGAAAGCGGCAATATTGCCGCATCTCAGAAGGGATCAGCTGTAACCACCTCGCCTGGATGTCAGAGATAGGAATGCCCCTGTCAGCAGGCCTGACCAGGCTGCCAGCCCCCGCCTTATGAATTTTGTCAAAATGGGCGGTACCTGCCCCATTTTCATAAATAAACGGCAGCTGATACCCTAAATCATCACAAAGAGTCTCAATCTCAGCTTTTGTTTTGCTTGACGCCAGGATAATGTCGATCCCGCCCCTAATCAGCTTGTCCAATACAGGCTTGCTGGGCATGATATCAAACTCCTCATGCCCTAGTAACGTTCCGTCAAGATCAGTAATAAATACGGTCTGCACAACTATCCTTCAACATCTCAGAATCCTGATTGAGGGAAAGGCTAGTCTGCAGAAGCCAGCAGAAAAAGTGTTTATATGTTTACAGCGCGATGCGTTTCATGCAGCACCAGATGCGGCTCCACACGCTAAAACTGAACAAAAATAACAAGGGTTACTTAGTCCTCGGACCGCTTTAGTTTGCGCATGATCCAGAAATAATTCACGCAGAGAATGACAAAGACAAGGCCAGCAACAATCTCTCCTGTTTCGCCTAACAGCCACCAACAGAAATATAGCCCTGCTGCCGGAAATAGTGCTGCGACAAGATTGGTGCCAAGCTTATTCCAGTTCATGGCTTTGCCCTTTGCATCTGTAAACGCCCATTTTCTGATTAATCTGATGACGTGCTGCGGACACGTGTGCTTTGCTGTTCTGCTGTCTCTGCCCGCTCGCTATATCTGTCCACAAGATAGGCCAGCCGCCCCCTTGTGAGATAGGTGAATTTGGCCAATTCTTCCATCACATCAACCACACGGTTATAAAAAGATGAGGGCAGCATACGCCCGTCATCATCAAATTGCTGAAACGCTTTGGGAACTGAGGACTGGTTTGGAATGGTCAGACAGCGCATCCAGCGCCCCAGCACCCGTAATTGATTCACTGTGTTGAAACTCTGCGAACCACCGGAAACCTGCATCACCGCAAGGGTTTTGCCTTGTGTTGGCCTGACTGCCCCAAGGGAAAGCGGAATCCAGTCAATCTGCGCCTTCATAATCCCTGTCATTGAACCATGCCGTTCTGGTGAACACCACACCATGCCTTCTGACCAGCTGATCAACTCTCTCAATTCAGCCACTTTCGGATGGCTTGCATCCACGCCGTCATCAGGCAGAGGCAGGCCTGACGGGTTGAAAATCCGGCATTCAGCTCCGAAACCTTCCAATATACGGGCCGCTTCTTCAACCAAAAGCCGGCTATAGGACCGGTCACGCAATGAGCCATACAGAAGCGCAATCTTCAGCGGTGACGTCTCATCATTGCTCAGTTGGGCATGATCAATCGAACGAAAGGCAGTTTGGTTCAGCTGTGGCGTATCCATAGAGGTCCTGAACGGCTTTGGGGTGAAGTTTGTTGCCTGGACTATATCAAAATTAACCGCACAGAAACAGGCCTGACGACAGCCCGCATCAACCTAGCCTGCTCTGTGGTTTTGTCCTGGTGCGTTGCTGAAGGGCCTTTGAGCGCATTTGCGTTATTATTTTGGTCTTGCCGGAGCAACATAAGGTAATCTTGCTTTTGCTTTCGTGTCTGCGGCCCCGGCATTTCTTATATATCGCTCAGCATCATCCGATCTGACAATATTGACATAGGTTGGATCCCCTTTTGTTGAGTGATGCACTTTCAATCGTCTTTTCTGATCATTCGCGATTTTGCCGCGCATATCCTCCATATCCCAATTCGATTTACAGAGCTTTCGCATCTGATCCGCCAAATCAGAGAACAAAGGGTTGCCTATCAGATTGTCCTGCTCATCTGGATCTTTGACCACATCAAACAGTAATTCATCCACACCTTCTAAATCCATATATTTATAGTTTTTGTGCTTTACCATTCTGGACGGGCCGGTTGAGCCATCTGCTGCAAATTCAGAATAGGCGATATCGCTCAACTCTTCTGGTTTGCCGAATAATGCCGGAACTAAAGATTGACCATCGGACGTGTCCACCAGCTCATCAAACGGTGCTTCATTTGCCAGCTCAAGAAGAGTCGGCATGATATCTACCAATGAGCAGTTCTGTGGAATTCTGCCGGCTTTAAACTTATCAGGGGCATGAATGATCAGCGGTATACGAGACGCCCATTCAAAGAAATGCTGCTTATACCACATACCCCGCTCACCCATCATCTCGCCATGGTCAGCGGTAAAAATAATAATCGTATTTTCACTTAGGTTTGCGCGCTCAAGGGCTGTGACTAAATTCCCGATTTTCTCGTCAATGTAAGAAATCATCCCATAATAGGCATGTTTCGCATTCAAGCGGTGCTCGTCAGTCACCGTAAATTCATGCCGGGCCTGGCAAAAATGCAAATTTCGGCTGAGATGATCCATATCCTCAAGCGACATTGGCGGCGTAGTGGGCAAGGGAATTTCACTATGGTCATAAAGATCCCAATACTCTTCGGCTATCACGAACGGAGAGTGAGGATGAGTAAATGAAACTGTCAGACACCAAGGGTCTTCTTTATGATGACGCGCTAAATCATAAATCGCCTGAACACCGTGATACGCAACCTCGTCATCATAATCCATCTGAAGTGTTCTGATGCATGATCCGCTCTCAATGACAGGCGCCATGGTTAAATTTGTTGGCCTGAACTCTCGTCCCTTCGACCAATCAACCGTCCAGGCAAAATTAGCCGGATAAATTTCAGTTGTGTGCCGCTTGTGATAACCATGCATTTGGTCTGGGCCAACAAAATGCATTTTACCTGATAATTCAACCTGGTAGCCTAAATCCCTCAAATAATGGGCAAAGGTAGGAATAGAGGCCTTAAACTCAGACGCATTGTCATACATGCCGATAGAGAAAGGTAACTTGCCCGCATGCATAGAGGCCCGTGAAGGGCCACACATAGGCAGATTGCAATAAGCATTTTCGAAGACCACGCCGTTGGCAGCGAGGGTATCTATATTGGGTGCCTTGACGATTTTATCGCCATAGATTGACAAGGCTGGGGCGGCCAGCTGGTCAGCCATGATGATCAAAAAATTTGGCTTCATGGTGAGTGTTTCACTTTTTTGGGGGTTTGCGCTTTGGTTTCAGATCGTTAAATGAAATAAGTTGGAGACGGCTGAACACCGTCTCCAAAGTGATTTATTCAATCCGCATGCCTAACTTCATCAAGGCTTCATCATAGGCATTGTACTGCGCCTCTACATATGAGCGCGTATCTGCCGGAGACCGGATATCAACAATATTACCTAAGCTTTTGGTCATCTTGTTCCAGCCACGGTCTTTTTTCAATTTCTCAAGCGTATCAACCCACTTCGCTACCACATCATCAGGCAGTCCTGGAGGGCCATAGATCGCAGACCAACCGATCACCATTTCAATGCTGGGGTGGCCGACCTCAGCTGCGGTTGGCACATCAGCGATAATCTTTTGTCTGTCTGGCGTGCTGACAACGAGCGCGATAAGCTGGCCTGCTTCAATCGCCCCTGCTGCTGCTGAGAGGTTCTGGAAAGAAAAATCAACCTGGCCAGCAACAACAGCCGCACGAGCCTTCCCCCCGCCTTTATAGGGCACGTGGATAAGCTTATCAAAATCAGCACCCATAGCATTTGCCATCACCGCCACGCCAGTATGCAACAGCGTTCCGACACCTGCTGTGCTGTAGGACATTTCTTCCCCTGCTTTGATTTTTTTCTCAAAGTCAGCGAATGACTTTATTCCACTTGCCGGGCTTACAACCAGAACGAATGGGTTTCTTTCGATCAATCCAAGCATGGTAAAATCGTCCCAGTTGTAGGGAATGGTCTTATTCATAGCTGGTACGCCCATCTGGCTTCCCACGCGGGCAGACAGAAGCGTATATCCATCTGCTGGGGCGTTTACCACAAAGTTTGATCCGACCACACCTGCGGCCCCGGTTTTGTTCACGGCAAGAACAGGCTGGCCCAAATATGCAGGCGCAGAACCAGCGATCAATCGTGCTGACAGGTCAGCTGCGCCGCCCGGACCATAGGGAACAACAATCGTAATCGGCCTGTCTGGATACTCAGCCAAGGCAAGGTTAGGAAGCAAAAATGCTGATAAGCCAGCAATTGATGCAACCAGGTAATTTAACATCTTTTTCATAAGTTCCTCCTCAGTTGTCGGTCTTTTGTCCTGTTTTTGTCGTTTTTTTGTAGACCTGCGACCTTTGCTTAGAGATTGACATGACAATGAGGTCCTTGCAAGGTTTGGTTAGGAGGGGAAGCATGAGGATAAATTTCTGGTCAGGCATTTTGATGGTGTTAGTGTCGTTAACACTAATAACTGTATTAATCCCGATAGGCATAGATGCCCCCAAGAAAGTAAGGTTCGCCGCTTTAGCCCCCAGCTATTACCCCTACATCGTCTCAACAATCTTACTTCTTTTAGGTTCTGTCATCGTCATTCGCTCAAGGCGGGAGACGGCCGCACAACCAGAGCCGAATATCCATCCTCAGGCGTTTAAACGACTTTCGAAATTCATTTTCCTATTGGCGGTTTTCGCGGCTTCACTTGAATGGGCAGGCTTTATTCTCAGCAGCAGCGTAGCTTTGATGGTTGCGTTAACCCTTGCTGGAGAAAGAAGACCTCTCATCATTATTGCCAATGCCCTGATTATCCCGATCATTCTCTATCTTTTCTTCTATAAAATTGCAGGCATACCTATTCCTCTGGGTATCACGGCGTTTCTATTCCAGGGGCTCTGAGCCATGTTAGATGTATTACAGCAAGCATTTTTGATTTTTGCGACTTGGCAAAATGTTCTTCTTCTGGGTTTTGGTGTTCTGATCGGCACTTTTGTGGGGGCCGTTCCCGGCATGACGACACCTATGGCCGTCGCTCTCACACTGCCGTTCACATTTACGCTGCCTCCCGTAAGTGGAATTTTACTCTTATTAGGCGTTTACAAAGGGGGCATCTATGGCGGCTCAATAACCGCAATTCTCATCAATGCACCAGGAACCCCGGCCGCCTCTTGCACGGTTCTTGACGGCTACCCTCTGGCCAAGAGAGGAGAAGCCAGAAGAGCATTAGACATCGCTTTATATTCCTCTTGTATTGCTGACTTCTTCTCGAATATCTCCCTCATCTTATTTGCAGGAATATTAGCAAGCCTGGCTCTGGCCTTTGGCTCTCCAGAAGTGTTCACGCTTATTTTGTTCTCTCTGACCATTATAGCCGGCGTGTCTGGGGATCAACTTCTGAAAGGGCTGGGCTCGGCTATGTTTGGCCTGATCCTCGCCACCATTGGCTTGGATTTAATCTATGGCACAAACAGATTTGTGTTTGGCGAGGTGCAATTGATGAGCGGGTTGAATTTTATACCTGTTCTTATTGGTCTGTTTGCCCTTCCCGAAATCATAGCCTATTTCGGCCGATTGGAGCCAAAGCGTGAGCATAACCCCTTGGCCGGAACAGGGGCCACCTTTGAAGATCTTAAGAAATGTCTGAAATCCATCATTCGCGGAAGTTTTATAGGTGTTATTTTAGGTGCCATTCCGGGAATTGGCGGCGCGCCTTCAGCGTTCTTAAGCTATTCTGAAGCAAAGAGAAATGCAAAAAATCCGGATGAATTTGGCAAAGGTTCATTGGAAGGCGTAGCGGCTGCAGAAAGCGGAAATAACGGTGTTGCTGGTGCGACGCTAATTCCACTCCTTGCCCTAGGCATACCCGGCGACATCATCACAGCAATCATTCTGGGGGCCTTTATGATCCATGGCCTTCGCCCTGGTCCTCTGTTGTTTCAAGATAATCTATCTCTCATTTATGCTTTGTTTATCGGCATTATGCTGAGCTCAATTTTTCTGTTTCTGATTGGCAAAGCCTCTATCCGGATTATCAGCAAAATTGCTGACATTCCTCACCGGGTACTTTTCCCGATCGTGCTTGTCTTATGTGTTTTTGGCTCCTACGCGGTGAACAACAATATATTCGATGTTGGGGTGATGTTCTTGATGGGGCTTGTTGGGTTCCTCATGCTGAAACTGAAAATTCCGGCAGCCCCCTTTTTGATTGCGTTTATTTTAGGCCCTCTTCTTGAGGATAACTTCCGTCAGTCACTTCTTCTGTCCAGAGGGGATTTGATGGTGTTTTTCTCCAGCCCGATTTGTTGGTTGTTTTGGGCCCTTACCGCACTGGCCGTTTTCATTATTGTCCGCAGGGGCATCACATTCAGCAATTAGGAAATCAAAGTATGAATGCCCAATTAAGTTTGGAAAAAGTCAATACGCCTGCTGCCTGGTATGGTGCAGAACTGCAGAGACAGCCAGAGACCTGGACCTATGTTTTAAATGACGCGGAAATCGGTGAATTATTCGATGCCAGCCGAAAATTTAAAGACAGCGGCATACCTATAGGCAAAATATCACCAGAGAGTTTCAGGCTTTCTAAATTAAGTCCATTTTTGGATGCACTTGCAGATACCCTGAAGCATGGTATGGGTTTCCAATTGATATCAGGCCTGCCAATTGACGACTGTACGCCGCTTGACAGAGCACAAATCTTCTGCGGAATTGGAAGTTATATAGGCAAAGCGAGGTCTCAGAACGCTGCGGGGCATTTGCTGGGGCATGTGCGGGACACAGGTGCTGACATCAAAGACCCAAAGGTAAGAATTTATCAGACAACAGAGAGACAAACCTTTCACACAGATTCAAGTGATGTGGTTGGCTTGTTATGTATCAATGAGGCAAAGGAAGGGGGCGACTCGATGCTTGCCTCCAGCATGACAGCCTATAATGAGCTGTTAGACAGACGGCCTGACCTGCTGGCGGTTCTGTTTGACCCGATAGCGACGGACAGACGAGGAGAAGTCCCGGAAGGCGAAAAGCCCTATTTCACCATTCCTGTCTATAACAGGTTTGAAGGGTTTCTGACCTGTATTTACCAAAGAAATTATATTGATTCTGCGAAACGGTTTGAAGACGCGCCAAAACTTTCTGATGAGCAGATTGAAGCGCTGGATCTATTAGATACAATTGTCAATGAACCAGAGGTCAACCTTCGTATGAGACTAAAACCTGGTGATATGCAGTTTGTGTATAATCATACCATGCTTCATGACAGGACAGCATTTATCGACTGGCCAGACCAAGACAGGCGAAGGCATCTGCTGAGGCTGTGGTTGTCTGTGCCAGATGACCGCCCTCTTCCTCCTGTTTTTTCACAAAGATATGGCTCAATCGAAATCGGTGACAGAGGAGGCGTAATCACAAAAGAAACGGTCCTTCATGCTCCGGTTGAGGCATAGGTTTAATGAAAAAAATCTTCAAAACATTCAAATTTGGTATAATCACCGACACTCATATCCGCTCACCAGAGGGCGACCAATCCTCACCCTATCCGGTAAACAAAAAGGCAAATGACAGAGCGCGATATGCGGTTCAGCTCCTCGCAGATCAGAACCCGGATTTCGTTATTCATTTAGGAGATATGGTGCACCCTCTGCCCCATATGGCCGCCTATTCTCTCGCCGCTAAAGAGGCGAAGAAAATATTTTCGCCTCTGATGCCCAATATGAAGTTTGTGCCAGGGAACCATGATATTGGTGACAAACCCTCTCTTGTTTCTCCTGCCGGTCCGGCTGATAAAGACAGCTTAACTGGCTATAAAGAGAGTTTTGGTGAGGATTATTATTCATTTGAATTCAACGATATACAATTCATCGTTATGAATTCTTCACTTGTGAATAATGTAAAAGAAGAGCATTCACAAAAGGAATGGTTGGAAACGACGCTTGCGAAAGTAAAAAACAGCAGGATTTTTCTGTTTTCGCATTACCCGCCATTTATAAATGACCCCAGTGAAGACAGTCATTATGACAATTACGCTGAACCTGGCCGACAATGGCTGTTAGGACTTGCAAAAAAATATAATATTGAAGCTGTTTTTTCCGGCCATGTTCACCATTTTTTCTTCAACAGGTTGGGCAAGACCAAACTTTATTGTCATCCGGCGACCAGTTTTACAAGACAAGACTATTCAGCCCTATTCCCTGGACAGGTTGAAGATGAATTTGGCCGGGACGATAAAGGGAAATATGGCGTCTCAATTGTAACGGTAGGCCAGGACAGTCATAACATTCAGTTCATTCAAACCAATGGGAATATCCGGAAAACAGCTGATCAACAGCCAATCAAACCACCCGTTGCCGCGCTTAATCTAGGCTTTCTGATACCACATCTGCGTCATGACTGGGCCCTGGCCCGGCCCCTTCCCTATAACGGGCCTATGGAAGAGTTCAGCAGGAAAATTGTCAGAAATGACTATCTGCTCTTAAGGCTTATGCAGCTCGGTATAACAAAGGTTCGTATTCCTTTAAGTGACCTGCTGGACCCTGTAATCAGAAAGCGGATGCAAGACTTCCATGCCGTTGGCATAAACTTCGTGATTTTCTGTGTAGGCATACCAGACAGCGCGCAGGTGAACAGTATTGAAAAACACAAAAACCTTCTCGCAGGAATTGAAATCGTAACCCATGCACATCACGAGCTGGACCTAGATAAGCTGAAGATTGTTTCATCCATAACAGAAACCTGGATCAGTAAAATTACCACTTCAGCAAGTCTTCTGGATCCGACCCAACCATTTGCCCATACGGTCAGCTGTGGTTACCTGAAAAATGAGCTGCAGGACGTCGTCAATTGGTTCTCACCCTTAGACTTCAAAGGAAACCTCAGACTTGTTATGCAGCTTCCCTGGGAGCAAAACCTGATGGAAACGGTTGAATCCTGGCCTTTAAATCTGGAAAGTCTTGCCCTTAATGTCCGTCTTTCGAACTCAAATCCAGCTATAGCTAATTTTGATAAAATATCGATTTTCAGACGATTAAAAGAGCTTTCCTCTTTATCTGAGAAAAGCCCTGAGCTGGAAATCATGCTCGATACTTTTTCAGACTTTGACCGCGGCTATCACCCCAGAACCGGTCTGATCAGTAACTCATCCAACATTCATGACTGGTTGTTTGCCCAGAACGATCTTTCAAGTTCATCTTAGACAGGGCAAAGTCCTGTATTCATGACAGAAATTAATGGTCGGAGTGGCGGGATTCGAACCCACGACCCCTACACCCCCAGTGTGGTTCTTAGGAAGTATAGGGTAGTTTACAGTAGGTTTTCCGTCAAGTTGGTAGCTCTGATAC
>CALKIF010000006.1:0-67170 GCA_937988715.1 uncultured Alphaproteobacteria bacterium | reverse complement strand
TTTGATACCGCGATAATCCGGGCCCGCAAAGACAGAGCTGTCCATCTATCTTCAAAATCACGTAAGTAAGCCGGTACATGCTGATTCAGGGTATCAGACGCCAGTGGGGCCAGCAGGCCGGTATCCGCCAATTCCTTAATCCGGCTGATATCCACAGTCAGAACCAGATCAGCTTTGGTGCGGTTTCCTTCTGCCTGCAGACGGGCGGCCAGGCCCTTCGGGGCATAGACGGTCTGAAACGTCACCCCTGTTTTCTTGGTATAGGCCTCAAGGATCGGTTCCAGCAAAAATGGCTGACGATGGGTATAGATGCCAAGACTATCTGCCCATGCCGCCCCGCTGCTGATCACAGACATAAGCACTATTCCACATATCGTTCTTAACATTGACTGGTTTCCTTTTCCTGTTTGGTTACTGTGTTTGATGTAAAGCAGTTCCGGCGCAGAGCGCGCCTGTTGCGGCAAATGCCGCTAACTTTGCATATTTAATCGGAAATCTTCCCTCGGTCAGGCAATATTGAGAATGATTATCACTAAGCCTATGACGTGTAATTGAGAACGATTATCATAGTCAATAAAAAAAGGACCTGTTTGGTCCTCTTTTTAAATCGTGGAATATTTTGGCCCGGCTCACTGTTTCAATGGGGGGTGAAAAAAGAGTTATCAGAGCTGCTCATGCTTGTGGCTAATGCAGATACTGTGATTGTGCCGATGACTAATGTCAGCCAGGCAATGCGCTGGAGACAAAACGGGCCTGCAAGAGGTTGCAAAGGCCATTTATGCTGATCAAAATTTTTCGGTCTTGGCGCGCTGGCGACAGCCCTTTCACAGCCTCGCGCGAGCTGGGATAAAGAAGCAAGGTTAATATACTTTGATCTGGATACAGCCGCACTCTGTATTGCCGCGCTTTTTGCCAACCACCTCAACACGGAAGCTCTCAACATCATAGCCCATGTTTCCGACGATTTCGCGCATTAGCGCGCCTAACCGCTCATCTTTAAATTCGTGGATCCGTTCATTTTCAACATCAACCAGATGGTTATGATCTTCCCGCTCAATTTCATACCGCACTTTCCCGTCCTGCATATTGAGCTTGCGAAGGATTCCCGCCTCTTCCAGCAAATTCAGCGTCCGATAGGTTGTCGCAACGGAGACCGAGCTGTCCTTTTGGATAGCCCGCCGGTAAATCAAATCCGCGTCCGGGTGATCAGACGATTCCATTATAGTTTCGACAATCAAAGCACGCTGAGGTGTCACCCTGATCTGCGCCTTTTCAAATTTTTCACGGATAATGTCAGTCAAAAGTCCGCTCCTGTTTGATAAGTGGACCGCATTTCCCCCTTATCAATTCTGCTAAAGTTTTTGGGCAACTGCAAGGGCAGACTGAGGCAAGAAAAAAACAGCCCGCGGCCGGACAGACAGAAGCGGGATGCGGGGCCAAGAATGGCCTGTAGTTTTGATCAGCCTTTGCGGGCAAGTCCTCTCTATGTGACAGCGGCCAGCAGAATATTTTTATAGACACTGCCTCAGAATGCTTTATTACCAAAGACAACCTGTTAAGGAACAGGCTGGACGGCCGGAATTTCTTTTTGGATTTGACGCTATCCTAAACACAAGACCAAAAGGAATCGACATGAGCTCAGGCAAAGTAAAATGGTTCAACGCAACAAAAGGTTACGGCTTCATTGAACCTGATGAACAAGGCAATGATGTGTTTGTTCATATCTCAGCTGTTCAGGCAGCAGGTATGGACGGCTTGAATGAAGGCCAGCAGGTTTCATATGAGCTGGAAACAGGCAAAAACGGCAAGACCTCTGCTGTAAACCTAAAGGCTGAATAACACGCCAACAGGCCAGACAGCCTCCAGCAAAAAACATATCTGACCTTATCAAGGGCCGCGCCTACAGGCTTTGTGCGGCTCCTGATAAGGTTTTTTTATGGCTCTAGACCTCAACATTTGTGGGGAATCCCGGCAAGGCAACATCTCCTCAGAAGAAGTCATCACTTTGTGCGGGCTGTCCGTATAAGCAGGCAGAACCGCCATGTTGTGATGATGTGATGCAAGAAAGAGGACGCTGTTATGGATAATTTGCTTTTCGGGTCTATCGGGGTACTGACAGAAACATCTGAGCTGCAGAGACAAGCGTTAAATCAGGCTTTGAGTGATTTCGGTACAGGTCTGCACTGGAATATCGCCACCTATTGCCAGCATCTGACCCGCCCTGGCGGTTATGCGCGGCTGATCTCGGCCGGGCTGGATACAGATACCGCACGCCGGGTCCATAACCGCAAACAGGATATATTTGCTGATCTGGTTGCCTCTGGGCTGACGCCGCGCCCGGGTATTGTTCAGCTTATTGAAGATTGTCACCAGGCTGGTGTCCGCCTCGGCTTCATCACCACAACAACACCGCAAACACTGCAGCTGATAAAAACAGCTTTGAGAACAGATATTGATTTCAGCCGATTCGCGGTGCTTACAGACAAAACGGATGTGAATGCGGAAAAACCCCATCCTGAGGTCTATCTGCATGCCCTGCAGACGCTGTCAGCGACCACGCAGAGCTGCCTTGCTATTGAGGATACGCCGGCCAATCAGCAGGCGGCGCTGAATGCAGGACTTCAGTGTCTGCTCTATCCGGGCGAATATGCTTGTGTCAGCCTGGATACCGATATCTGCACGCATCTGAGCTTTGCTGACTGTAAGGCCAGTGCCGCCTGCCCGTCTCTGCCTCTTGACCAACAGGTGGCCTGACACCCGCTTCAGAACCAACTGACATCTGTTTTTTTGCTCTCGCCAACACTAGGCAAGCCAGAGGGACCGCAGATGCCAACTGGCCAGACCCAGAAGTGGAAACAGGGTCAACACAGTTCCTCCAACCCGGAGAAACAAATTCCGCTTCAGCAGGGCAAAGCAGATCCCATGCATCAACCGCCCAGCAAAGAAGCTGGCGGCATAGGCATGTATCCCTGAAGACGCCATATCTGAGCGTTCCGCCAGATATAATAAGATAAGAAACAAAGGGGTATATTCAGCAAAATTACCATGCGCGCGAATGGCCCGGTCGAGCGTATCTGGTCTGTCTTTCCCAAAGCTGAGAACAGCAAAGACCGGATTGCCGCGCAAAGCGATCACACGTACTGACAAAAAAATGAAAAATAAACATAACAGCGATGCATATAAAGAGGTGAGCATAAACCGGTCCCAGAGCTGAAAGATTTCAAAACAAAGCTAATGCGCTCACAAAATCAAACGAACAAGCAGATGGCAAGCCCCCTTTTCTGGTCCTCACCTGCATGATAGGCTTTACAAGATGGTTTATGTAATGTGTGTCTTTTCTGCGCCCCATGTCTTCCGACTCAGCTTCTTCTCCTGCTAAGCGCGTGCTTATCATCGGTTCTGGCCCGAACGCTGTAGAGGCGCGCGGCTGGACCTTGTCCGTGTTCGACCATATTGTTGTGATCAACAATGCCTGGCAGGTGACTGACCAGTGGCATGACCTGATTTACCCGCATGATTTTCCCGACTCACGCCTGCCGCCCGGCCTGAGGCCAGGACAAAGGCTGATTGATGAGACCGCATTTGTCCCGACCCAGAATCACTATGGCGGGTTTGTTTATGCTGGGGGCACGATGGCCTTTACCGCGGCTTACTGGGTGTTGCATGAATACACCCCTGACCAGATTTATTTTATCGGCTGTGACATGAACTATCCGAAGACCGGACCAACCCATTTTTATGGTACAGGCCAGCCTGATCCGCTGCGCGCTGATATCTCTCTCACCTCTCTTGAAGGAAGCTCAGCACGGTTTTATTGTCTGGCGAGGCAGCAAAATTGCGCGGTATTTAATCTGTCTGCTGACCCCTCACGTCTGACCTTTCCGCGTCGGCGGGCAGAACAGGTGCATCTGCCAGCCAGCCCGGCAGATATTGACGAGACAACCGTCGCAAACTGTCTGCATACAGAACAGAACCTTGGCTATTTTGTTGAAGATGGCCGGTATTGGCGTGTCGCTGATCAGTTTGATCCGGTCCAGCTGAAACAGCTCAATGAGCGGTGGCTGCGTGCGATCAAACATCTTAATTGAAAAAAATAATTTATCATCTTGCAAGCTGTTTGTTGTTTTGTACACTCAAGACAAAACATGACGGCCGGTCAACCAGCCGCATCAAAAATTCAGGGAGGATACCTTGGCCGCAGCTGAGACCAGCGCAGCCGGACGCGATACTGTGCCGCGTCTGCTGGCGCATAATGCAAAACATTACGCTGACAAGCCTGCCTACCGGGAAAAGGAATTTGGCATCTGGCAAAGCTGGAGCTGGGCTGAAGCAGCTTCTGAGGTCAACAAGCTGGCCTTGGGTCTGCTGGATCTAGGCCTGGCCCCTGGTGATCATGTGGCACTATTGGGGCGTAACCGGCCTTATTTTTATTGGGCGATGATGGCCGCACAGACAAATGGTGCGGTGCCTGTACCTGTCTATCAGGATTCGGTTGCTGATGAGATCGCTTATGTTCTGGCCCATTGTTCAGCCCGGTTTATTTTTGCAGAAGATCAGGAACAGGTTGATAAAATCCTCGACATTCAGGACCGCCTGCCAGAACTGAAGGCGATCATCTATCTGGATGATGGCGGCATGCGCAAATATGACCGCACCCGTCTGCATGATTATCGCGGGGTGCAGAAAACAGGCAGCGAAGCCAGTGATAAGCAGAAAAAAGAACTGGCCAAACGTGAGGCAAGTCAGACCGGAGACGACACCTGTGCAATGCTGTACACCTCTGGCACAACCGGCCAGCCAAAAGGTGTGGTGCTGTCAAACGACAATATTATCAAGACAGCAGAAGCGTCTTCAGATTTTGACCAGCTGAGCGTGAATGATTCTGTGCTGGCCTATCTGCCGATGGCCTGGGTTGGCGATTTTATCTTCTCTATGGGTCAGGCGATGTGGACCGGTTTTTGTGTGTGCTGTCCGGAAAGCACAGAGACAATGCAGCACGATTTGCGCGAAATCGGGCCAAGTTATTTCTTTGCCCCGCCGCGTTATTTTGAAGGCGTGCTGACCAATGTCATGATCCGGATGGAAGATGCCGGTAAACTGAAACAGGCCTTGTTCCGCCATTTCATGGATCATGCCCAGAAGGTCGGTGGTGCTTTGCTGGATGGCCAGCCTGTCAGCAGCTTTGACAGGCTGAAATACGGACTTGGCCGGTTTTTGGTTTACGGGCCGTTATTGAACACCCTTGGCCTCAGCAAAGTGCGGGTCGGCTATACCGCCGGTGAGGCGATCGGGCCTGAGATTTTCAGCTTCTATCGCGCATTGGGAATCAATTTAAAACAGCTTTACGGCCAGACAGAAGCCAGCGTGTTTATCACCCAGCAACCAGATGGCCAGGTACGTGCAGATACTGTTGGCGTGCCCTCGCCCGGTGTTGAAATCAGAATTTCGGATGATGGTGAGGTGTTCTACCGGTCTCCGGGAACCTTTGTTGAATATTACAAAAATCCCAAAAGCACAAAAGACACCAAAGATAAAGAAGGCTGGGTGGCCACAGGTGATGCAGGGTTCATCGAAAAAGACACCGGCCATCTGCGCATCATCGACAGGGCCAAGGATGTCGGCAAGATGAAAGATGGCCGCCTGTTTGCCCCGAAATATGTGGAAAACAAGCTGAAATTCTACCCCAGCATTTTAGAAGCTGTGGTGTTCGGGGCTGACCGCGACATGTGCACAGCCTTTATCAATATTGACCTGCAGGCGGTTGGCAACTGGGCAGAGCGGAATAACATTGCCTATTCTTCTTATCAGGAACTGGCGGGCAATCCGGATGTTTATGAGATGATCCAGGCGCACATCAATGAGGTGAACCGGGATGTTGCCGCAGATGAGATGCTGTCTGGCTGCCAGATCCACAGATTCCTTGTTCTGCATAAAGAGCTGGATGCAGATGATGGCGAGCTGACCCGGACCCGCAAAGTCCGCCGCCGCGTCATCCAGGATAAATTTAAAGAGCTGATAGACGCGCTGTATGGCGGCAAGTCAGAGATATTCACAAAAACAGAAGTGACCTATGAAGATGGCAGCACAGGATCAATTTCAGCCACGCTGAGAATAGACGATGCTGTTGTTGTCTCAGATCAGGAGAGTGCCGCATGAGCCAGACATCCGCGACAGACAGCTATGTGACCGCAGATGGCCGCACCATTGGCAGCGCGGTCATGGAAATGCAGAATATCACCCTTCGCTTTGGCGGCGTGACCGCCATTGAAGATATTTCCTTTGATATCCGGGAAGGGGAAATACGGGCGATTATCGGGCCAAACGGTGCAGGCAAATCATCTATGCTGAATGTCATCAACGGGTTTTACCACCCGCAGGAAGGCAAGGTGCTCTATAAAGGGGCAGAACGCAAACCGCTGAAGCCTTATGAGATCGCCCATCAGGGAATTGCCCGGACATTCCAGAACATTGCGCTGTTCAAGGGGATGTCCACTCTGGACAATATCATGACAGGCCGCCTCACCCATATGAAAACAGGTATGCTCTCGCAAGCCTTATGGTGGGGGCGTGCGCAAAAAGAAGAAGTTGAGAATCGCGCCTTTGTTGAGCGGATCATCGATTTCCTGGAAATCCAGAGCATCCGCAAAGTGCCTGTTGGCCGCCTGCCTTACGGCCTGCAAAAGCGGGTTGAGCTGGGCCGCGCCTTGGCTGCAGAGCCCTCTTTGCTGCTGCTGGATGAACCGATGGCCGGCATGAATGTTGAAGAAAAAGAGGATATGTCCCGCTTCATTCTGGATGTGAATGAGGAATTCGGCACCACTATCGCGCTGATCGAACATGATATGAGCGTGGTGATGGATCTGGCCGACCGTGTTGTGGTGATGGATTACGGCAAGAAGATCGGTGATGGCACACCTGATGAGGTGCGCAGCAATCAGGCGGTCATTGATGCCTATCTGGGGGTGTCACATGATTAATATCACAGTGCAGACAAAACGGTCTTAGCAGAGAGGAAGATCATGCCAGCAGATTTTTATTATGGCGTTGAAGTGTTTCTGAACGGGCTGATGGCCGGGGTGATGTATTCTCTGGTTGCGCTGGGTTTCGTTCTG
Organism: uncultured Alphaproteobacteria bacterium; assembly: GCA_937988715.1. GTDB lineage: Bacteria > Pseudomonadota > Alphaproteobacteria > Puniceispirillales > Puniceispirillaceae > JADHLI01. The sequence continues at coordinate 60,058 of CALKIF010000006.1, read as the reverse complement.
ATCTTCAAGGCCTCAGGTATTTTCAATTACGCACAAGGCATCATGGCTTTGTTTGCGGCGATGACCCTGGTCGGGTTTCAGGAAGGTCAGATCCCCTTTGCTCATCTGATTAACGCCGTATTCGGTACCGAAGTGCATCATTTCGGCTGGACCCTGCCGGCGTTCTTCGCGATTTTGTTTGCTTTGGGGGTGATGTTGCTGTTCGCCTTCCTGGTCGAAAAGCTGATCTTAAAACATCTGGTGAATCAGGAACCGATTATTCTGTTTATGGCGACCATCGGCCTTGCCTATTTCATGGAAGGGTTTGGTGATTTGATGTGGGGGTCAAACGTCAAAAAGCTGGATATCGGCATTCCGCAAGGCGGCAATTTCTGGATTGAAGAAAATACAGCCTTTCTGGGCGGTGAGGAGTTCTACGGATTTTATCTCGACACGCTGGATATTTATGCCACTGTGATCGCGGCTGTTTTGGTGATATCGCTGGTGGTGTTTTCCCAATACACCAAAACAGGCCGCGCCCTGCGCGCGGTGGCAGATGACCATCAGGCGGCCCTGTCTGTCGGCATTTCATTGCGCGGCATCTGGGTGATTGTCTGGGGCATTGCCGGTTTCGTGGCCCTTGTTGCCGGGATTATGTGGGGGTCAAAATCAGGGGTTCAGTTCTCCTTATCCCTGATCGCGCTGAAAGCTCTGCCGGTGCTGATGCTGGGCGGGTTCACCTCTATTCCCGGGGCGATTATCGGCGGGCTGATTATCGGCGTTGGCGAGAAAATGTTTGAATTTCTGATTGGCGCGCCTTTGCTGGGCGGGGCCACCGAAAACTGGTTCGCTTATATGCTGGCTCTGGTGTTTCTGGTGTTCAGACCACAAGGCCTGTTTGGCGAAAAGATTATCGAAAGGGTGTAGACAGTCATGCTTTATCGTGAAGTTGGTGAATTCAAAACATCCTATGCTGCGGATCAGCAGACCTTTCCTATCGGGTTTGACAAGATCGCCTATTTTGTGGCTCTGGGGTTTGCCTTTCTGGTGGTACCGTTCCTGATCAATGATTACTGGGCGAACGCGATTCTGCTGCCGTTTTTGATTTTCGGCATTGCCGCGATCGGGCTCAACATCCTGACCGGCTATTGCGGACAGGTTTCGCTGGGGTCTGGCGGGTTCATGGCGGTCGGGGCCTATGCCTGTTATAAGCTGATGACCGGTTTTCCTGAGATGAATCTGATCATCTGCATCCTTCTGTCAGGCGGTGTCACAGCTATGGTCGGGATCTTGTTCGGCCTGCCCAGCTTAAGGATCAAAGGCTTTTATCTGGCGGTGGCGACACTGGCGGCCCAGTTCTTCCTGGTCTGGCTGTTTAACAAGGTCGGCTGGTTCTATAACTATTCTGCATCTGGGCAGATTAACGCACCAGAACGAGACATTCTGGGGATTATTATCTCCGGGCCAAATTCATCACCTGAGGCTGTGTATCTGGTCTGCCTGTCCTTCCTGACTGTGCTGGCCCTTGTTGCGCGTAATCTGACCAGGGGATCATTCGGGCGTAAATGGATGGCGATCCGTGATATGGACATCGCTGCTGAAATTATCGGGGTGAACCCTCTGATGGCCAAGCTGACGGCGTTCGGGGTGTCTTCTTTTTATGTCGGTATCGCCGGGGCGTTGCTGTTCTCAGTTTATCTGGGCGCGGTTGAAGTCGGCGAGGTGTTCGGCATCCAGAAATCCTTCCTGGTCTTGTTCATGATTATCATTGGCGGGCTGGGCTCTATTTTCGGATCTCTGGCGGGTGCAGCCTTTCTGGTTCTGATGCCGGTGGTGCTGAAAAATGTGATGGTTGGCTCTCTGGGCTGGCCAGTGGATATTGCGGCTCACTTTGAATTTCTGATTGTGGGCTCGCTGATTGTCTTTTTCCTTATTGTGGAACCGCATGGCTTTGCCATGTTGTGGCGCATTATCAAGGAAAAGCTGAGGCTGTGGCCATTTCCACATTAATGGCCTGTGGCAGTTGGCGGGCGGTTCCTACTTGACGGCTGGCCAGCGATATACTGGAATTAAAAAAAGAACTTGAGTTCAAACGGAGGAAAACATGAAGCTCAAATCACTCGTTGTCGGTGCGGCAGCGGCCCTGACCATGGTCAGCCCGGCCCTTGCTGATCTGACATTTCCAAACCTGACCTACCGGACAGGTCCTTACGCTGTAAACGGTATTCCTTACGCTGATGGGTACGCTGATTACATGACCCTGCTGAATGAACGCGATGGCGGCATTGGTGGTGAAAAGATTAACTATATTGAATGTGAAACACAGTACAACACTGAAAAAGGTGTTGAGTGTTATGAGAATACCAAAGGTGAAGGCTCTCTGGTGTATCAGCCGATGTCAACAGGCATCACTTACCAGCTGATTCCGAAAGCCACCGCAGACGGCATTCCGATTCTGTCTATGGGCTATGGGCGGACATCTGCTGCAAACGGTAAGGTCTTCAGCCATGTGTTTAACTATCCGGCCAATTACTGGGTCGGGGCATCAGCTGTGATTAACCACATCCTGTCTCTGAATAACGGCAACATCAAAGGCAAGAAAATTGCGCTTGTCTATCACAACTCTGCCTATGGTAAAGAGCCTATCCGGACATTGCAGGAGCTGGAAAAGAAGCATGGCTTCAAGCTGTCTCTGCTGCCTGTTGACCACCCTGGTCAGGAACAAAAGTCACAGTGGCTGCAAATCCGCCGCGAAAAGCCTGACTATGTGACCATGTGGGGCTGGGGCGTGATGAACCCAACCGCGATTCAGGAAGCCGCGAACATCCGCTATCCAATGGAAAACTTCATTGGTGTGTGGTGGTCAGGATCTGAAGGTGATGTTCTGCCTGCTGGTGATGCTGCTCACGGCTATAAGTCGCTGGCCATGCATAACACAGGTGCAAACTTCCCGATTTATGCAGACCTGAAAAAGCATGTTTATGACAAGGGCATGGCTGCTGGTGACGGTTCATCTTCAGGACAGGTTCTGTATAACCGCGGCCTGTATGCGGCGATGCTGGCAACCGAAGCTGCCCGTCTGGCTCAGAAAATGTCTGGCAAGTCAGATATCTCACCAGCTGATATGCGTGATGCGATGGAAGCGTTTTCAATTGATGAAGCCCGCATGTCTTCACTTGGCCTGCCAAACTTCGCACCAAGCTTCAGCGTGTCTTGTGAAAACCATGGCGGCCCAGGTCTGGCAGCTATCCAGCAGTGGGATGCTAAGGCCAAGAAATGGTCAATGATCTCTGACTTCATCGAAACAGATGGTGAAGTGATCAACGCCCTGATTGCTGAAGATTCAGCTGCTTATGCTGCTGAAAACAACATTTCTGAGCGGTGCAGCTAAGCACTGATTATCCCCCCAGCCCCCTGCAGTAAATGCCGGGGGCTGGGGTCTTTTTTCTTATTTACTCACTTAATTTCAGTCGCAGATAATAGAGGCGCAGATGCTGGATACCGTGCAAACAGAAGAAAAACTGCTGGATGTAAATAACATTGAGGTGATTTACAACCACGTGATTCTGGTCCTGAAAGGGGTGTCCTTGGCTGTGCCGAAAGGCGGCATTACAGCTCTTCTCGGCGGCAACGGCGCCGGCAAGACAACAACTCTGAAAGCCATTTCCAACCTGCTCCATTCTGAGCGCGGGGAAGTCACCAAAGGGTCTATTTTATATCGGGGCAAGCCGGTTGCTGATCTGAATCCGGCTGCGCTGGTGAAATCAGGCGTCATTCAGGTGATGGAAGGCCGGCATTGTTTTGAGCATTTAACTGTCGAAGAAAACCTGTTGACCGGCAGCTATACCCGTTCTGTCAGCCGCGGGGATATCGCCCGCGATCTGGATATGGTTTACACCTATTTTCCGCGCCTGAAAGAACGGCGTAAATCGCAGGCAGGCTATACCTCAGGTGGTGAGCAGCAAATGTGTGCGATTGGCCGGGCTTTGATGTCGCGCCCGGAAACTGTGCTGCTGGATGAGCCGTCAATGGGTCTTGCCCCACAGCTGGTTGAAGAAATTTTCGGCATTGTCAAAGCCCTGAATGAAAAAGAAGGGGTGTCGTTCCTGCTGGCAGAACAGAACACAAATGTGGCGCTGCGGTTTGCGCATTATGGCTATATTCTGGAATCTGGCCGTGTGGTGATGGACGGGCCTGCGGCTGAGCTGCGGGAAAACCCGGATGTGAAGGAATTTTATCTGGGCATGTCTGATGAAGGGCGGAAATCCTTCCGTGATGTGCGCTCCTACCGCCGCCGCAAAAGATGGCTGAGCTGATGACAGCTTTCTATGATGATCTTGAACGGCGTTCTGAAGAGGAAAGAGACGCCGCGCTGGCCCGTGATTTGCCGCACCTGATCACCCTGGCCAAGACGAAGGCAGCTCATTATCAAACCAGCCTGGCCGATATTGATGCTGAGAAGATCACCAGCCGTGAGGCTCTGGCGGCCCTGCCTGTATTGCGTAAATCCAGCCTGTTGCAACAACCCGGCCAACCTTTGGCCGTGAAAACAGTTGTGCCGCATAATTTTGCGGATACCCACCAGATATTCCAGTCACCCGGACCGATTTATGAGATTGGGATGAGAGGAACAGACTGGTGGCGCTTTGGCCGGGCCCTGGCCCCGATAGGCATTGGCAAAGGCGATATTGTACAGAACTGTTTTTCCTATCATTTCACCCCTGCAGGGATGATGTTTGAAAGCGCGGCCGCATCTGTGGGCGCAACGGTTGTGCCTGCCGGTACAGGCCAAACCGAATTACAGGCGCAAGCCGTGGCTGCCCTTGGGGTGACCGCTTATGCCGGTACACCAGATTATCTGAAAGCGATTTTGGAAAAAGGCGAAGAGCTGGGTCTGGATATGTCCTCTGTGACCAAGGCTTGCGTCAGTGGCGGGCCATTGTTCCCGGCTTTACGCGAAGAATATGACCGGCGCGGTATTTTGTGCCGACAATGTTATGGCACGGCCGATGTCGGGCATGTGGCTTATGAATCGGTTGAAACAGATGGCCTGATTCTGGATGAGGGTGTGGTGGTTGAGATTGTCCGCCCGGGCACAGGTGATCCTGTTCGCGATGGCGAGATCGGAGAAGTAGTTGTCACCACGCTGAACCCGGATTTCCCGATGATCCGTTTTGCCACGGGCGATTTATCTGCAATCCTGCCGGGGCTGAGCTCTTGCGGGCGGACCAACCGGCGGATTGTTGGCTGGCGCGGCCGGGCAGATCAGGCGACCAAGGTTAAGGGTATGTTTGTTCGCCCTGAACAGGTCGCCCAGCTGGCGGCCCGTTTTGATGAGATTGCCCGCGTGCGCGTCACCGTCACCCATGATGGATCACAAGATCAGATGGCGGTGCAAATCGAGGGCACAGCAGAAGCAGAACAAGCCTATGCAGAGGCGGTGCGTGATATTCTGAAACTGCGCGGTACAATAGAGGTTGTTGCCAAAGACAGCCTGCCAAATGATGGTAAGGTTATTGACGACCAGCGCACACCTGGCTGATCTTGCTGATCATGATCTGGTGTTCTGTGGTGCAGATGCTAGACTGACCCGGATATAAACCAACCGTTCAGGAGTAAAACAGCGATGGACTTTGTTCTGTCTGAAGAACAACAGGCTATATTTGATATGGCGCATGATTTCGCAGATCAGATGATCGCCCCGCATGCGGTTGACTGGGACCAGAGCGAACAGATGCCAAAAGACGTCCTGCGCGAGGCAGCTGAACTGGGTCTGGCCGCCATTTATGTTCCGGAAGAGCATGGCGGCTCGGGCCTCAGCCGTCTGGACGCCACCTTGATTTTCGAAGCCCTGGCGATGGCCTGCCCCAGTGTCTCCAGCTTTTTATCTATTCATAACATGGTGGCCTGGATGGTCTCCTCATTTGGTGATGAGAAGCTGCGGCAACGCTATCTGGCTGATCTGTGTTCCATGCAGAAAATCGGCTCATATTGTCTGACCGAACCTGGCTCTGGCTCAGATGCGGCAGCCTTAAAAACAAAAGCAGAGCGGACCAATGAAGGCTGGCAGGTGACCGGCACAAAATCCTTTATTTCAGGCGGCAATTATTCTGATCTGTATATTGTGATGTGCCGGACTGGTGAGGACAGCCCGAAAGGCATCTCTGCGCTGATTGTTGACAGTGAGGCACAGGGTCTGTCTTTTGGTGCACCAGAGAAAAAAATGGGCTGGCGCGGCCAGCCAACAGCGCAGGTTATTATGGATAAATGTGAAGTGCCCTCAACCAACCTTCTGGGTGGTGAAGGTCAGGGCTTTACCTATGCTATGAAGGGGCTGGATGGCGGGCGTCTGAACATTGCCGCAGCCGCGCTTGGCGGGGCCCAATCTGCCTATAACAAGGCCCTTGCCTATTCCAAGGACCGCACCGCCTTTGGGAAATCCATTGATCAGTTCCAGTCCCTTCAGTTCAAACTGGCGGATATGCATACTCACCTTGAAGCTGCACGGGTGTTCCTGCGTCAGGCGGCCTGGAAGCTGGATAACGGGACCCCTGATGCCAGCCGGGCCTGTGCGATGGCAAAACAGTTTGTCACAGACACTTGTTTTGATGTGGCCAATCAGGCGCTGCAGATTCATGGTGGTTACGGCTATCTGGCTGATTATGGTCTGGAAAAAATTGTCCGTGATTTGCGGGTGCATCAGATCCTGGAAGGAACCAACGAGATTATGCGCGTGATTATCAGCCGGTCAGTTCTGGCGGAGCGGGACAGATGAGCCAGATAGACTGCAGAATTGAGAACACAACAGGCCGAGTCACCCTGCGGCGGCCTGAGGCATTGAATGCCCTGACACATGATATGTGTGAACAGCTTGAAGCCGCGCTGCTGGCCTGGAAAGACGATGACAGCGTCACACAAGTGGTGATTGATGCAGAGGGCGAAAAGGCGTTCTGTGCTGGCGGCGATATCGCCAAACTCTATCACAAAGGTGTGGCCGGAGAGTTTGATGCCGTTCAGGCCTTCTGGCGGGAAGAATATAGGCTGAACAGCCTGATTAATCATTACCCCAAACCTTATATCGCGTTCCTGCAAGGTTATGTGATGGGCGGCGGGGTTGGGATTTCCTGTCATGGCAGTCACCGGATCGTCTGCGAGACAACCAAAATGGCGATGCCGGAATGTGCTATCGGCCTGGTCCCTGATGTTGGCGGCAGCTATCTTCTGGCCAGAGCGCCAGGGCTGACCGGCCAGTTTCTGGGCATCACAGGCTATAGGATGACAGCTGCTGACGCTCTTTGGGCTGGCTTTGCTGACCTTTATATCCCGCAAGACAGCTGGGCTGAGGCTATGACCGCGCTTATCGACACAGGCACGCCTGAGGCGCTGGAAGCGTTCACCCAACAGGCAGGCGAAAGCCAGCTGGCCTGCTGGCAGGCAGATATTGATACATTGTTTACAGCATTCAACCCTGACCGGCTGACGGCCAAGATGAACGGCCGGACAGATGAATTAGATGTGCAGATCGGAAAGGCCCTTGGCCAGAATGCCCCTTTATCAATGATGGCTGTTGACGCCATGCTGGTCAGGCTGGGTCAGGACTGCAGCTTTGCCCAGGCTTTGGAAATGGAATATCGCTTCACCAGCCGGGCGATGCAGAAAGCAGAATTTCTGGAAGGTACAAGGGCGATGCTGATCGATAAAGACAGACAACCTGATTGGCGCTACAAACAGGCCAGTGATATTCCGGCCGGGCTGGTTGATGAACTGCTGGCCCCGACCCCCTATACTGACGCCTTTTTAGAAACAGGAGAGTGAGCATGAAAATCGGCTTTATCGGGCTTGGCAATATGGGCGCGCCGATGGCCGCCAATCTGGTCAAAGCCGGGCATGAGGTAAATGGCTTTGATGTCGCGCCCGCCGCTGTTGACGGGGTAAATGTATGTATCGATGCGCCTTCTTGTGCCGCCGGATGTGATGTGGTGATCACCATGCTGCCAAACGGGGCCATCCTGCAGGCTGTTGCAGATGAGATCAGACCAGCGATGACGCCGGGGTCTGTATTGCTGGATTGTTCGACGGTAGATGTGGACACCGCAAAATCAGTTGCCGCGCAGATGGCAGATGCCGGTATTGATATGCTGGATGCACCTGTTTCCGGCGGCATCACCGGTGCCGCAGCAGGCACGCTGACCTTCATGGTCGGGGGCACAGATGCAGCCTTTCAGACCGCCCTGCCCTTATTTGATGTGATGGGCAACAAGGCGGTTCATGTCGGTGCGGCCGGGGCCGGACAGGCGGTCAAAATCTGTAACAACATGATCCTTGGCGTAACCATGATCGCGACGTGTGAATCCATCGCCCTTGGGGACAAGCTGGGGCTGGACAGACAAAAACTGTTTGATGTGTTAAGCACATCTTCCGGGGCCAGCTGGACAGTGAACAGCTATTTCCCTGCCCCTGGTGTGGGGCCTGTCAGCCCGGCAGATAATGGATACAAACCTGGATTTGCCGCAGAGCTGATGGTCAAAGATCTGGGCCTATCACAACAGGCCGCAGAAGCGGTAGATGCTGACACGCCTATGGGGGCTTATGCGCTGGCCTTATATAAACAATTTGTTGGTGAAGAAGATGGTGAAGGGCGCGATTTTTCAGCCATGCTGCCCCGGTTTGAAGCGCGCAAAAGGTCCTGACACGACAAACAGAAAGACGACAAGCCATGACAGAACAGACTTTTGAGACCATCTGCGTCACCCGGCACGGCCGTGTGGTTCTGGTTGAGTTGAACCGGCCGGAAGCACTGAACGCGCTGAACAGCCAGATGACTGATGAGGTGACCAGCTATCTGGCCAGCCTTGATGATGACCCGGATACCGGCTGTTTTGTGCTGACCGGTTCAGGCAAGGCCTTTGCCGCCGGTGCAGATATCAAGGAAATGGCGGCCAAATCCTATATGGATACGTTTTATGAGAATATGTTTGCCAAATGGGAAATCGTTGCCCAGCTGCGCACGCCAAAAATCGCAGCCGTGAACGGGTTTGCCCTTGGCGGCGGGTGCGAACTGGCGATGATGTGCGATATCCTGTTTGCCGGGGCATCAGCCAAATTTGGCCAGCCTGAGATCAAGCTGGGGGTGATGCCGGGTATGGGCGGATCACAACGCCTGAGCCGTGCCGTCGGCAAAGCCAAAGCGATGGATATGATCCTGACCGGCCGGATGATGGATGCTGAAGAGGCTGAACGTGCTGGTCTTGTTGCCCGCATTTTCCGTGATGACAGCCTGATAGAGGACACATTGAACGTGGCGGAAACCATAGCTGAGTTCGGGCCGGCAAGTGCCATGCTTGCCCGCGAGGCTGTGGCCCGGGCAGAAGAGATCAGCCTGTCTGAAGGGTTGCTGTTTGAACGGCGTGTGTTTCATTCCCTGTTCGCGACCAAAGACCAGAAAGAAGGCATGGCTGCTTTTACAGAAAAACGCCCCGCCAGCTTTACAGGTGAGTAAACTGGTTTAGCCTTAGCCGGCACAAAACCCCTTCAGGAGGGTAAGAGAACATGGCAGAAGATGTGTTTATAACCGCCGCCGCCCGCACCGCGATGGGCGGCTTTCAAGGGGCGTTAAGCCCGTTGAGCGCGCCTGAGATTGGCGGGGCGGCAATTGCCGCGGCCCTTGCCCAGCAACGGGCTGATAAAGAGCTGATAGATGATGTGATCATGGGCTGTGTCCTGCCAGCGGGTCTGGGTCAGGCCCCTGCCCGTCAGGCCAGCTTTGCAGGCGGGCTGTCAGAATCTGTCCCCTGTACAACAGTGAATAAAATGTGTGGCTCTGGTCTGAAGGCCGTCATGTTGGGTTATGATCAGATTAAATCAGGCGGGGCAGATATGATTATCGCCGGGGGCATGGAAAGCATGTCAAATGCGCCCTATCTGGCGGCCAAGGTGAGAGGCGGCGCACGTCTTGGTCATCAGGGCTTAAGTGATCACATGTTTCTGGACGGGTTAGAAGATGCCTATGACAAGGGCAAGCTGATGGGCAGCTTTGCTGAGGACTGCGCCGAATATTACCAGTTCTCGCGCGAGGCACAGGATGATTACGCGCTGCGGTCACTTCGCCGTGCACAAAATGCCCAGCAGGACGGCAAATTAACGGCTGAAATCTGTCCGGTAACCGTGACCACCCGCAAAGGCAGTCATCTGGTTGACAGCGATGAACAACCACAACTGGCCTCACCAGAAAAAATTCCGCATCTGAAACCGGCCTTCCGGGAGGGGGGCACGGTAACGGCGGCAAATTCATCGTCTATCTCTGATGGTGCGGCCGCCCTTGGGCTGGCCAGCGGGCAAGCGGTGAAGACACATGGCCTGGCTGTACGGGCACGGATCTGTGCTCATGCCGGATTTGCACATGCCCCGGGCTGGTTTACCACCGCCCCTGTGCATGCGGCCCGCAAGCTGGTCAACAAGCTGGGCTGGCAAACAACAGATGTTGATATCTGGGAAGTGAATGAAGCCTTTGCGGTGGTGGCCATGGCCTTTATCCGCGAGCTTGAGCTTGACCCTGAGCACGTCAACATCCATGGCGGGGCATGTGCCCTTGGTCATCCGATTGGGGCGTCAGGAGCACGCATTCTGGTCAGCTTGCTGAACGCGCTTGACCAGACAGGCGGAACAAAGGGGATTGCGGCCATCTGTCTTGGCGGCGGTGAGGGCATTGCTGTTGCGGTGGAGATGTCATGAAGCTGACTGATCAGATATCTGCGGTGGTCACAGGTGGCGCATCCGGGCTGGGTGAAGCCGTTGTGCGGTATCTGCGCAGCAAGCAGGTGAAAACAGCCCTGTTTGATAGGGATGACGCCCTGGGCCAACAGGTTGCTGATGAGACCGGCAGCCTGTTCGTCAAGGTGGATGTCAGTGATGCGGCATCTGTGCGCCAGGGCTTTGAAGAAGCGCGCCAAATCCAGGGTCAGGAGCGGCTTGTGGTTAATTGTGCGGGCATTGCCCCGGCGATGAAAACCGTATCACGCGGGACCGCGCATGACCCGGATGTGTTTGCCAAAGTGATCAGCATCAATCTTATCGGCAGCTTTCAGGTGGCCAGTATCGGCGCAGAAGGCATGGTCAGCACAGACCCGGTTACAACAGATGGCGAACGCGGGGTCATCATCAACACAGCCTCTGTTGCCGCCTTTGATGGCCAGATTGGCCAGAGCGCATATGCCGCATCAAAAGCCGCAGTAGCGGGCATGACCCTTCCCATGGCCAGAGACCTGGCCGATAAGGGGATCAGGGTTGTGTCTGTTGCGCCGGGTATTTTCGCCACGCCGATGCTAACCTCCTTCCCGCAGGAGGTCCAGGACGCGCTGGCCGCACAAATCCCGTTTCCCGCCCGGCTGGGCAAGCCAGAAGAATTTGCAGAGCTGGTCGGCCATATCGCCGAAAATGAAATGCTGAATGGGGAAACTATTCGTCTGGATGGCGCCATCCGTATGCCGCCGCGCTGACAGGCCTGTTAAGACCTGTCCTCGGGACGCCAGCCTTTAGGCATCTCGACCATTGCTATGGAAGATGACATTTTCGCCAGCAGGGTCTGTCCGTCTTGTGATAGGCTGAAGGCTTCTGCTTCACAGAAACTGACCCGTCTGCCCGCTTTCAGGACCCGGCCAACAAACCGGACCTTGTCTGTGCTGGCTGGCCGGAAGAAAGAGGTTTTAAATTCTATCGACAAAACCTCAACCGTCGGGGCAGACAACGTCAGAGCAGCAAAGCCACAAGCGCTGTCAAGGCCCGCGGTCAGCACCCCGCCATGCACAAAGCCTTGCTGCTGCAACAGGGTTTCAGATTTTTCCAGCTGCATGATGATCTCGCCCGGCTCTACGCTCACCAGCTCTATCTGCAATGTCTTCATCGCTGACTGCCCGGCAAAGCTTGCCCTGACACGGGCCTCAAAATCCGGGTCTCTCGGCTCAACCATCTTTTGTGCTCTTCGCCTGTTTCATTTGCGCTTCAACAGCTGGCCACTATAGTGCTAGCATCACGATAAAACTATAAAAAGGAAACGCTGTCATGACCAGCCCTGACATCAGCCGCTTTCCGGTCCCTGATATCAATGATTTGCCAGATGATTTAAAGCAGATCATCACAGAGGTTCAGGAAAAGGCCGGTTTTATCCCCAATGTGTTTTTAACCCTGGCGCACCGGCCTGATGAGCTGCGCGCCTTCTGGGCCTATCATGAAGCGCTGATGCGAAAAGAGTCAGGCCTGAGCAAGGCTGAGCGCGAGATGATTGTGGTCGCGACATCCGCGGTCAATAACTGTTTATATTGTGTGGTTGCCCATGGCGCGATCCTGCGCATCTATGAAAAATCGACCCAAATCTCAGAACAGATCGCCACCAATTTCAGAAAAGCCGATATCACAGACAGACAGAAAGCCATGCTGGAGTTTGCCGAAAAAGTCGCCCTGCAGTCAGACCAGATTGCAGGCCCTGATTTTCAGGCCCTTCATGCGCATGGGTTTTCAGATGAGGATATCTGGGATATCGGCGCGGTCACAGCCCTGTTTGCCTTGTCCAACCGTATGGCCAGCCTGACCTCTATGCGGCCGAATGATGAATTTTATGCAATGGGACGCAGCTTTGCGGATAAATCATGAGCGCGCAAGGACCTGGTACCACACCTCTTGATCTGACCCCGTCAGATGATGCACGGATTGATGAGCTGAACAAAATTGGCTTCAATCACCTGATAGGTCTGAGCCTGGTGAGATGGTCAGAAGATGACTGTCTGATCCGGCTTCAGATCAGCCCGCAACATCTTAACCCCGCAGGCCTTGTTCATGGCGGTGTGTTTTCAACCATGCTGGATGTTGTGCTGGCCATGACCGGCAGCTACAGCCCGCCGCCGCTTGTGCTGATGCCGGGGCTGACCTTGAATCTGAACACGCAGTTTATCAGCGCCGCAACAACAGAAGATAAAGAGGTCTTCGCCACCGCCCGCAAAACAGGCGGCGGCCGAACTGTCTTCTTTGCCTCAGGAGAGGTGGTAACAGAACAAGGGCGTTTGATCGCCAGCGCAACAGGCACATTCAAGCCTGGCCGGCAACCAACATCATGAGCTCAGCTTTTTATGGGTCCGCGACTGACAGTCTTCCAGCAAGGCCAGTTCGCGCTTGAGGTATGAACGCAGGCCCAACGGTCCGGCATCATGCCAGACCTGGCGAACGGTTTCATGAAACATACCTTCTGAAATCTCGTCTGTGGCAAGGATAAACTGGAACAGGCTGGATGAAAAACGGGCCTGAAGCTGACCGTCAAAATCATACAGAATTTTGGCAACCAGAGCTTCGTTCATATCCAGGACCTGATTTGTCATGTTCCTATTTCCTTGTCATGTAAAAGGGTTTCAGTGATTTGATGCCTGAAACTTACAAGAACCATACCAGTTTCGATGCAGCTAAAAGATTTTTGAAAAATAATTCATATAAATTTTAGTTCAACCAAGAAGAAAAGATAAATTATCTCTAAATTACAATAAATAAGGTACGAGCTAAGTTATTTTTTCTGCGCCATTATCCGACTTATACCTTCAAACACAATTTCTTGATGTTTGTAATCTTCTGTATCAGTATACGCTCCATCCTCTACCATCTGGCGAACCAGTTCGGTAAAGGGACAGCTGCGTATTTTCTTGCCATTGACAATCTGCATCCATTTTCCGGCGATATCTATTCTGCAACTACCGAACCGGTAAGTTTTGATTTCAGATAAAGATACAATAGAAGTGCGAACTCCCATCCTACTTAGTACTTTGCCAGCCACATCATGGTCAAACCCCTGAATACCGTATAGACGCGCATCAGACGTCAGAATCACAGTTTCCTGGCTACTATCGATACCTTTCATGGATTTTGGGACAAACACATAAATCTGCCTGACATCACTGTCGATAGCTCCGCCCATTGAGGAAAAAGCTAGTAATGCCATTTCAGACATTGAGTTCAGAGATATGCTTTCATCGTCGGCTAAAAATTGGCTTCGCAAAGTTTGTGGCAGCATGTTGTCGACCACATCAACATTCAACGCAAGATCGTTCGATAAAATGTCGACAATTTGATCAAAGTCTAATGTAGTTGGCGTCAACTGGGATGTAGCGAATTGAGTAATTGCATCACTATTAGTTCTAATCCCTAACTCGATCAGTCCCATAATCTGATTAAACGGTGCCACAAATGAGCCCACTAGCCGGCTTCGGTACATGTTCACCTTGCTGCAATCTGGGCCAAGAACGGTAATCTTACTCTCAAAATTCTCTAGTGCAGTCGGATTATTCTCTGTGACTGAGGCGAGGCGCTCCATAGAAATGGTGACCTCTGGAAACTCATTTAATTCAGCAAAATAATGACGTGACTTCTGAATAAAAACGTCATTTTCTGACAAAATGGTGTTGCCGTTCCGGTCAAGCGGCGGGATGTAAGATTGCACTGGCGCGTTAATCAGAGAAAAAAACTCGTTCGGGTCTGTTTCCCGGCAGTCTTCAAAATCTTTTGCCTGAGTCTTACCAACGACCATCAGACCAAATAGGCTAAAAGTACATACTATTTTCAAAATTGACTTGAACATACCAGTTAACCTGTCAGACCGCTTTTTCTTCTATGGCACTTATACGACAGGGTAGCTAGAATTTATAGCCCAGACAAACGGACTTAACAGAGCGCTGTTCAGCGTCGTTATTACCTTTGTTATGATGCAAGACTTATTTAAAATTCAGTCTACCCTCGGCGGCTCTTCCGGCCAGGGCGGGGCGTTTCTGCCGCCGCGTGAGCACAGCGCGCCTGAAATGGCAGAAGAAGATACTGATTTTGGACTAGCCGGGCCAGACCCAGACTGCCGGATATTTTTAACCCATGGCGTGACAACCATGTTCTGGCTAAGATCACATCATTTACTATTTGCTTCTTAGTCTATTTGAAAAGAACCTGGGTCATCTTCAGATGTTTGCTCTTCTCCGAATTAGATTTACTCTTTCAGTTCTGCTAAGCCTCTTGCTATTTTCAGGTTGTGGTATGAGAGGGTCTGTTCGAATGGACCCAGCAGAGCGAGAAGCTCCTATCTATGGAAGTTCTGTGGTGGTCAGCGAAGATATTGACCCGCCAGCGGCCTTGTCTCCGCCACCTGCTGCAGAGCCGCCTGTACAGGAAGAACCCGCACAAACAGAGCTTCAGGCAGAGATTCAGGAAGAGGATGCTGAGCCTGTACCGCTGACCCGCGAAGAGCTGATAGACCAGCTGACACAGCCTGTCTATTTCGCCCTTGATGATGCCAGCCTGTCCGCAGCTCAGGCAGAACAGCTTGACCAGCTGGCTGAATTCCTGATGGCAGCCGAAAACAGCCAGTTGAATTTACGCATTGAAGGGCATTGTGATGACAGAGGGACCAGAGAATATAACTTTGCCCTTGGTGCCCGCCGCGCCGCGGTCATTGCCAAACAGCTGACAGAAGCTGGTTTGCCAAAAGACCGTCTGAAGACAATATCCTATGGCAAAGAACGGCTGGCCTATAGCGGTGTGTCTGAATTTGCCCGGGCCCGTAACCGGCGTGGTGAGCTGATGCTGAAACCTGTCTTTGAAGCCCCGGAAACACCAAAAAACTGAATATGCGGTAACAGCTCACCCTTTAGCGTGAACGCAGCATCAGAAGATTACCGGCCAGCACAAGACCAATACCTGCAGCAGACAGAACCGTCCAGCTATAGCCTTCAAATACTGTAGAAATCAGCAGCGCAAAAACTGGAAAAATGACTGTGGCATAGCCTGCGCGGCCGGCCCCGATACGCCCCACAAGTGTCAGGTAACAGGCAAACGCCACCACAGACGAAAATACCGCCAGCCAGACCAGCCCTGTTAAATAGGCCGGACCGCCATCAATAATGAACGGGTTCCCCAGCACAAGAGCATAAAGGCTGAGCACGCCACAGCCATAAACCATGCCCCAGCTGTTTGCGCTCATAACCGGCACATGCTGTTTCTGCAGCGAGGCGGAAACCAGATTGCCCGCACAGAAAAATAAGGTACCCGCCACACATAATGACAAGGCAGGCAACGCGGCTGCCGACAGCCGCAATTCAGGAAGAAAAATCAGCACAATGCCGCCTAGCCCGATCACAGAGGCCAGCAGCTGGCGCGGCGGCGGTGCTGACCGGCTCAGACAGGCCAGCATCAGAATATTCAGCAAAGACGCCGTTGAAAACACAACGGCCAGCAACCCCGAGGCCAGATGCGGACTGGCATAATAGAACAAGGTGAAATTGGTGCTGAACAGCATGAGCCCCAACGCCGCAAAACGCAGATGAAGGCGTGCCGGAAACGCCAGCTTCAGACCTTGCAGACGGGCGATCAGAAAGCATAAAGCCGCGGCAATAATAAACCGCCACAACACAGAAACCTCAGGGGCAACAAAACCGACCTGCCCTTTCAGAGGCAGCCAGCTTGTCGACCAGCCAAAAATCACACAAGCATAAAGAAGATAGTCGCGCGGGCTCATCGCGCCGGTCTAGCACAGCCCGCAACAGATGAATACCAAAATCAGGCGGCAGATCAGCAATAGCGTTCCGGGCCGACCCATTGGGCTTGTGAATATCTGTCCCCATGGGCCCAGCCTACGGGGAGAATCTGTTCAATCTCTGCTAGCATCTGTTCGGTGAGGGTGATATCGCGGGCGGCGGCCAGCTCATTTAAATGCGCAACAGAACGGGTACCCGGAATAGGCAGAATATGACCGCCTTGTGCCAACAGCCACGCGATCGCCAGGCTGGCGGCGGCCCATCCGTGATCAGCTGCATATGCCCGGAACGGTGCTGTCAGCGCAATATTTGCCTCATAATTCGGCTGCAGAAACCGCGGGTTACCTTTCAGAAAATCAAGACCTTGAGCAGCCTCAAAGCTGAGCGGACGGTCTGTCAGAAGCGTGCGCCCCACCGGGCTGAACGCAACCAATGTTGTGCCCAGTTCTGCACAGGTCTGGGAAAGGCCAAGTTCAGGCGCGCGTGTTGATAATGAATATTCAGATTGTACCGCCGCCACATGATGGACTTTATCTGCCCGGCGCAAAGAAGACGGCGCGATTTCAGAAAACCCGATTGTTTTTATTTTGCCCTTTTCCACCAGACGCCCCAGCGTGCCGGCCACCTCTTCTATCGGCAGTTCAGGCTGGCGGCGGTGAACATAAAATAAATCCACATGATCAACCCCCATACGGGCCAGGCTTTTATCCAGTTCTGATTCAAGATGTTCAGCTGAATTATTGAATGATCGCGCGCCTGTATCTGGATCACGACAGATGGCGGCTTTGGTCGCGATATGAAAGAAATCTGTGGCCCGGCGGCCCTGTTTGGCAAGGAAGCTGCCAATGCGCTGTTCAGACACGCCCATCCCATAAACATTTGAGGTATCAATATGATCCAGCCCCAAATCCAGGGCGGCATTCAGAATGGCTTCTGCCTGACCATCATCACATGGCCCGTAGAAATTTGAAAAAGACATCGCCCCGATGCCCACAGAGGCCAGATCTCTGGACTGTTTGCCAATCTGCCGCGTTTTCATATTCATAATTCATACCCTTTTGATATACTCTGTTCACCCAGTACGCTCAGCGCGGAAGTCCTATGGTTGTCTGTCAAGGCTGTGCTGACAAGGCTGTTTTTTCATAAATCTTGCAGACAGGGTGTTGTTTGATGTCAAAACATGTTGCGCTTATCGTTGCTCTTGACCAGGAACTGCCGACAGAAGGGCTGGCAGACTGGACTGTGATTTATACCGGGGTGGGCAAGGTGAATGCAGCGATTTCCTTAATGGCGGCGCTTGCCGACAGCAAACCGGATCTGTTGATCAATTATGGTACCGCCGGGGCCGTGACACCTGGTTTGTCAGGCATTGTTGAAGTTGGCAAATCTGTTCAATATGACATGGATGTCCGCCCGCTCGGCCTCAAGCTGGGGGTAACGCCGTTTGAAGATCACACCTCTTGTTTCACCCTGTCTGACAGTCCGCTGATCTGTGGTACAGCTGATCGCTTTGCAACCAGCCCGCCTGATATTCCTTGTGATCTTGTGGATATGGAGCTGTACGCGCTGGCAAAAATCGCCGCACGGGAACAGATTCCCCTGCGGTCTTTTAAATTCATCTCAGATGAGGCAGATGCCAGCGCAAATGAAGACTGGAAAAACAGCCTGCCAGATGCTGCCACTGCGTTCCTGAGCCTTCAGAAAACCCTGCTGGCCCTCTGAAGACAGACAAAATTTCGGCAAGGCATCTCATATAGTGGAAAGTTCAGAGAAATTTGCGGGAAAGCAGATCTCAACAAGTCCACATGTTGGCAACCTGCGTATAGTAGGTGTGTCCCTTGGTTGAGTAATCCTAGCCGGTCCCAACTCATCGGGGGACACCCCTTCTTTAAAACCTGCTTCCCCGCCCTCAGCGTAACACAGATTTCGCCGTTCGTGCAGTTTTTTGACCGTTAAGTATTTTTTCTGAAAAAAGACCGGGCCTTCAGGCCAGACCAAACATGGTAACGCAATAGCTCAGCGCAGAGGCAAAAAACCCGGGATGCCTGACCAGAAACGGCAGCATCACCACAACGGCCAGCACAAGCCCGGCCCAGATCAGCCACAGACGTTTATCCTGTTCAGCCATACCGGTCTGTTTCAAGGGCATGCGCTCTGAGATCAGCAAGGCTGACAACCGACAGGCAGGCTTCATTGGTGGCGGCCAGAAGAACTTTCGGCGCGGCACCGGCACGTCTGGCCTGTTCCCATCTTGCAGCACATAAACACCAGCTGTCCCCGGGTTTCAGGCCAGGGAAGTTATATTCAGGCCGCGCGGTCATCAGATCATTGCCGGCGGCCTTACTGAAATGCAGAAAATCATCTGTCATCACCGCACAAACTGTATGGCTGCCCATATCTTCAGGCCCGGTGTGACAACAGCCATCACGGAAAAACCCTGTCATCGGGCTGACCGAACAGGGGATCAGCGCACCGCCAAGCACATTTTTCTGGCGGCCACCGCCAAAACTTTCGCCGTCCATAAAGTCTTCTGCCTCTTGTGTTTTTTTAGTGCAGGCCCTCAGCCGTCCAGCCGGGTCATTTCTGTCTCTATCGCTTCTTCTAACTTGGTCATGAATTCCCCGCGCGACAAGCCCCCGGCAAGGCTGGGCAGAAAACAAACTGAAATCAGGCCCGGCTTTTTGATAAACCCGTTGCGGGCCCAGAACCGGCCTGAATTTAACGCCACAGGCACAACATCCAATCCGGTGGCCTGATACAGCGCAAATACACCGATCTGATAAGGCGCAGACTGGCCAGAAGCGACCCGCGTGCCTTGCGGAAAAATCAGCACCGAACGGCCGGTGGCCGCGGCCGCAACTGCCTGCTGACGCATCATCTTCAGCGCGGCCATGCCAGCCTTGCGGTCAACCGCGATACAGCCTGACCGCCGGAAAAACCAGCCCAGAATCGGCAGCCGCAGCAATTCGCGTTTCAATACAATAACCGGCGCATCCAGCTCGTAATATAAAATCAGCGTTTCCCAGGCTGATTGATGTTTGACCGCATAAATCACCTGCCGACCTTTATGCCGGTCACCTGTCAGCTGATGACGCAGACCCGTCACAAGAAGAAGCCGGGCCGTATAGCCGCCCCAGAACTTGCCGGCCGCCCGGGCCCAGCCCGCCCGCAGCAGACAGGGGAACAGCACAACCGCCAGCACGGCCGTACTGGCATAGAACAGAATATTGAACACGAACGATCTGATGAGTATCATAGCCTCATTACTATAGCGGTTGCCCGCCCCGCTCAAGCAAAAGCAGCCTGGCCAGGAAGAAGATGAAAATAACCCCTGAAAACCCCGACGGCTGGCAAGCCACAGCAGACCAGCTGTTGATGACGATGATCAAGGATAAGCGCCAGATTACCTATAATCAGCTGGCCACAGCAGCCGGGCTGACAGGCCCGCACCGCATTCACCGGCTGACCAGCTGGTTAGAGCAGACTATGGCAGAAGACCAAAAGTGCGGACGCCCTCTCAGAGCGGCGGTTGTGATTTCCAAAGCCAGAGACGGCCTGCCTGCCCCGGGGTTTTTTGCTTTTGCTGAACAGCTCGGTATTCAGCTGGACAAGCCGGACCGCGCTGCCGCCTATCAAGCATATCTTAACCAGCTCTATCAGACCTTGGCGTGAACAGACATAAAAGGGGGTATCTGCCAGATCACGGCCCCGCTCAGGCCTTATCCCCTTTGATAATATGATAGACAAAATAGCCATCCACCTCATCTGAGCTGGCCAGATGATGACCCTCTGCCTCACAGAAATGGGACATATCCAACGGAGAGGCGGGATCATCGGCAAGAAATTCAGCCTCTTGCCCGGCTGTCAGCTGTGATAAGGCGCGCCGGGCCTTCAGCACAGGTAACGGGCATTTCAATCCTCGGTAATCAAATGACGGGATTTGTGTCATTTCGCTAAACTCGCTATAACCAGCTCAAAAAGACTTTGCATCGTGGCGCAGTATAGTGAAAATTTTGGCTGTCCGGCAATCTGCTTTTCCACGTTAAGGAGACTTCACCGTCATGACAATTTGGGGACTGATCATAGGCGGGGTAACCGGATTTGCCTTTGGCGGCCCAATTGGCGCATTGCTGGGCGCGGCGGCCGGGTCACTGGCTGGCCAGCAGCTGCGCCGGCATCTTGACCCGGATGAAGCCAGGAAAGTGGCGTTCACCGTGGCGGTCATCGCCCTGTCAGCAAAAATGGCCAGAGCAGATGGCGTGGTCACCTCAGCTGAGATCAACAGTTTTCGATCACGTGTGCAAATCCCTGAAAAAGACCTGCACCGGGTCGGCCAGTTCTGGGATCTGGCCCGGCAGACACAAGACGGGTTTGAAGCCTACGCCCGGCAGACCGCCAGCCTGTTCGGGCCTAAATCAGCAATACTTGAACAGCTTCTTGATCTGTTATTTACCATCGCCCGTTCTGATGGCCGGATCACCGCCCCGGAATGGGCCTATCTGCAGCAGGTGGCCACAATCTTCGGATATGAGGAGGAGGAGTTCGCCCGCCTGTCTGATATTTATTCAGGCGAGAACCCGCCGCCGCATCTGGTCCTGGGCGTGCCGGAGGATGCCAGCCTGCAGGATATCCGCATGGCCTGGCGCACTTTGGCCGCCGCACATCACCCCGACAAGCTGATCGCCGCGGGCATGCCAGAAGAATTTGTACAGGCCGCGACTGACCGACTGGCGCGTATCAACCATGCCTATGACACCCTGTCTAGACAAATGGCCAGCAGACCCGCATAACAAACCGGGCCCCAGACCAGAAGATTTAGTTTAAGGACCAGCTTATGGCCCCGCCATTATTATCCGTTTCTGATTTAGGCCTGAATCTGGGCGACAGATGGCTGTTGCGGCATGTTGATCTGGCCATCAGTGCCGGAGACAGGCTGGCCTTTGTCGGGCGCAACGGGGCCGGTAAATCCTCGCTGATGAAGCTGATTGCCGGGCAAACCGAACCAGATGAAGGCAGCCGCTGGTGCGCGCCCTACAGTTCAGTTGCCTATCTGCCGCAGAACCCGTCCTTTCGCGGCAGCATGACCCTCTCATCTTATGTTCTGGACGGGCTGGATGACGGCCCGGACTTAAGCGTTGAGGACAGACGCAGACAAGCTCATAAGGCTGAGGCCATTTTGGGGCGGCTGGGGCTGGATGGTGCGCAGCTGACAGATAATTTGTCAGGCGGAGAGCGCAGACGTGTGTCTCTGGCCAAGGCATTGATTACAGATCCTGACGTGCTGCTTCTGGATGAGCCGACAAACCATCTTGATCTGCCGACCATTGAATGGCTAGAGGCGATGCTGAAAGCCCGTAAAGGCGCGCTTATTCTGATCAGCCATGACCGCGCCTTTCTGCGCGCCCTTGGTAATGGGATTTTATGGCTGAATCAGGGAACCCTGCGCCGCCGGCAGGGCGTGTTTGACGAGTTTGAAGACTGGTCAGAGGCGATACTGGCTGATGAGGCGGTGCGGCTGCATAAGCTGGATAAGAAAATTGCTGAAGAAACCCGCTGGTCGCATCAGGGCATCAGCGCGCGGCGCAAACGCAATCAGGGCCGCCTGCGTGAACTGCAGGTGCTGCGCTCAGAGCGTGCCCGCCAGGCCCCGGCCCAGATGCGCGAGATGAGCATGGGCAAGGTAAAGGCCGAAACCGGTGGCCAGGTTGTTCTGGAAGCCCGCGACATCAGCCTGTCTGTCGGCGCCCCTGAACAGCACAGCCGCCAGCTCGTCAGCCATTTCAATCTGAAAATCCTGCGCGGCGACAGGCTGGGTCTGGTCGGCCCCAACGGTGCAGGCAAATCAACATTGGTCAAAACCCTGCTGGGAGAACAACCCCCGGACAAGGGCCATGTCAAATCAGGTTACGGTTTGATCCCGGGCTATTTTGACCAGAACCGGGCCCTGCTGAACCAACAGGCCAGCCCCTGGACCATCTTATGCCCGGACGGGGGAGATACGGTGAATATTGCGGGCAAGCCGCGCCATGTCACCAGCTATCTGCGCGATTTTTTATTTGATGATTTCAAAATGACGCAGAAAGTCTCCACCTTGTCCGGCGGCGAACAGAACCGGCTGATGCTGGCTTTCATTTTTGCCCAGCCCCATAATTTTCTGGTTCTGGATGAGCCGACCAATGATCTGGATATGGAGACCATTGATCTGCTGCAGGAAGTGGTCAGTGATTATGACGGCACGGTTCTGATCGTCAGCCATGACCGTGATTTTCTTGACCGGACAGTCACCGGCCTGCTGGCGTTTGAAGAGGACGGGCGCGTGGTTGCCCATGCTGGCGGTTATTCCGACTATCTGGAGCGCCGCCGCAAACAGCAGGACAAGCAGGCAAAGGCCGCAACAGGCCAGCAAAAACCCCGCAAACACAATACATCACGAAACAAACGGTCAGACAGGCCGGCCACGCGCGAGCAAACCAAACTGAGCTATAAACAAGCCTATCTCTTAGAAAAGCTGCCGCAGCAGATTGCCGATATGCAAGCCAAAATTGCCGCTGCGGATGCGCGCCTGTCTGACATGACCTTTTATGCGGATAACCCGGACGCCTATCAGGGCCTGGCGGAACAGACCAAACAAGACAAGGACCAGCTCGCCCAAATGGAAGAGGATTGGCTGTCTTTAGAGCTGTTGAGAGAAGAGCTCAGCAGCGGATGAATTGACTTCCCCCCCACAAACAGGCAAAACTTCGCATCGGAACAGATGACCGGATGGCTGCTGTTGGCCTTATGCTGACAGAGGAAAGTCCGGGCTTTACAGGATCAGGATGCTGGATAACGTCCAGCGGGGGCGACCCCAGGGAAAGTGCCACAGAAAACAAACCGCCAGACACAGCGTCTGGTAAGGGTGAAAAGGGGCGGTAAGAGCGCACCGCAGGGCTGGTGACAGGCCTGGCAGGGTAAACCCCATCCGAAGCAAGACCATGTAGGGGCATAGCTGTTTAGTCAGCACTGGTGATCCTGCCAGAGATGTCCGGGTAGGTTGCAAGAGGTGTCTGGTAACAGGCATCCCAGATGAATAGCCATCATCTGTGCGGCCCGTTTCGGGCGGCACAGAGACAGAACCCGGCTTACAGGTTGTCTGTTCCCCTCTTCTTTCAGGCTGAAACTGGTTTGATTTGCCCACAAACTCACCTCTGCCATATTTCTGCCTCAATGACTTGTTAAGACTACATAATCGCCGAAGAACGTTAAGCGACATGACAAGTTCATGAATCTATGCCAGCAGGGACTTTGTCTCGAACAAACAGACCGTTTCCCCCAAAAACTAAAGTTTCTGCTGGCATCTTTCCCTACAGAACAGGCCCCTTACTCTGAGCAGTAAGAGCCTTTTTCATCTGCCTTCACTGAACCGAGTCGGTGTGGAAATAAGGCGCTCTGCCGCGTGAAAGATGAACAAATTCTTAACCCAAAATCAGAACATATCATGAACATATGTATGAAAAAATATATATTTGAATATGTTAAGACATTTTATTCAAGTCATATATTATAAATAATTGAAATTACACCATTTTTCCATATTTTACCGTCAATTCCCATTGACCACCATGAATTCCCATGATATCCCATAAGAACCCATAACTGATCAGATGGGGCGGACAGCTGAGGATTTCAGCAGGTCCAGCACAGAACCGGCGGCCTTTTGACCAGATGCGGGCGGCCAGAAAAACGGAGCGGGTCAGTGGATTTATTTCTATCCACATATGAAAACAAACTGGATGCCAAGGGCAGGGTCTCCGTTCCTGCGCCTTACCGTTCAGTGTTGGAGCGTAACCGCAGCCCGCTTTATATCTACAAATCTCTGACCCTGCCCTGCCTTGAGGGATGTGGCCCAGAGCGTATTTCCCAGATCGTTGACGCGATTGATGATATGGACAGCCTGTCCAAAGAGGCAGAGGTCCTGCAGACCATGCTGTTCAGTGCCCAGGAAATGAAAATCGATTCAGATGGGCGCATGCTGTTGCCAGCTGAATTTGTTGAATTTGCTGAGCTTGAGGGTGTTGCCTTGTTTGCAGGCATCGGCCGTTCCTTTCAGATCTGGCGGCCGGACCGGCATCAACAGCGCGAGCAGGTAACCCGCGAACAAGCTGGCGCGCGGGGCGTTCCCCGCCTGACCTTGGGCCGGCGGGGCAGTCAGGGAGACGGGTGATGAGAGAAGCCAGCTTGCACATTCCTGTGATGCTGGATGAGGTCACCGCGGCGCTGAACCCTGACGCTGGTAAAACCCTGATTGACGCGACTTTCGGCAATGGCGGGTATTCTCATCATTTCCTCTCAACCGCCGCCTGCCATGTGGCCGCGATTGACCGCGACCCAGATGCGATTGCACGTGGCCAGACCATGGTGAGCGCATTTGATGGCCGTTTCAGCTTGTTTGAAGGGCCGTTCTCCGCCATCCAGCAGCTGGTCAAAGGCAGTGAATTTGAACAGGTTGACGGCATTGTGTTTGATCTGGGTGTCTGTTCCACCCAGCTTGACGAGGCTGATCGCGGCTTTTCTTTCCGTCTGGACGGGCCGCTGGATATGCGGATGACACCGTCTGGCGAGACCGCATCTGATGTGGTGAACGGATATAATGAAACAGAGATTGCCGATATCCTGTGGCGTTATGGCGAAGAACGGGCCTCTCGCCGGATTGCCCGGGCCATCATCAAAGCCAGATCTGCCTGCCCGATCGAACGGACCAGCCAGCTGGCCGACATCATCCATTCAGTTATGCCGCGCCCGAAACCCGGCCAGCCAGACAGCGCCACCCGGTCCTTTCAGGCTTTGCGCATTCATGTCAATCATGAGCTGGATGAGCTGGAGAGCGCGCTGGCCTCTTGTGAACATCTTCTGAAGCCGGATGGTGTTCTGGCTGTGGTCAGCTTCCATTCGCTGGAAGACCGGATTGTCAAACAATTCATGACCGAAAAGAGCGGGCGCAAAGCACGTCCCTCTCGTCACCGCCCTGAAGTTGAGCCTGATGTGCCGCCGGTCTTCTCGCTGGAGACCCGCAAGCCGGTGCTGCCCACTGCAGATGAAGAACAACATAATCCCCGGGCCAGATCCGCCCGCCTGCGTGTGGCCAGACGCACACACGCCCCCTCTTCACCCATAACAGCAACGGCAGGTGTCGCATGATCAGGCTGATCCTCATTTTCTGTCTTGTCTTAGGGGGAAGCGGCACGGTTCTGTATATGACCAAGCAGTCTGTTGACAGCCGCTATGATGAGCTGCGTGACCTGCGCTCGAAAATTTCACAAGCCGAGGAACGTGCCGCCATTCTGGAAGCGGAATGGGCCTATGTCAGCCGCCCTGACCGGATCTTGAGCCTGTCAGGCGGGTTGTTGTCGATGCGGCCAATCACGGCTGACCGGATTTTACCGCTTGAGGCGATTCCGATGAGACGGGCTGATCAGCAGGCCGAACCAGAGGGTACAGAATGAGCAGCTTGCGTAATCAACATATTAAACCAGATGCTGATCAGACTGCACGGCGCGGCTTCTGGTCACAGCTCTGGCCATCACGCCTGGCCCCTGAACAGGCCCGGCACACCGCCCAGATGCGCCTGTTATTTGCGGGCGCGCTGGCCATCACCTGCTTTGCGGGCATCGGCGCAAAGGCCTTTCATCTGGCAACTGTGAGCCATAATGGCGATACAGAAGTTCATGTCCGCCTTGCCGGGGCAGACAGGGGCGCCATTTATGACCGCAACGGACGGATTCTGGCCCAGACCGTGCCGGTGATGACCCTGCACGCTGATCCGAAACAGATTCTTGACCCTTATGAGGTCGCTGACAAGCTGTCATCTGTGCTGCCTGACCTGACCAGACAGGATATTTTAGCGGCTCTGTCGCGAAAAACACGTTATGTTGAGCTGAACCGGAAGATCACCCCGCGCCGCCATGCGGCGATTTTGGGACTGGGCCTGCCTGGTATATTTATTACCCCGTCAAATCTGCGCACCTACCCGAACGGTGCAGAAGCGGCCCATATTCTGGGCCAGGTGAACCGGGACGGGCTGGGCATTGCCGGTATTGAAAAAAGCATGCAGGCCCGCTTGTCATCTGGTCGTGATGTGACCTTGTCAGTTGATCTGGGCGTTCAGGCTGTGGTCAGACGCGCGCTGGCTGCACAGATTGAAAAATTTGAAGCTCTTGGCGGAATCGGGCTGGTCAGCAATATCAAGACAGGTGAGGTGATCGCGGTTGTCTCTCTGCCAGACTATGACCCGAACCAATATGCTGGTGCTGATCAAAAAGCCCTGTTCAATCAGGCCACAAAGGGCGTGTTTGAAATGGGCAGTATTTTCAAGGTGCTCAACACCGCCATCGCACTTGAGGCCGGATCAGCTCAGCTCTCTTCAAGCTATGATGTCACACGTCCGTTGCGCATTGGCGGGTTTCCGATACGTGATTATCACCCTTATGACAGATTCCTGAACCTATCAGAAGTTCTGGTTTATTCATCAAATATTGGTTCAGCCCGTATTGCAGAAGATATCGGGCCGGAGGTTCAGCGGGGCTATATGGAAAAGCTCGGCCTGCTCAGCCGCCCGGCTCTGGAACTGACCGAAACCGCCCGCCCGCTCTATCCCTCATCATGGGGCCGGTTATCCTCTTATACCATCAGCTTCGGGCACGGCATTTCGGTCAGCCCTGTGCATGTCATGGGGGCAATAGGGGCCGCAGCCGGTGGCGGCGAGTTTGTTGCCCCGACCCTGTTGAAGCGCGGCCCTGGTGAAGTTATTGAACGGGTGCGGATCTTCTCTCCCCAGACCACCCGCAAGGTCCGCTCCATGATGCGTCTGGTTGTCTCTCATAAAGATGGCACAGCCAATTTTGCCGAAGCCCCCGGCTATCTGGTCGGCGCAAAAACAGGCACAGCTGAAAAGGTCAAAGGCAAACGGTACGACAAGCGGGCAAATCTTGTCTCGGTTGTCGCTGCCTTTCCGATTCATGATCCGGAATATCTGGTGTTTGTCATGGTGGATGAGCCGCAGCCCCAAAAACATTCCCATGGTTTTGCCACCGCCGGATGGGTCGCCGCACCAGTTATCGCGGATATTGTTAACCGAATAGCCCCAATTCTGAATGTTCATCCTGTTGACATAAATCAGCCGGAAATTCGCCAGAATCTGGAGCCAGATCTGCGTATAGGCGGAAAAGGAGCTATTCGTGCGTCTTACTGAGCTGTTAACCCAAATCCCGGGCCTGACTGTGCAGGCTGGCCCGACTGACAAAACCATAGCTCAGGTCACGGCCAACAGCCGCGCTGTCCAGCCTGGCGGGCTGTTTGTTGCGCTTGTCGGCAAAAAGACAGACGGTCATGATTTTATTGACGAGGCGATCACAAACGGGGCTGAAGTGATTGTCACGGACGGGCGCACGCCAGATGTTCCGGCACATATCTGTGTTCTGGCCAGCCCGGACAGCCGGGCTGATTATGCCCGCCTGGCAGCCAGAATGTATCCGGCCCGGCCAGCCATTCTTACCGGCGTGACCGGGACCAATGGCAAAACATCTGTCTGCGAGTATCTGCGCCAGATCTGGTCACGGGCGACCTGGCCGTCTGCGTCTGTCGGCACTTTGGGCGTAGCCAGCGACATTGAAGCGCTGAACAGCAATTCAGCCCAGTTAACCACACCGCCGTCAGAACAGCTGTTCAGCCTGCTGCATAATTTACGAAAAGGCGGAATAACACATGCCGCCTTTGAAGCGTCCAGCCATGGTCTTGACCAGATGCGCCTGCATCAACTGGCCGTCAATGTTGCTGTGTTCACAAATCTCAGCCGTGATCATCTTGACTGGCACGGGGATATGGACAGCTATTTCGCCGCCAAAGCAAAGCTGTTTTTTGATAATCTTCTGGATGGCGGGACAGCGGTGATCAACATTGATGACAAGTGGGGTCAGCGCCTGTATGATCAGCTTCAGTCACGGGATATTGTGCTGTGGTCAGTTGGTGTTCAGGACAAGGCCGATTTCCAGATTATATCCGCAGACAGCCAGCATTTTGGCCTTGATCTGCAGATTAAAGCTGCTGGCCAGACCTTCAGATATCCGCTGGCCCTATCTGGTGAATTCCAGGCGATCAACGCCGTTACCGCTGCGGCTGCTGCGCATGCCTCAGGTATGCCGTTGCAGGATTCCTTTGGGGCCCTGCCCTATCTGTCGCCTGTACGCGGACGCATGCAGCCTATTCGCGGTCATCCGGCAGGCGCACGTGTCATTATTGATTTTGCCCACACCCCTGATGCGCTGGAAGGCGCGCTGAAGGGCCTGCGCACGGGCACATCAGGCCGGCTGAACCTTGTGTTTGGCTGCGGCGGTGACAGGGATAAGGGCAAACGCGCAGAAATGGGCAAGATTGCCGCTACCCATGCGGATAAAATCTATGTCACGGACGATAATCCCCGCACTGAGCGGCCAGCCGCCATCCGCAGCGAAATTCTGAGCGGTTGTCCTGAGGCTTATGATATCTCGCCGCGTGACAAGGCGATCCAGATGGCCATTGCTGAGCTGGACAGCGAGGATACACTGCTGATTGCAGGCAAAGGCCATGAGACCAGCCAGACCATCGGCACTGAAGTTCTGCCATTTGATGATGCCAGCGTTGCCCGCCATGCCCTTATGAATCTTCCCGACAGCCGCGCAGGCACAGGAGAGCTGTAATGTTATCTCAGCTCTCCCCGACACGTCTTGCTGAACTCTGCTCTGGTCACTGGCATCACAGCGCGGCCTTGCCTGCCTCATTCACATCAGCACAGATTGACAGCCGGATGATGGGACAAGAAGAGCTGTTCATTGCCTTAAAAGGCGAGACAGCAGACGGCCATCAATTTGTATCCGGCCTGCGCCCTGAGCTGGGCCAGGCGGCGATTGTTGAGCGGCCCGCCCCTGATGCACCAGCTGCCCAGCTATGTGTGCGTGACAGCTTAGCCGCTCTGCAGTGTATCTCACAAGAAGTCTCTGCCCTGACAGGGGCGGTAAAATTCGCTGTCACCGGCTCAGTCGGCAAAACCGGCACCAAAGATATGTTGTGCCGGATGCTGGCGGGTTTTGGCCGCACCCATGCCACAAAAGGGAATTATAACAACCATATAGGCGCGCCCCTCACATTGGCGCAAATGCCTGAAGATACTGAATTTCTGGCGTGTGAGCTGGGCATGAACCATGCTGGTGAGCTGTCTGAACTGGCACAAATCGTCAAACCGTCAGTCGCGGCGATCACCTGTATTGCTGACAGCCATATCGGTCATTTCAGCTCGCTTGAACAAATTGCTGATGCCAAAGCAGAGCTGTTTACAGGCCTGGCAGATGGCGGCCTGGCCATCCTGCCACGAGATGATGTGTTCTATCCGCGCCTGGCCGCAGCCGCAACCACAGCCGGGGCAGCGCAAATCCTCAGCTTCGGCACCCATCCTGAAAGCAGTCTTCGTCTTCTTGACTGCAACAGAGACGATAACGGGCTTGTGGTGACAATTGACTGTCCGGCCCTTACCAACAGCACAAAGCGCAGAAGGTTCAGCTTCACACTGGCTATGACAGCCCGTCACTGGGCCATGAATGCGCTGTGTGGCCTGGCGATGTGCCATGCAGCAGGCCTTGATTGTGAACGGGCCGCTGCCCAGCTGGCTGATTTCACAGATCTGCCCGGCCGCGGCAAACCCTATAATCTGGCCGTTTCTGACCATCACCTGACCTTGATTGATGACAGCTACAATGCGGGTCCTGCCTCAATGAAGGCCGCCCTTGCCAATCTGGCGGAAATGCCGGGCAAGCGGGCAGCAATCCTGTCAGATATGCTGGAGCTGGGGGCATCCGGCCCGCAGACCCATATCCAGCTTGCTGAACAGATCACCACAAGCGGGATCAGTGATCTGGTCGCTGTCGGCCCGTTAATGACAGCCATGACCGCCTATCTGCCGGACAGCATTTCCTGTCACTGCTTCCAGACCAGCACGCACGCGCTGGCCGGGCTTGACCAGCTTGTATCAACAGTCGCCGCAGAAGCCGATTATCTGCTGATCAAAGGCTCACACGGCTCTGGTGCGCATCTCATCAGTCAGCATCTGATCCAGGCCTATGCCAATCAGCAGACACAACAGGAGATAAGCCATGCTTCCTGATCTGCTTCTGGCTTTTGCTGATGACTACAAAATTCTGAATCTGTTCAGATATATTACCTTCCGGACTGGCGGGGCGACAATTACCGCCCTGATTATATCGCTGATGTTTGGCGAGCGGTTTATTCGCTGGCTGAAAGCGCATCAGGCCGAAGGCCAGCCGATCCGTGCCGATGGTCCGGAAACCCATATTCTGACCAAAGCTGGCACACCGACCATGGGCGGCTTGCTGATTCTGGCCAGCTTTATTCTCTCCACCCTGCTGTGGGTGCCTTTGTCAAATCAGTATTTATGGCCGGTTTTATTAATCGCCACCAGCTTTGGTCTGATCGGGGCAACAGATGACTGGCTGAAGCTGAAAAAACGGTCAAGTGACGGGATGAGCGGGCGCCAGAAACTGTTTTTTCAGATCACAGCGGCGTTAGTGGCCAGCCTGATTTTCATCCAGCTTTCGCCAGACAGCCTGCGATATGGTGTGGCGGTTCCCTTTTTCAAAGATACATTGCTGTATCTGGGGATTTTATATGTGCCCTTTGCGATGCTGGTGATTGTCGGCGCGTCAAACGCGGTTAATCTGACTGACGGGCTGGACGGGCTGGCGATTGTGCCGGTGATCATTGTGGCCATGTGTTTCGGCCTGATTGCCTATCTCAGCGGCAACATCCAGTTCGCCAATTATCTGCAAATTCACTATGTGCCGGGAACCGGTGATCTGGCCACCTTGCTGGGCGCGCTGATCGGGGCGGGGCTGGGCTTTTTATGGTTCAATGCGCCGCCGGCCAAAGTGTTCATGGGCGATACCGGCTCACTGGCCCTTGGCGGCTCATTAGGGGCGGTGTCCGTTGCCACCCGGCATGAGCTGGTTCTGGCCATAGCAGGCGGGCTGTTTGTGCTGGAGACTGTATCTGTCATTTTGCAGGTGGCGTCTTTTAAACTGACCGGCAAGCGGATTTTCCTGATGGCGCCTCTGCATCATCATTTTGAGAAAAAAGGCTGGCCGGAAAGCACCATCGTTATCCGGTTCTGGATCATCTCTGTTGTGCTGGCTTTGATCAGCCTGTCCACGCTGAAGCTGAGGTAGGCCTGATGATGAACATACCTCAGCAACAGCCCCTGACATCAATTGCCATCCTCGGCATGGGCCGGTCTGGCCGCGCGGTTCTTGACCAGGCTCTGAACCTCAATATGGCGGTGGTCTGTTTTGATGATAACGGTGTTGAGACTGTGCCTGAGGCGCTGGTTCAGCCCCCTGAAAGCTGGCCCTGGGAAACGCTGCAGGCGGTGGTGATCAGCCCCGGCATCCCGCATAACTTCCCCGCACCACACCCGGCTGTAACTCTGGCCAAGAAACATAATGTGGCGGTCATCAGTGAAGTTGAATTTGCGCTTCGCACAAGCCGTCAGGGCCGCTGGGTCGCGATTACCGGCACAAACGGCAAGTCAACAACCACAGCCCTGACAGGCCATATCCTGCAGCAGGCAGGAAAGACAGCTGTCATCGGCGGCAATATCGGTGCCCCGGTAACAGGCCTGCCGGACCAGACTGAAGACAGTATTGCGGTTATAGAATTATCCTCCTATCAACTGGAAACCACACCGTCTCTTCGTGCGGCTGTCCGGGTTATCCTCAACATCACACCTGATCATCTGGACCGTCACGGCGGCTGGACAGGATATGTGCAGGCCAAACAGGCCATTCTGGATACTGCCACCCCTGATGAGCTGGCGATCTTAGGGCCCGGACAACCCCTTGATGAGATAGCCGCAAACCAGCAGCAGAAGACCCGTATTCTCAGGCTGGATGAGGACTGCCTTACTAAAGAGGCTCGCCAGAACGCGCAGGCGGCCAATCCGGCCCTGCAAGGGACACATAATCAGCAGAATTGTGCGGCTGCCCGCCTGATCTGCCGCGAATTGGGGCTGAGCGACAAGCAAATCAATGACGGCATCGCCAGCTTTGCTGGGTTGCCGCATCGCCTGCAGCCCGCAGGGCGGTTCGGCCATATTCAGTTCATCAATGATTCAAAAGCCACAAATGGTGAAGCCGCCGCCACGGCCCTGGCCAGCTTTACCCGCATCCATTGGTGTGCTGGCGGCCTTGCCAAAGAAGACGGGCTGTCCGCCTGCCAGCCGTTCTTAACCCATGTTCAGCATGGTTATTTCTATGGCGATTGTGCACCGCAATTTGAACAGGCGGTTGCGGGCAAAATTGACACCAGCTGTCATCACACCCTGCAACAAGCGGTGGAAGCGGCGGTGATGTCTGCCTGTCAGACGCCCGCAGATGATCAGGTCATTCTGCTTTCTCCGGCGGCGGCCTCATTTGATCAGTTCACCAGCTTTGAGGCCCGCGGTGAGGCCTTCTGCCAGATAGCCGAACAACAGATCGCGCATCTTAAAGCTGCACAGACAGCAGAAGAAAGGACGGCGGGTCATGTTTGACAGAACAGACAGATCCCGCATCGGCGTGTGGTGGTGGACAGTTGACAAGATGATGCTGGCCAGCATTTTCCTGCTGATGGTGCTGGGCGCCGTTCTGGTGATGGCCGCCAGCCCGCCTGTGGCCAGCCGCATCGGCTTGCCTGAACAGCATTTTGTCTGGAAACAGATGATCTTTTTACTTCCCGCCACGCTGATTATGCTGATCACCTCTATTTTAGGCCCGCGCACCATCCGTGCTCTGTGCCTTTTGGGACTTGTCGTTGTCAGCGGGCTGATGGTGGCCACATTGGTTGTCGGCCCAGAGGTGAAAGGGGCGACCAGATGGCTGACCATCGGCGGCTTCCGGCTGCAACCTTCTGAATTTATCAAACCGTTATTCGCGGTCAGCTGTGCCTGGCTTCTGGGTCTGTGGCGTGAACAGGACAGCTTTCCGGGCTGGGTGTGGGCCTCTGTTCTGGCGGGATTTGTGGTCACTTTGCTGATCCTGCAGCCAGATATTGGGATGACAAGCGTGGTTGTTCTGACCTTCGGCTTTCAGCTGTTTTTGGCTGGCCTTCCTTTGTTGCTGGTCTTTGCCGCGATTGGCCTTGCCCCTCTGGCTGGCTGGGTCGCCTATTCACAATTTGACCATGTGCGTTTGCGGGTCGATAAATTCTTAGAAGGCGGCAGCCTGCAGACTGAACGCTCTATTCAGTCCTTTGCAGAAGGCGGCTGGTTCGGTGTGGGCCCTGGGGATGGCACCGTCAAACAGTACCTTCCCGATGCCCATGCTGATTTCATCTTTTCTGTCGCCGCAGAAGAATATGGGCTGCTGGCCTGCTTGCTTCTGATCGGAGTCTACAGCTTTGTTGTGATCCGCGGCTATGCCCAATCGCTCGGCCGGCCCGATTTATTCACCATTCTGGCGGTGTCGGGTCTGACCACACAATTCGGCGTACAAGCGGCTATTCATATGGCCTCATCAGTAGATATGATCCCCACCAAAGGCATGACCTTACCTTTAATCAGCTATGGCGGGTCTTCGCTGATGGCCAGCGGCCTGACACTCGGGCTGATCCTTGCCCTCACCAGAAAAAGCCCGCAAGCGCCGTCTCCCTCTTATGACCATCTGGCTCAGGAGGCTGTGTGATGCGCCGCTCAGATACCCACATGAAAGGCCGTATCTGGCTTGCTGCTGGCGGGACCGGCGGGCATGTGTTCCCGGCCATTCACACCGCACATGCCCTAGAAGATCGCGGTTTTGATGTATTCATGATTACAGACAAGCGGGGCAAAAGGCTGCTGCCGGAACAGATGAACAGAGCTGTCATCGCTGCCGCCTCTCCGTTTGCAGGCTCACGGCTCAGCCGGATATGTGCGCTGGTCAAACTGTCTGCCGGTTTTCTGCAGAGCCTCGCCCTGCTGTTACGCAAGCGGCCACAGGCGGTTGTTGGTTATGGCGGCTATCCGGCGGCTGCCCCGACTCTGGCAGCCTGGCTGCTGCGTATACCTGTCTGGCTGCATGAACAGAACGCGGTGATGGGCCGCACCAACCAGATGTTGTCCAGGCTGGTTCGCCAGGTCTTCACCAGCTGGCCGGAAACCCGTGGCCTGCCCTCTTCTGTCCGGCATCTGCATACAGGCCTGCCGGTGGCAAAAGCCTTTACCGCCCTGCCTGACTATATACCAGCCAGAGACACAGGACCGCTTCATCTGGCAGTGTTTGGGGGATCTTTAGGGGCACGCCTGTTCGCAGATATCATCCCGCAGGCTGTTGGTCATCTGCCTGCTGATCTGAAACGCGCTCTGCAGGTCAGCCAGCAGGCCAGGGAAGACCAGATCCCGGCCCTCAACGCCATCTATGCAGAACAGAATATAGCTGCAGATATCCGCCCCTTCTTTGCTGATGTGGCCGGGGTTATGGCATCAGCTGATCTGATCATCAGCCGTGCCGGGGCCTCAACAGTTGCTGAACTGGCGGCGGCGGGCCGGCCATCAGTTCTGATCCCCTTTGCCCATGCCCTTGATGGTCATCAGCAAGCCAATGCTAACCAGCTTGCCGGTGTCGGCGGCACCGCATCATTGAGCGAAAAAGACGCCTCGGCTGCCCATCTGGCAGAGCTGCTGGAAGAGCTGCTCAGCACACCAGAGCGGCGCCAGGAACAGGCCAGGGCGGCCCGTACAATCGCCCGTCCGGACGCGGCCAAACAGATCTGCAGCGTTCTTGAACAACATCTTTCCAGCCCGTCACAGGAGGCCGCATGACTGCTCTGCCCTTGTCCATTGGCATCATACATTTCACCGGTATCGGCGGTATCGGCATGAGCGGCATTGCGGAAATCCTGCATGAGCTGGGGTATCAGATCCAGGGCAGTGACCTCAGTGAAAATGCCAATGTGGCGCGGCTACGCTCACGCGGCATCAGGGTGGAAACCCCGCAACGGGCCGAAAATCTGAAAGATGTGTCGATCGTTGTGATTTCCACCGCGATTAAAGATGACAATATTGAGCTGATCGAAGCCCGCCGCCAGTTTCTGCCTGTTGTGCACCGGTCGGAAATGTTGGGAGAGCTGATGCGGCTGCGCTGGTCAGTGGCGGTTGCTGGCACTCATGGCAAGACCACGACCACTTCACTTGTCGCGACCTTGTTTGACACTGCCCGGTTGGATCCAACTGTTGTTAATGGCGGCATCATCTCCAGCTGGGGCAGCAATGCCCGCCTGGGTGCAGGAGACTGGATGGTGGTTGAAGCAGATGAAAGCGACGGCTCATTCTCGCGGCTGAAACCAACTGTGGCGATCGTCACCAATATTGATCCTGAACATCTGGACCATCACGGTTCTTTTGAAAATCTGGAACAGGCCTTTGCCAATTTCATCTCCTCTATTCCGTTTTATGGTTTTGCGACCTTATGTATTGACCATCCTGCGGTTCAGCGGCTTCTGCCGACCATTTCAGACCGGCGGGTGATCACCTATGGTCTGTCCACAAATGCAGATATCAGAGCTGCCAATTTGCGGCATGAAAATGACCGGATGATTTTTGATGTGCTGATCTCAGACAGGCTCGGCATGCAGACCAGCCGGATTGATGATGTCATCTTCCCGATGCTGGGGGAACATAATGTCCAAAATTGTCTGGCCGCCTTGTCTGTCTGCCTTGAGATGGGGCTTGATATTGACCTCATCTGCTCCGGCCTTGCCCAGTTCAAGGGTGTCGGCAGACGCTTTGATATCAAAGGCGAGGCTGGCGGCATCACAGTGATTGATGATTATGGCCATCATCCGGTTGAAATCAAAGCCGCATTGGATGCCGGCAGAATGTATTGTGGCGAGAACAAGCTGATCGCTGTGGTTCAGCCCCATCGGTACAGCCGCTTGCGCGATTTATTCTCTGATTTCTGTGCCTGTTTCAATGAGGCAGATCACGTCATTGTTGCTGATGTATATGCCGCCGGCGAAGCCCCGCTTGAAGGGTTCGAAAAAGACCAGCTGGCCGAAGGGCTGCGGGCTTATGGTCATCGTTCTGCCCATGTTCTGGATGATCCTGATGAGCTGGCGACCACCATTCTTGCCTATGCAGAGCCAGGCGATCTTGTGATGTGTCTGGGGGCCGGGTCGATCACCCAATGGGCAGCTGATCTGCCAGAAGGGCTGCAGCGTCTGCAATCAGGCGATCAGCCTTCTGAACAAGCGGAGGGCTCATGATGTTGTCTGCTGAGACATTCACAGGGGTGAACGGGCGTCTGCAGCCAATGGCCGAGCTGGCCGGACTGACCTGGATGCGGGTGGGCGGCCCGGCTGACTGGCTGTTCAGCCCGACCGATGTCAGTGACCTGCAGACCTTTCTGCAGCAATGTCCGGATGATGTGCCGGTGACCTGTTTGGGTGCAGGGTCAAACTCGCTCATTCGTGATGGCGGCATAGACGGTGTTGTGATCCATCTGGCTTCTCATTTGACCCGGGTGACACATGAAGGGGATGAGGTTTGCGCTGAGGCAGGCTGTGCAGACAGCGAGGTCGCGCGCTATGCGGCAAAGCAGGGCCTGAGCGGCCTTGAATTTCTGGTCTCTATCCCCGGAACAATTGGCGGCGGCATTGTCATGAATGCTGGTTGTTATGGCACGGAATTCAAAGATGTGCTGATCGAGGCAGAAGGGCTGACCCGTCAAGGTGAACTGGTCCGCCTGAAAGCTGCTGATCTGCAGCTGTCCTATCGCCGCAGCCAGCTCCCTGCCGGTATGATTGTGACCTCTGCCCGGTTCCGGGTTCAGCCAGGTGACAGCGCGGCCATCCGCAAAACAATGAAACAGATGCTGGCGAACCGGGCCGCCAGCCAGCCTGTGGGTGTGCGTACAGGCGGGT
Organism: uncultured Alphaproteobacteria bacterium; assembly: GCA_937988715.1. GTDB lineage: Bacteria > Pseudomonadota > Alphaproteobacteria > Puniceispirillales > Puniceispirillaceae > JADHLI01. The sequence continues at coordinate 22,580 of CALKIF010000006.1, read as the reverse complement.
CAACCTTTGCCAATCCTGAAGGCGGCAAAGCCTGGCAACAGATTGATGCTGCCGGCTGTCGCGGGCGGCAGAGAGGCGGGGCCAGCGTTTCAGAAAAACATTGTAATTTCCTGATCAATCAGGGCAACGCCACCGCAGAGGATATTGAACAGCTGGGTGAAGATGTACGCGCCGCCGTAGCCGCCCATTCCGGCACAGAGCTCAGATGGGAAATCAGACGTATGGGCCGGCCGCTCAGCCAGCAGACCACAAAAGGAGGTGCAGATGGCCGCACATGATCGCCGTGTTGCTGTCCTGATGGGCGGCTGGACATCAGAAGCGGCTGTCAGCCGCGTATCAGCCAGCTTCTGCAGCAAGGCCGCACGTCTGGCCGGGTGGGACACAGTAGAGGTAGAGCTTGACCGGGATCTGATGGAAAAGCTTGACGATATCCAGCCGGACCGCGTCTTTAATGCCCTGCATGGGCAAATTGGTGAAGATGGGTCTGTTCAGGGCCTGCTGAATATCCTGAATATCCCTTATACGCATAGCGGCGTTCTGGCCTCTGCCACAGCAATGGACAAAATAAGCTCGCGGCTGATTTTCAGTTCTGTCGGCATCTCTGTGCCGCCATTGCTTGCTCTTCAGGAAGACAGCCATGTCCAGCCTGCCGATTTCACCGGTGATTATGTGATCAAGCCGCGCAATGATGGCTCCAGCGTCGGGGTGGTGATTATCAAAGATGGCCAGCCTGCCCCTGAACGCAGCCTGTGGAACGCCAGCACCCAACTGATTGCTGAGGAATATATCCCCGGCCGAGAGCTGACTGTTTCTGTTCTTGATGGCCGGGCTTTATGCGTGACCGAAATTCACGTCCCTGATCAATTCTATGATTTCGACGCCAAATATAAAGTTGGCGGCTCACAACATACTGTGCCTGCAGATATCCCGGAGCCGATGACATTGCTGGCCTGTGACTGGGCAGAGCGCGCCTTTGCCATTCTGGGCTGCCGCGGTGTGGCCAGAGCCGATTTCAGGTGGGATGAAGAAGAAGACGCGCTGTATATGCTGGAGGTAAACACCCAGCCAGGCATGACCGCCACATCCCTGACCCCTGAACAAGCCGCCTTTTGCGGGATTTCAGGTGAAGAGCTCGTCAACCATTTGCTGGAGATTGCGCAATGCGACGATTAATCAGCAAATGGACACAACGCCAGGACACCCCCGATACGGGCCGGATCAGCTGGAAAAGCTATGTCAGCTTTTTTGCTGCAACCTTCCTGACATTTTGCGCCGGGGCCCTTTATCTGAAAGCTGATCAGGTAAAGACTGAACTGACCGCCTTCAGCATCCAGCAGGGCTTCAGCCTGAAGTCGATTGAGGTTACCGGCCGCAATCATACGGATGCAGATGCCATTCGTTCTGTGCTGTCTGACTGGCGTGAAACCTCAATCTTCACAGCTGATTTGCAGGCCATCCGCAGCCAGCTTCTGTCTCTGGGATGGGTGAAAGATGCCGTGGTCAGCCGCTATTTACCAGACCGGCTGGTGGTCACTTTATATGAACGCCAGCCTGTGGCTCTGCTGCAGACGCCGTCTGGCCATCAATTGATTGACACTGATGGCGTGCCGATCACAGGGGCTGATGTTTCTGCTTTTGCGCATTTGGTTGTTGTGTCTGGTGACGGGGCTGCACAGCGTGTGGCGGCTTTGCTGGGCATGTTGGAATCAGAACCTGAACTGTTCACGGATGTCTGGGCGGTTCAGCTGATCTCAGAACGGCGCTGGGATATTCATATGCGGTCTGGACTGACCATCAAACTGCCTGAAGAAGACCCGGTTCTGGCCTGGTCACGGCTGGCCAAACTGGAACAGGACACAGCGATTACCGCGCGTGATCTGGCCTCTATTGACCTGCGGGTTCCCGGCCAGCTGATTGTCAAACCGAACATCCCGATCAGGGGCAAAGGGAGCAAGACATGATTACGCGCCCGAAAATGGTGCCCCGCGGGCCCTTTGGCATCCTTGACTTAGGCTCGTCCAAGCTGGCCTGTCTGATCGCGCAGAAATCCACCACTGGCGAGGTTAGGCTGCTGGGCCAGTCAATGCATGTCTCAGAAGGCGTCAAGCAGGGCGAGATTACCGATATGAACAAGTTCAGCACCGCGGTAGGCAAGACCGTGAACGCGGCTGAACGGAATGCAGACACAACCATATCCACCATCCATATCGTCACCCCCGGCGGCAGCCAGCATTTGAGCACACATACCAGCAAGATTGATCTTCATGATGATGTGATCAGCCGCCGCGATATCACGCGCCTGTTGCAGCAGCAGGACCAGATCAGACCAGCTGCCGGCCAGGTTCTGATCCAGAAACAACCTGGCTGTTATCAGCTTGATGATCAGAAACAGATTGATAATCCGCTGGGCATGTGCGGACGCGCTCTGGGCATTGATTTCACCACTCTGGCGATGTCGCAGACCAGCTATGCCAATCTTCGCCAAGCGGTCCAGCAATGCCACCTTGAACTGGGGTCTGTGCATCACAGTGCGGTGATGTCAGGCCATGCCTGCCTGACCGAAGATGACCGCGATCTGGGCACATTGCTGATTGATTTTGGCGGCGGCACAACCTCTCTAGCGCTGTTTGCTGATGGCCAGTTACATTTTGTCGGCACGGTGCGTATGGGCGGGCTGAATGTGACCCGCGATATCGCTAAAATGCTGTCGATTTCTATAAGCGATGCTGAACGGCTGAAAGCGATTGACGGGTCTGTGCTGCCTGCGATTGCCGTTGCAGAACAGGTTGAACGGTTCAGCTTCCCCAGCCAGGGAGACAATTTTGTCTTGTCAAACACGCTCTCAGCTGATGACAGCCTGACCCTGTCCAGTGGCCAGGTCATTCAAAGACAATTCTTGAGCGATATTATCCGCACCCGGTGTGAAGAAATTCTGGAAGCCATTGATGAGCAGCTGAAGACAGCCGGTCTGGGGCCGGCACGCACCTATAATCTGGCCTTAACCGGCGGGGCCAGCCAGCTGACCGGTATGTCAGATTTTGTATCTGAATTCTGGCAGAAGCCTGTTGCGCTCCGGCCGCCGACACCTCTGTCCGGCCCGGATGGGCAAATCTCAGGCGGCTCATTCTCTGCCTGTATGGGCCTTGCCCGCCATATCCAGTCCACAGAAGATGACGCGATTCAAATTCCCAGAACAACACCTGCAGGCAGCGGCATGTTCGGGCGTCTGGGCGCCTGGTTTAAGGAGCATATCTGAGCCATGACCAGAACCGCCCTCTTCTCATTTTTGTTTCTTATGACTGTCCCTGGTCCGTCCAGACCCGGATCAGGACAGCCTCATCATTACCAGCGGTCTGATCAAAAGGCACATCAACCCCATAACAAAGGGAGACTATCATGACAATCAACCTCAGTGTTCCGCAAACCATGCAGGAATTACGGCCGCGCATCACCGTTATTGGTGTGGGCGGGGCAGGCTGTAACGCGGTGAACAATATGATCGATGCCAATCTCGAAGGTGTTGATTTTCTTGTTGCCAATACAGACGGCCAGTCGCTGGCCCATTCCATGGCGCCACGCAAAATACAGCTGGGCAGCAGCCTGACAGGCGGTCTTGGCGCCGGATCAAAACCGGAAATGGGCCGCAAGGCTGCAGAAGAATCTCTGGATGAGGTTCTGGCCGAACTCGCCGACAGCCATATGGTGTTCATCACCGCAGGTATGGGTGGCGGCACCGGTACAGGGGCAGCCCCCGTGATTGCCCGCGCCGCCAAAGAGCGCGGCATCCTGACCGTCGGTGTTGTCACCAAGCCGTTCGATTTTGAAGGCAAGCGCAGAATGGAACAGGCTGATGCAGGTGTTGAAGCCCTGCAGGCTTATGTTGATACGTTGATTGTGATTCCAAATCAGAATCTGTTCCGTCTTGCCAATGAAAGGACCACTCTTGCTGACACCTTCCATATGGCAGATGCTGTGCTGCATCAGGGCGTGTGTGGGGTAACTGACCTGATGATCAAGCCAGGTCTTATCAATCTCGACTTTGCCGATATTCGCGCGGTGATGTCTGAAATGGGCAAAGCCATGATGGGCACAGGTGAAGCGTCTGGTGAAACCCGGGCCACAGAGGCCGCTGAATCAGCCATTAATAACCCGCTTCTGGATGACAGCTCTATGAAGGGAGCCCGTGCGGTTCTGATCAACATCACCGGCGGCATGGATATGACCCTGTTTGAAGTTGATGAAGCCGCTAACCGTATCCGGGCCGAAGTTGACCCGGACGCAACCATCATCTTTGGTTCAGCCTTTGATGAGAAACTGGACGGTGTCATGCGGGTATCTGTGGTGGCCACAGGCATAGATGCCTTGTCACAGAGCGTGCCACTGCCCTTTGCCGAAACCGATACACCAGCGGTCACACCGGCTATGCCTGCGCCCAAGATGAAGCAGGTCATCAATTTTGGGGGTCTGGCCGCTTCTTCAGCCTCAGCCGAAGATGCCGGTCTGCAAGACCAGGAACCAGTAACAGCAAATGAGCAGGCAGATGAGCCGCAAATTACTGTACCGTCTCTGACAGCCCAGCTTCAGCCTGAAGCTGCTGCTGCAGACACAGCCTCAACTGAGGTCAAAGAGCCGGAGGCAGCAGAAACCCAAACACCAGCAGCTTCTGCAAATGCTCAGCTTGATCTGGAAGATGTGACCAGCCAGGCCTCAGAAACGGGGCCAGCTGAGACAGCCACAGCCGCGCCTGCACCAGAGCAAGCCGCACCAGAGCAAGCCGCAACCGACGCCGGACATGAGCAGCCGGAACAGCCCAGCCGCACACCAAGCCATGAGCAGGCCAGGGTGATCCGCAGGGCCGCCTATGTGCCTGCAGCGGCAAAGGATGTCGGCACAGATGATGAGGTGGCCCAGACAGCTGCACCCGCCAGCCCGTCTCGCCCCAGCCTGCTGAACCGGTTTTCCGGAATCTGGTCATCCAAGCCGGCTGATCAGGCCAAAACTTCAGCATCAACAACTGAACCAGCCAAGGACAAGCCAGCTGCAAAATCAGAGCCTGTGCTGAGCCGGGCAGATGTTACCCTGCCAACAGTCGAAGAGCCAACCATCATGGATCTGCCTGCTGTTGATGTGGTGCAGCCCAGCCTGCCGGTAACCGCAGCACAGGAAGAAGCTGATCATGATGATGATCTGGATATTCCGGCATTCCTGCGGCGGCAGGCCAATTAAGCGAAGGCCTGCCCCCTCACCTATCTTCGGCCCCTGCCCGCCTGTGGCAGGGGCTTTTTTTTGCTGCATTGTTATTTTTTTTCAAATGCAACAATCTGTAACTAAAAGTGATTTGTATCCACTGACCAGTTTTTCTAGGTTATCCTAGCTGGAAGAGGTGAGATAACATGGCGATGAGCCCCACAGAACTGCAATCTACGCTGGCCAGACCTGTTGAGGTTGGCGGCATCGGCGTGCATTCAGGCCGGTATATCGATGTTACGATAAACCCTGCACCAGCCAATCACGGCATTGTGTTTCACCGTACTGACGTTGTTGAGAGCAACAATGTTATCCCGGCGACAATCGACTATGCTGTACCGCACCATTTATGCACCCGCATCCAGAACAAGGACGGGATCGGCATCAACACCATAGAACATTTCATGGCCGCCTTTCACGGTCTGGGCATTGATAATCTGCTGATTGAAATTGACGGCCCGGAAATGCCTATCCTTGACGGCAGCGCAACACCGATTATCAATCTGTTGACCAAAGCAGGCATTGAAAAACAGTCTGCGGCAAAACAGGTTCTGGTGATTGTTGATGATGTTGAAATTGATTTGGGCAATGGCCGGCACGCGCGCCTGTCCCCGAATGAACAGCTGGAGCTGGATGTCTGCATTGATTTTGATGACAGCCTGATCGGCCAGCAATCCTTGGTTTACAGCCATGATACAGGTGCTTTTGAAGCCAGCCTGGCTGACGCCCGCACGTTTTGCATGCTCAAAGATGTTGAAGCGATGCGGAACAGCGGCCTTGCCAGAGGCGGCTCGCTTGACAATGCGGTTGTGGTCCATGACGGGTCTGTCCTGAATGATGGCGGGCTGCGGTCTGATGATGAATTTGTCCGTCATAAAGCTCTTGATTGCTTGGGCGATCTGTATCTGTTCGGCATGGCAGTACGCGCCAAGCTGACCGCGTCTCGTCCGGGCCATGCCTTAAGCACCAAATTGCTGCAGGCCGTCATGGCTCGCCCGGACTCATTCGTGATTGAGAACCGGCCTGAACCTCAGGCCCCCCAGACCGGGACCTGGGCATATCCCGAAACAGCTGTGGCTGCACATTCCTGACAAGCCGCTTCCTCAGAACAGCTTCAGCCACAATGTGCGCTCTGAGCCGTCATTTTGTCTTTTCACAACCTCGACAACTCGTTATCTTGGTCACAGCCTATGGTCTGCGATCTCGCTTGAAAGGCTGACAGAACAGACCACGCGCATTCTTTTAAGGATTAATCGATCACATGACTTTGCCGTTCGCTCGCCTCTTCCAAGACAGTCTGTTTTCCTTGGCTATGCGCCGCTTTGTGGCCGCAGCCCTTCTGGCAGTGGCGGTGGGGGCGTGTTCAGGTGGTGACGGACAGGATGATTTGGTCGCACAGGTCGAACAGCCTGTTGATGAGCTGTATAATGATGCCCTGAATACAGCCCTTTCTGGCAACCCTATTCAGGCGGCACCAAAATTTGAAGAAGTGGAACGCCAGCATCCCTATTCCACATGGGCCGTCAAAGCCCAGGTGATGGCCGCCTGGTCGTTTTATGAAGCAAATGATTATGCGCAGGCAGAAGCCAGCCTTGACCGGTTCATTCAGCTGTATCCGGCAGATTCACTGACTGAATATGCCTATTATCTAAAAGCGCTGGTGTTTTATGAGCAGATTGTGGATGTCGAACGCGATGCAGATATGACTCGCCGTGCATTGTTTGCGTTTGAAGATCTGCTGCGCCGCTATCCTGATGGCCCCTATTCCAGAGATGCCCAGCTGAAAGCTGATCTGGCCCGCTCACATTTGGCCGGCAAGGAGATGGCGGTTGGCCGGTTTTATCTGAAGCAGGGACATTATGCGGCCGCGCTGACCCGGTTTGCGATTGTGGTCCGCGATTTTGACCGCACCAATCAAATCCCTGAAGCGCTGTACCGGATGACTGAAGGGTATCTGTCTTTAGGCCTGACAGACGAAGCTGACCGTGTGGCTGAAGTGGCAAATTACAATTACCCTGATTCAGTCTGGACAGCGCGCCTGAACGAAGTGCATGAAAACCCGAACAGAAGCGGACCAAGAGGGCTTCTGGGCAATCTGGCAGACCGTGCCTTATCCCTGTTCTGAGGGCCGCCCCTCATGCTTTCCCGTCTCAGCATACGCAATGTTGTTCTGATCGAAGCTCTGGATATTGAATTTCAGTCTGGTCTGACTGTGCTCACAGGTGAGACCGGAGCAGGCAAATCCATTTTGCTTGACGCGCTGGGGCTGGCATTGGGAAGCCGTGCTGATTTCGGGCTGATCCGGAATGAAGCTGACAGAGCCAGCGTCACAGCTGAATTTGAGATTGAGGCTGATCACCCGGTCTGGGATGTCTTATCTGAGATTGGCATAGACCGCGCAGACAGCCTTATTCTCAGGCGCCAGTTGCGCAGTGACGGCAAATCGCCAGCCCATATCAATGATGAAGCGGTGTCGGTGAATTTGCTGCGCCAGATCGGAGACATGCTGGTTGAAATACAAGGCCAGTTTGAAGGCCGCGGCCTGCTCGACCCGACAACCTATCTGCCGTTGATTGATCGGGCGGCTGGCCATCAGGATGCGCTCAGCACAACGGCCCGGCTGTGGGCAGAGCTGAAGGCGGCACGCGCTGAGCTTGAGCAGATGACAGACCGGCTGGCCCGCGCCCGTGAAGAAGAAGACTGGCTGCGTGATGCTGTGGAACAGCTGGATATGCTGGCCCCCGCATCTGGTGAAGAAGACCAGCTTGCTGCTGAACGCCAGCGCCATATGCACAGCACCCGTATCGCTGAGGCCCTGCAACAGGCCCATGTTATGCTCAGTGACGAAGACGGCATTTCGCATATGGCTGGCCGCGCACAGGCCATTCTGGAACGCCAGGCAGAGGTGGCTGCCGGGGCGCTTGACCCGGCGATTGAGGCATTGGACCGGGCCGTATCTGAGCTTACTGAAGCAGAATCCCTGCTGACAGAAATCGGAGAGCAGCTTGATGGTGACCCGAACCGTCTGGCAGAGATAGATGAGCGGTTGCATCAGATAAGAACACAAGCCCGCAAACATAAAATCGAAGCTGACGAGCTGCCTGCGTTACATGAAACATTGATTGCCCAGCTGGCCGAAATGGATGATCAGTCAGGCGCACTTGCCCGTCTGCGGCAGGCAGAACAGGATTGTCTGACCGCCTTTAAGGCACAGGCAGAACATCTGTCTGCCCAACGGCGCCAGGTAGCTGAACGTCTGGATCAGGCCGTGATGGCTGAACTGCCGCCTTTAAAACTGGAGGCCGCCGCTTTCCAGACAGATATTCAGACCCTGACGGACGACAGATGGTCAGCGACCGGCTGGGACCGCGTGTCCTTTCAGGCCCGCACCAATCCCGGCATGCCCGCAGGGCCGATTGATAAAATCGCCTCAGGTGGTGAGCTGGCCCGGTTTCTGCTCGCCCTGAAGGTGGTTCTGTCTGAAAATGAACCGCCAAAGACTCTGATCTTTGACGAGGTGGATTCCGGTGTTGGCGGGGCTGTGGCCGCAGCCGTGGGGGCACGTCTGGCCCGCCTGGGCCAGAAAATGCAGACACTGGTCATCACCCATTCACCCCAGGTGGCCGGAAACGGAAATCAGCATCTGAAAATTGCCAAATACCAGACCGGTGATCAGGTCATCAGCAGCACAGCCAGCCTGAGCCAGGTTGAACGACGTGAAGAAATTGCCCGCATGCTGTCCGGAGATCAGATAACAGAAGCTGCCCGCTCTGCTGCTGCACAATTGCTCGGGGACAGCAGATGAGCGCGAAAACCGCCGCTGAACTGCGGCCGGACAAAGACATATCGGCTCTCAGCGAGTCAGAAGCAACAGCTCTTCTGGCTGAACTGGCGGAAGCCATCTTGTATCATGACCGGCTGTATCATGCCGCTGATGACACCCTCCAGCCGGAGATCAGCGATGCTGATTATGACGCGCTGATCGCCCTGAACCGTGAGGCAGAAGCAGCCTTCCCGGAACTGGTCCGGCCAGACAGCCCGTCTGTTCGGGTAGGCACATCAGCTGCCGGGCCATCCGCCCTTTCCAGCCAGTTTGCCAAAATCACCCACAGCCAGCCAATGCTGTCTCTGGGCAATGCCTTCACGCACGAAGATGTATCTGAATTTGCAGACCGGATTAGACGGTTTTTATCTCTTGAGGAGACAGCAGAAATAGGCATGACAGCAGAGCCCAAGATTGACGGGCTGTCTTTGTCGCTTCGTTATGAGGCCGGCGCCCTTGTCCATGCGGCCACCAGAGGGGATGGCACAATCGGAGAAGATGTCACAAACAATGTCAAAACCATTGCCGACATTCCGCATGATCTGGGCCCCGGCCTGCCTGATGTGTTTGAGGTGCGCGGCGAGGTATATATGACCCGGTCTGATTTTGCCGCCCTGAACAGCCAGCAGCAGAGTAACGATCAAAAACCCTTTGCTAACCCCCGTAATGCTGCGGCCGGCTCTTTGCGCCAGAAAGACCCGGCTGTAACCCGCCAGCGGCCGCTGAAGTTTTTTGCTTATGCGCCCGGCTTTCTGTCAGATACGGTATCGGCAACTCATTCTGAATTTCTGGCCCTTCTCAGCGAAAAGGGTTTCTCTGTAAACCCGCTGACCAGAACCTGCCGATCTGTTGATGAGTTGTTGGCCCATTATCAGTCAATCGCTGACCAGAGAGATGAGCTGGCTTATGAGATTGACGGCGTGGTCTATAAGGTTGACCGGTATGACTGGCAGGCCCGGTTAGGCCAGGTCAGCCGTGCCCCGCGCTGGGCCATCGCCCATAAATTTCCGGCGGAAAAAGCCACAACGATCCTGAATGGCATTGATATTCAGGTTGGCCGCACAGGCGCGCTGACGCCGGTTGCCCGTCTTGTGCCGATCACGGTTGGCGGGGTGGTGGTTTCTAACGCAACCTTACATAATGAAGATGAAATCGCACGTAAAGATATCCGCATTGGTGACCATGTTGTGTTGCAGCGTGCAGGTGATGTGATCCCCCAAATCATCGAAGTGGTCCAGGATAAACGCAGCAGGACCAGTCAGCCTTTTGTGTTTCCGGATACCTGTCCGGTCTGTGGTCATCCGGCAGACAGACCAGAAGGAGAGGCGGTGCGCCGCTGTACCGGTGGGTTCAGTTGTGAGGCCCAGCAACGTGAGAAACTGAAACATTTTGTCTCTCGCCATGCGCTGGATATTGACGGTCTGGGCACGCGCCAGCTTGACCTGTTTTATGATTTGGGCTGGATCAAACGACCAGCCGATATCTTCAAGCTGGCAGATCGGCAACTGGAGATCGCCTCACTTGACCGGATGGGCGAAAAATCAGCAGCAAACCTTATCGCGGCTATTCACCAGCGCAAGACGCCTGAACTGGAACGTGTGATTTTCGCTCTTGGTATCCGGCAAATTGGCCAGGCCACGGCTAAATTGCTGGCCCAGCGTTACGGGTCTGTTGACCGGCTGATGCAGGCCGCGCTGAACGCCAGTGACCAGAGCCATGAAGATTATCAGGGGTTTGTCGCGATTGACCAGATTGGCGATCTGATGGTTCAGGATATCATCCGGTTTTTTCAAGATGAAGATAACCAGATGATGGTATCTGATCTGATGACACATATTCAGCCCGTTGCCCCGGAACAACCCGCTAAAGACAGCGCGGTCAGCGGCAAAACGGTTGTGTTCACAGGGACCTTGTCAAAACTGTCCCGCAATGAAGCCAAAGCCCAGGCTGAACGTATGGGCGCGCGTGTATCTGGTTCGGTATCAGCAAAAACAGATTATCTGGTTGCCGGAGACGCCGCAGGCTCAAAGCTGACCAAGGCGCGCGAGCTGGGCGTAAAAATCCTCAGTGAAGATGACTGGATAGATCTGGTCAGCTGAACCGGCTTACAAAGGCGCACATTTACCTGCCAGCCAGTCTGCTATTTCTGGCTCCAGATGCGGTGCAAGCCTGTCATAAACAGAACGGTGATAGCTGTTCAGCCAGTCAATATGAGGGGCGGACAGACAGGCCGGATCGATCAGCTGCCTGTCAAATGGAAAACAGGTCAGCGTCTCAAACCCCAAATAGCCGTCTCTACCCTCTGTGACATGAACCAAGGTTTCATGGCGAATGCCAAAGCGGCCTTCTTCATAATATCCCGGCTCATTCGACAGAATATGTCCGGCTTGCAAGGCAACTTCGCCGCGTTTGGATATAGAGATTGGGCCTTCATGCACATTCAGGATATGACCGACACCATGGCCTGTACCATGCCCGAAATTCAGCCTTTCTGCCCAAAGCGGTGCCCGGCAAATCGCATCCAGCTGAACCCCGTTTGTGCCGGCCGGAAATACGGTACCGGCCAGCTGGCAATGCGCGGCCAGAACAAAACTCGCCTTGCGCACAATCTCCGGATCAGGGCTTTGCCCGGCCTCTGCCAGAAACACTGTACGGGTGATATCGGTACTGCCACAGCTGTAATGCGCGCCTGAATCCAGCAACAAAACACCTGACCCCGACACAGTGTAATCCTGGCCATCTTCAGCCCGGTAATGCACGATCGCGCCGTGGTCACGCCAGCCGGCAATTGTGGAAAAACTGTCACAAATATAGCCATCAGTGGCCGCCCTGAAGGCGGTCAGCTTCCGGCCAAGCTCTGCCTCACCCAGAGTTGTCCTGTCTGCCTCTGTCTCCAGCCAATAGAAAAACCGGCTTAACGCCAGCCCGTCCAGAAGATGGGCCTGTCTGAACCCGTCCAGCTCTGCCGGGGTTTTACGGGCTTTTTGCGCAACCAAGGGATCAGGTCTGAAGACCAGCTCAAGACCCGCCTGGCTCAGACTGTCCTGAACAGCCACAGGCAGGCTGGCCGGATCACAGCCTATACGCTGCCCGCTCAAGCCATGCAGATATGCCTCCAAATCTGCCCAGTGAACAGTCTTATATCCTTGTTTTTCCAGATGGCCATTATCTGTGATGAAGATCAGCTCTTTCTGTGCGGTCAGAATCCCGAAACATAAATGAACAGGCGTGAACTGAAGGTCACGTCCACGCAGATTGGTCAGCCACATCATCACATCAGGGGCGCTGATAAACTGCAGATCAAGCCCGTTCTGCTGTAATGTCTGAGCAGCCTGGCTCAGTTTTTGTTCAGCCTTCAGGCCGGTATAGCCCTCATCCACCGCAAAGATATCTGTCTGCTGGCTGACCGGCCGGTCTGTCCAGACCGCCGCCACCGGATGCGCGGAAACAGGGTGCCAGTGAATTTCGGCCTTACCCAGATGAGCGGGCAAACCCTCAAGGCCTGCTTTTGTGACGGCCCAGCTGTCAAAACCGATGTTAACATCCTGTTCAGCTGAAACCGCAGCCATCCAGTCTTTCAAGGATAGCTGGCCTGTGTCGATGGTATCATACAGGCTGGTCTCAACCTGACGGGTCAGCTGAACCGTATAGCGGCTGTCTGACGCCACCACGGCCTTATCCGCCAGAATAAGCGCAACACCAGCCGAACCAGTGAACCCGGTCAGCCAGGCCAGATATTCATCTTCTGCTCTGACCTCTTCTCCTTGAAACCGATCAGCTCTGGTGACAAGGAACCCATCCAGCCCTTCCCGGGCCATCTGCTTGCGAACAGCGGCCAGCTTTGCTGACGGTGACGTAAGATGTTCTGCCATAGCCCTTCTCCTTTCTTGTCCCGCTCAGCCTCTGCGGCACTTGCTAAAGACAAGACAACACCATTCACCCTGATCACGGCGGTGGTCAAGCACCATTTGCCGGGCCTGATAATCACCAATGATCTGGCGGGCCTGACTGCCCAGCAGCCCAGACAGAATAAGCTTTCCGCGTGGCGCCAGATTGCTGGTCAAATCAGCCGCCATCCGCCGTAACGGCCCGGCCAGAATATTTGCCAATATGACATCATATGGCCCGTTGCGGGAAATATCACGCGCCGCAAACCCTTCTGAGACCACCGCCCGCATTTTTGCAGGGCTGATCTGGTTCTTTCGTCTGTTCTCAATCGCTGTGCGCACAGATACAGGGTCATTATCAACAGCAAAAATATCCGCCGCCGGAAACAACCTTTGTGCCGCCATCGCCAGAATCGCACTACCGCAGCCCATATCCAGGATCCGGCGCGGCCGGTTTGTTGCTTTGCGCTGATCAGCCAGAGCCAGAAGACAGGTTTGTGTGGTGGGGTGCGTTCCTGACCCGAAGGCCTGAGCCGCTTCCACCAGAAGCGGCAGGCTGCCTGCTGGCCTGTTCTGTTGAACATGGCTGCCATAAATCCAGAACGGGCCCAGATGAAGTGGCGGAAAGGCCCTGCGGTTTTCCGCCAGCCAGTCCCTGTTCTGATGACAAATCAGCTGTGTTTCAATGATCTGCTCAGGCTGCACAGACCGGCTTACCACCTCATCTAACAGCGTGCTTTGTGGTTCCTGATCAAACCAGGCCTGCAACAGGTGATTGCCTGAATCTGTCTTTTCAACAGACAGGGCCTCTGCCCCCATAACCACTTCCAGACCAGTTTCAAGAGGCAGCGTCTGGCCGCTGAGAACGGCCCTGAAGCACCAATAATCTGTCATTGCCGTCCCTTTTTAATCAATCTCATCACCGCGTGTCACAAAGCTGGCGACAACCTTTTTCAGACCAGCTTTATCAAACTGTATCTCCAGCTTGTCAGCCTCCATCGCCTCAACTGAGCCCATACCGAATTTCTGGTGAAACACCCGCTCGCCAAGTTTAAAGTCGTGTTTGCCTGACTGAGGCAGCCAGCCATCTCTGTCACGCTCAGGCGCAGAGGACAGGTTGTTCTGTCGTGACGCCAGCCGTTTCCAGCCCGGCCCATAGCCAGGTTGTCCAGCCCGTTCGGCAAGGGTGCCGACCAAAACAGGTTCAACCTGCCCGAAGCTGAGCCCCTGTGCCATATCTTCATCAATATGCCGGGCAGGCAGCTCACCAACAAAGCGTGACGGGATAGAAGATTGCCATAAGCCATGCACACGCCGGTTCGCAGCAAAGCTGATACACACCTGACGGCGTGCCCGGGTCAGCCCGACATACGCCAGACGCCGCTCTTCTTCAAGGCCGGCCCCGCCACTTTCATCCAGCGTCCGCTGGCTGGGGAAAATGCCATCTTCCCAGCCGGGCAGAAACACCATATCAAACTCCAGCCCCTTTGCCGCATGCAGGGTCATCAAGGTCACCTCACCTTCTTGTGGTGTGGTCTCGTTATCCATGACCAGAGAGATATGCTCTAAAAACCCGCCGAGCGTGTCAAAATCTTCAATCGCTGAAATCAGTTCTTTCAGATTTTCCAGCCGGCCGGGGGAATCAGGAGATTTATCCTTCTGCCACATCTCTGTATAGCCGGATTCATCCAGCACCATTTGCGCAAATTCAGCAGGGGGAAGGCTGTCTTTTTGCTGATACCACCTGGCCATCTGTGCACAGAACGCGCTCAAGGTACGCCGGGCCTGAGGTTTCAGCTCATCACTGTCCGCCAGGGCCCCGGCAGCTGCCAGCAACGGCATATCACGCCCGCGCGCCAGCTGGTGAATCACCTGCAGCGTGGCCGGGCCCAGCCCGCGTTTGGGTGTGTTGATGATCCTTTCAAACGCCAGATCATCTGCTGGCTGGTTAATCAGCCGCAAATAAGCCATCGCATCCCTGATTTCCGCACGTTCATAAAACCGCGTGCCCACCACCCGGTAAGGCAGGCCGATGGCCAGAAACCGTTCTTCAAATTCACGTGTCTGAAACCCGGCACGCACCAGAACAGCAATTTGATTGAGATCAAACCCCTCTTTTAGATGACCTTCTATCTTGCTGGCCACATTACGGGCTTCATCCTGACCGTCCCAATAGCCGGAGACAAGCAGCTTATTCCCGTCCCCGGTTGAGGTGTATAAGGTTTTGCCCAATCTGTTTTCGTTCTTGGCGATCAGACTTGACGCGGCGGCCAGAATATGACCTGTTGACCGGTAATTTTCTTCCAGCCGGACTGTTTTGGCCCCGGGGTAATCTGTCTCAAACCGCAGAATATTGCCGACCTCAGCCCCGCGCCAGCCATAAATGGACTGATCATCATCCCCTACACAGCATAAATTCTTATTGGCAGAGGCCAGCAGCCGCAACCACAGATATTGCGCCACATTGGTGTCCTGATATTCATCAACCATAATATGAGTCAGCCGTGACTGATAGCTGGTCAGAACATCGGGATGGGTCTGAAAAATATACAGCATATGCAACAGCAGATCCCCGAAGTCAACCGCATTCAGCCTGACAAGGCGCGCCTGATACTGGCTGTACAGCTCTAGCCCGCGGCCGTTACAGATATCCCCCGCATCCGCAACAGACAGCTTTTCCGGGCGCAGCCCCCGATCTTTCCAGGAGCTGATCTGCGCCGCCAGAACCCGTGGCGGCCAGCGTTTCAGGTCAATCTGCTCAGCCTCCATCAGCTGTTTCAACAACCTGTTCTGATCATCTGTATCCAAAATGGTGAAATCTGACTTTAAGCCGACAAGCTCTGCATGCCGCCGTAACATCCGGGCGGCCAGCGCGTGAAAGGTGCCCAACATCACCTGTTCGGCCATTGGACCGACAAGCTGGAACACCCGCTCTTTCATCTCGCGCGCGGCTTTGTTGGTAAAGGTTACCGCCAGAATATTCCAGGGCGCGGCGGTGCGGCTGGCCACCAGCTGGGCCAGACGAGAGGTCAGCACACGCGTCTTGCCTGTCCCTGCCCCGGACAGCACCAACAGCGGGCCATTCAGGCTGGTCACCGCATCTGTTTGTGCCTCATTCAGCCCCTCCAGCCACGGGCCAGTCAGAACAGAAGGCACAAATCCCTCAGATGAGGCCGGTATATCACCAGATGTCGTCACGTTTTCTTACTCACCGCAAATTATCTTAAACCAGCTTGTCCCTGTTGCTGATGCAAGAGGGCTGAATGCTTCCGATGTACTGATAAACTAGTTTAATCACAAGGACTGTCATGGTACAGCCGCAAAAATTCTGCCCTCTTGTTTTGCAGGATTGCGAAACTGGCTCTCAGCGCGTATGCTCTGAAGCCGAATCAGAGAAAAAAAGCAAGGCCACCGACCAGCGTTATGACAGCCCGTATACTCAGCTCTTCAACCAGACAGGCGCCTCTTGCCAGACTGTCCGTTCTGGTCTGCGCCGTTGCTTTGCTGTCGGCCTGCACCGCCTTGCCTGAGGATCAGAAAACAGCTGAGAATGACCCTTATGAAAACGCCAACAGAACTGTGTTTGCGTTCAATATGGCGGTTGATGATTATGTGCTGGAGCCGGTGTCAGATGCTTACAGACAGACCGCGCCTGAAAGAGTCCAGAAAGGTGTGCAGAATTATGTCTCCTGGACCGGCCTGCCGGCAACAGCCGTGAATTCAGGACTGCAGGGCAAATTTGAAAATGCGGCGCTGGCCAGTCTGACATTTTTTGTGAACGGGCTGACCTTTGGTTTTGCTGATCTGATGGAAGGTGAAGACAGACCAGAACAGGAAGATTTCGGCCAGACTCTGGCGTCTGCTGGTGTAAGCGAGGGGCCCTATCTGATGGTGCCGTTCCTGGGCAGCCATACAGCACGCTCGTTAAGCGGACGGGCTGTGGATATGGTACTGAACCCGCTTGGCGCATTTGATGCTGAAGCTGTTGAAACCGCACAAACCGCAACACCGGTTGTCTCTGCGGTCTCTTTCCGGGCCGCCTATTTTGAGACCATCAATGATGTGAAATATAACAGCCTTGACCCTTATGCCCGGACACGGTCTGCCTATTATCAGCAACGCGCCAGACTGTTGCGGGATAACCTGCCGGAACAGGATGACGGGCTGGATGAATTTGAAGATTTCTTCTCTGAGTAAAGACACGCAGACAGTGAGGACAAATATCATGACAGGCACAGGGGTTCAGATGTTGCGGGCAGGTTTGTTAGGGGTGTTTTTTGCCCTGATGACGGTGCTGCCTGTACAGGCAAATGACCGGGTCGCTGAGGCTGAACAGCTTGTCTCGTCTCTGATCACTGAGCTGGAGGCCAACGCTGCTGATAACACCGCAACCGAAGAGCAGAACAAACAGTTTCTGAACCGGCTTGTTGACACCTATTTTGATGTGGACGGGATTACACGGTTTTCAGTTGGCCGATACTGGCGTGTCGCGACAAAAGATGAACGTGAAGATTATGCCCGCCTGTTCCGGTCCGTTCTGTTGAATCAGGCAAACGCCCAGTTTCATCAGCTGAAGAATCTGGAATTCAGGCCAACCAGCACCAAAGCCAGAGGCGAAAAGCTGGTTCTGGTTGGGGGCATCATTCATGATAAATCAGGCGAATTCCCTGATGTGGAGATTTTCTGGCGTGTCGTCACCCTGCCTGAAAAACCGGCAAAAATCTTCGATGTTGAGGTTGAAAACATCTCTATGCTGAAAACCCAGCAGGACGAGAACACCACGCTTATCCGCCGCAGTGGCGGCCGCTTTGCCGCCCTGAATGAAGCGTTACAGGAACAGCTGGCAAACCAGCAGGCAAACTGACCGTCTCTGACAAGATCGTCTGACTAGCGGGATATCGGCTTATATTTGATCCGCTTCGGCTGAGCAGCATCTGCACCCAGGCGGCGTTTTTTATCTTCTTCATAAGCCTGATAATTGCCTTCAAACCATTCCACATGGCTGTCGCCTTCAAAGGCCAGAATATGGGTGGCGATCCGATCAAGGAACCATCTGTCGTGGCTGACCACAACCGCACAACCGGCAAAATCAAGCAAGGCTTCTTCTAAGGCCCGCAAGGTATCCACATCCAGATCATTGGTTGGCTCGTCAAGCAGCAGCACATTCGCCCCGCTCTTCAGCATTCTGGCCAGATGCACTCGGTTACGCTCACCCCCGGACAGCTGACCAACCCGTTTCTGCTGATCACTGCCTTTGAAATTGAACAGGCTGACATAGGCCCGTGACGGCATGGTCCGCTTACCCAGCTCCAGCTCATCCAGCCCGTCAGACACCACTTCCCAGACGGTTTTGCTGTCATCCAGCGCATCACGTGACTGATCCACATACCCCAGCTTGACGGTCTCCCCCAGCTTTAAGGCTCCGTTATCAGCCTGTTCCTGGCCAGTCAGCAATTTGAACAAGGTTGATTTACCGGCCCCGTTTGGCCCGATCACACCGACAATACCGCCGGGCGGCAACCGGAAATCCAGCCCTTCAAACAACAGCTTTTCGCCAAACCCTTTTTCAAGGCCGTCTGCCTCAATCACAACATCCCCCAGACGCGGACCAGCCGGAATAGAAATCTTGGTGGTTTCATTGCGCTGTTCGCGATCCTGCTCCAACAACTTTTCATAGGCATTCAGTCTGGCCTTGGATTTTGACTGCCGTGCCTTTGGTGCAGAGCGCACCCATTCCAGCTCACGCGACAATGACTTCACCCGTGCATCTTCGCTCCGGCCTTCCTGCTCCAGCCGCTTTTGTTTCTGCTCCAGCCAGCCTGAATAATTGCCCTGATAGGGAATCCCCTGCCCTCTGTCGAGCTCCAGAATCCAGCCTGCGACCTCATCCAGGAAATACCGATCATGCGTGATGGTCACCACGGTACCCGGAAAATCATGTAAAAACCGTTGCAGCCAGGCGACGGATTCCGCATCCAGATGGTTGGTTGGCTCATCAAGAAGCAGCATATCCGGCGCGCTCAGCAACAACCGGCATAAAGCCACACGGCGGCGCTCTCCACCAGACAGTTTGGTCACATCTGCCCCGCCATCAGGCACGCGCAACGCATCCATGGCAATCTCTGCTTTGCGTTCTAAGTCCCAGCCATCGATCGCATCAATTTTTTCCTGCAGCTCGGCCTGCTCAGCGATGAGGTCATTCATCTCATCATCGCTCATCTCTTCAGCAAAACGTGCGCTGACCTCATTAAACCTGTCGACCAGCTGTTTTGCTTCACCCATGCCAGACAGCACATTTCCGGCAACATCCATTGAAGGGTCCAGATCAGGTTCCTGTGCCAGATACCCGATATTGATCCCCTCTGCTGGCCAGGCTTCACCGCTGAATTCCGTTTCCACACCAGCCATAATTTTCAACAAGGTCGACTTACCGGCCCCGTTCAGACCCAGCACGCCAATTTTCGCCCCGGGCAGGAATGACAGGCTGATATCTTTCAAAACTTCTTTGCCACCTGGATAGGCTTTGCCCAGCCGTTGCATCGTATAGACATATTGTGTGCTTGCCATGGTCTGACGTTTCCTTTTTTGGCCCTCTGACGTGCTGAAATTTGTGTTCCCTTACATAGCCTATTCATCCGTGCTTTGCTATGATCATCTTGGAATTTTCACAGAACACCGGCAGGCAGCAGCATATGTCTTTTTTCGATTTCTCCGGCTTTTTCCCCCTGCCGTTATGGAAACTTCTGCTTGATGCCGGTTTTGCCCTGATAATGTGGGCGTTGCTGGTGCGGTTTGCGGTGGTGGTTTTGTTTGGTGATACGCCGCCTGTTGCGCTGCTGCGCTCGGCTTTGCGTCTGACAGACCGGCTGATGCGGGCGTTCCGGTATGTGACCCCGCGCGCACTGGCCCCGGCCGCACACGGCCTCTACGCGGCGTTTTTTGTGTTTCTGCTGCGTTATTACGGGCTGCCGGCCATCCTTGACTATAAGGTCAGCGGCCTGGCCAGCCTGCCTGCTGAAGCCAAGTTAGCAGAAGCAGTAAGTATTTTATTGCGTCTGTTCTAAACGAACGGTCCTGACCAGCTGGCCCTTAGGATTCAGCAATAACAGCTCTTGTCTGCCCCCGGCAACCTCCACATGAAGCCAAAGACTGCCTGCTTCATCTGCTGCCTCTATTGTGTGCAGGATTGTTCCTGCTGGCAGGGTGACAGAGACGGTTTCGGCCACAGGCGGCTTGTCAGCCAGCTTGTTCATCTGGCGTTTCATACCAAATACCAGAGCGACCAGGCCGGCGGCGATCAGAACGGTCATCACCACAATAGACAGCTTCAACAGCCGGATGGTACGCGATGACATCAACGCGCCTGGCTGGCCATCAGTTGAGCGGGATGACGCCTCAGATGAATTCATCGACAAAAAACCTCCCTGACGGGTTTGCGCACAGCTGCTTGACGTTTTAGACTGTCTCGCACGACAAGCCAAGCCGCAAGTCAACACCACAGCAGGACAAAACAAACAGATGAGCGAGTGCGTTACCCTTACCGCAGAGGCTGAACAGGCAGGCCAGAGGCTGGACAGATGGCTGGCAGACACACTGGGGCGTGATGATCTGTCCAGATCACGCCTCAAAGCCCTTATACAGGGCGGTGCGCTCTGCCGAGACGGGCAGGTGATCACAGATCCATCTGCAAAAGTCAGCGCAGATACCGCCTACAGCCTCACCCTGCCAGATGCCGTCCCGGCCATACCGCAGGCCGAACCCCTGCCCCTGGACATCTTGTTTGAGGATGAACATCTGATCTGTATCAACAAGGCCGCGGGCATGGTGGTGCATCCGGCCCCGGGCGCGCTGTCCGGCACATTGGTGAACGCGCTTCTGGCGCATTGCGGCGACAGTTTGACCGGCATTGGCGGGGTGGCCAGGCCCGGCATTGTGCACCGGCTGGACAAAGACACATCCGGCGTGATGGTGGCCGCCAAAACAGCCGCCGCGCATGCAAAGCTGACCGATATGTTCGCGGCCCATGATCTGGACAGGCGGTATCAGGCCTTGATCTGGGGCCTGCCGGCAAACCGGTCTGATACAATAGACGCTGCCCTTGCCCGCCACCCCACAGACCGGAAGCGCCAGGCGGTCCAGACCCGGGGCCGTGCGGCTGTCACCCATTACACAACTTTGCGGGACTTGCCGCCTTTTGGTTGCCTTGTGGAATGCCGGCTGGAGACCGGCCGCACACACCAGATCCGTGTGCATATGGCCCATATCGGGCATGGCGTTATCGGCGATCCTGTCTATGGCCGGCCCAAGCGGGCAGGCCAGATGCCGGACACCATCAGCCGGGACGCTCTGGCCATCTTGCGCGCTTTTCCGCGCCAGGCCCTGCATGCGGCCCGCCTGTCTTTTGCGCACCCCATAACCGGCGCAGCCCTTGACTTTGACAGCCCCCTGCCAGCGGATATGGCCGGCCTGCTGGCAACGATAGATGAGGCGATTGCTGCCCGCGGCCGGGCCTGACCCCATCGCCTGTGCTGTTTTCTCCCTCCTTTGCCTTAATTCTGCCCCTCTTTACAGATACAGATAACACTCCCATATAAGATCCAACGCGAAACAGCAAAAAGAGACATAAATGAGCCGAAACGCCCTTATTCCCGCCCTGACCCCTGAGGGCAGCCTGTCCCGCTATATGGAGCAGATCCGCCAGTTTCCGATGCTGGAAGCGGATGAGGAATATATGCTGGCCCGGTCCTTTGCTGAACGCGGTGATGTGGACGCGGCGCATAAGCTGGTGACCAGCCATCTGCGCTTGGTGGCCAAAATTGCGATGGGATACCGCGGCTATGGCCTGCCTGTGGCAGATCTGATTTCCGAAGGCAATCTGGGTATGATGCATGCGGTCAAGAAATTTGACCCGGATAAAGGCTTCCGCCTGGCCACCTATGCGATGTGGTGGATTAAGGCGTCTATTCAGGAATATGTGCTGCGCTCCTGGTCTCTGGTGAAAATCGGCACCACCGCCTCGCAAAAGAAACTGTTTTTTAATCTGCGCCGCATCAAAGGCCAGATTGGCGCGATTGACCGCGGCGATCTGAAGCCGGAAGATGTGACCCATATCGCGGATGAACTGAACGTCTCTGAAAAAGATGTGATTTCGATGAACCAGCGTATGTCAGGCGGCGATCAGTCGCTGAACGCGCCCCTGGCCACCGCTCCGGGCGAAGAAGGTGGCGAGTGGCAGGACTGGCTGGAAGATGACCGGCCGGATCAGGAAGTCCTGTTTGCGGAGTCTGAAGAGCTGGATAAGCGCCAGGCCCTGATGGCAGAGGCGATGCAGGGGCTGAATGAGCGGGAAGTGCGGATTATTGAGGCTAGGCGACTGGCCGAACCGCCGCTGACCCTGGAGGAACTGGCCACAGAATTCGGCGTCAGCCGCGAGCGTATCCGCCAGATTGAGGTCCGCGCGTTTGAAAAACTCTCGGCGGCTGTTCTAGCCCGCGCGGATGAGATGAAATTACTGCCTGCTGCTGAAATCGCCTCTGGCAGTCACTCTGCCTGAACCCCTCACCCGCTGAACGGGTCTTTCACCAAAATCGTGTCATCACGTTCCGGGCTGGTGGACAGCAGCG
>CALKIF010000005.1:0-67613 GCA_937988715.1 uncultured Alphaproteobacteria bacterium | reverse complement strand
AGGGGGAATTGATCATGATAGCCCGGGTTAACGAATTTCTGGAAGTCGCAGGCCTGCAACTTGCTGATATAAGGGCCAGAACCGCTCACCACGGCAAAAAGAAATCCATCTTAAAAAAGATGGATTTTCAGCAACATGCGTTTTCAGTGATTTTTTTGTGAATCAGTTCACGTCTTTGCGCGTACTGTATTATGACCATCTGTTTTTTCAAACAGATGTGTCATCCTCCCTAAACTTGGTCGCAGTTTATCTGCGACCCTTTTTTTTAGGCAAACATGATTCATCACACTTGTAAAGGGTGAATGACAAAGATGCTGTCTTAAATCAGCAGAACCGGCTGGTCTGCAACCTTACCTTTCAGGCTTCAGGACCGCAGAGAGTCAAACAGCCCGGAATAACGTTTAGACAAATCGAACCGCAATTTCTGGCCGCGCGGCAATGCGCCTCTGTGCTGGCAATGCAGGCGCTCACACACATGACAGCCCAGACCAATCGGCGTAAGAGCCGGGTCTTTGAGGTTGATCATATAATCAGTATACCCAATCTCCTTGGCAAATTTCAGATCACATCCCAGCGCAATGGCATAGGCAGGGGTGCCATAATGCGCAGGCTGTGTACGCGGTATGTGATGGGTTCTGGTGATGGTCAACAGCTTCTGGCCCTCTTCCAGGCTGGACGCTTGGGTCATGATCTGGCCAGGGTTGCGAAACGCCTGATGCGGTATCCATCTCCCGCAGGCCCCGCCCTGCCGCGCAAATTCAATCCCCCCTGCTGACAGACGCTTTGAAATATAGCCCGCCTCATCCACCCGCAGAAAAAAGAACGGAATGCCGCGTTCATTCGGCCGGGTCAATGTGGTTAACCTGTGGCAGACCTGTTCAAAATTCGCTGTGAACCGGTTGCCAAGCGCTTCCAGATCATGCCGGGTTTCTTTGGCTGCCATCAGAAAATCTGAATAAGGCATCATCACCGCCCCGGCAAAATACCCTGATAATGTGATCCGCAATAAAGTCGCTGAATCATCATCAATATCAAGGCGGCTGATGATGCTGTCGATAACATCACGGTAACCGACAAGGGCGATTTGGGCAGCGGTCTGGAACAGGCGCTGCGATTCCTGCAGATTTTCAGACAACAACAGACGGCTGCGGTGCGGATCAAATTCACGAAATAAATTCCCCATCACCGATTGCGGCATAATCTGGGTGCGGATTCCATATTTCTGTTCAAGATGCATGGTTATCTGATGCAGTTTGCCTGAACTGTAGGCCGGTCCCATACTGTCCACAAACAGCTCAGCCGCCTCTTCCAGCTCAGGAAAATAATTCCCCGCCTCTTCTAATACCCGCCTGACCGTCTCCAGAGGCTGCGGGGTCACCGCCTCACCCTGGCGGCTGCTGCCCTGATGAGCAGCATCACGCATCTGGTCAAACGCCTGATGCAACATAATCAGAGCTGTTGCGGCATTCGGATGCTGGCTGGCCAGAAGATGAACATCCCGGCGTGACATCTGCACCCCATCCAGGACTTGATCAGACATGACTTCTGTCAGCAGGGCGGTCAGCCGGGACGAATCATCCTCAGCCATCTCACGCAGGTCAATGTCATAGGTCTGCCCCAGGCGAAACAGAATCGGGACGGTCACCGGCCTGGCGTTATTTTCCAGCAAATTCAGATAAGAGGTCGAAATGCCAAGTTCGGCTGCCATATCAGACTGGCTGAGCTTCAGCGTGTTCCGCAACCGCCTGATCTTATGGCCAACCATCACCTTGCCTGCCTGCAGTTCTGCCATGGCTGTGTCTCCAGATTGGTCCGCGTTTTGTAAATAAATCTTACACCATATATGTAAATATTTTACAATATTAAATTGTGAATTTTTACAATTTTAACTCGTTACACCTTTTAATTAGCTTTTCGGAAATCCATGCCGTAAGACGAAAAACAACACAGCGATGCGGACCGGCTTATCCCTTGCTCGCATCATCACCACCAGACCCTATTTTAGGAGATGACCATGACACAGACATTTGAACAGCTGACCAAAGCCGCCCCTGGCCGTTTTGCCAATACCACGCGGGATTATGATATCGCCGAAGTGACCAAACTGTCAGGATCTGTCGTGGTGGAACATACGTTGGCCCGTAACGGGGCAGATAAATTGTGGCATCTGCTGCATACAGAAGATTATGTCAACACACTCGGCGCGATGACCGGCAATCAGGCGATGCAGCAAATCCGGGCCGGGCTGAAGGCAATTTACCTGTCTGGCTGGCAGGTTGCCGCTGACAGCAACACAGCCGGGTCAATGTATCCTGACCAATCTATCTATCCGGCCAATTCCGGCCCAGAGCTGGCCAAGCGGATCAACCGGACCCTGATGCGGGCCGATCAGATCGAAACCCTGGAAGACGGCAAGCCGTCAACAGATTGGCTGGCCCCGATTGTGGCTGATTGTGAAGCTGGTTTTGGCGGTGCTCTGAACGCGTTTGAGCTGACCCGCGCCTATATTGAGGCTGGGGCTGCCGGTGTTCACTTTGAAGACCAGCTGGCTTCCGAAAAGAAATGCGGCCATATGGGCGGCAAAGTTCTGATCCCTGTCCAGCAGGCCGTGACCAACCTGAACGCGGCACGTCTGGCCGCAGACTGCTCGCGCGTGTCCACAGTGATCATGGCCCGTACAGACGCTGAAAGCGCAAAATTAATCACCTCTGACATTGACCCGCGTGACAAGCCCTTTATCAGTGGCGAACGCACCGCAGAAGGGTTCTATTGCCTGAGAGATGAGGATGCCTTTGACAGATGCGTCACACGTGGCCTGGCCTTTGCCCCTTATGCTGACCTGTTGTGGATGGAGACATCAACACCAGATCTGGATCAGGCCGAAGCCTTTGCCAAAGCCATCCGCGCAGAATTCCCGGACCAGCTTCTGGCTTATAACTGCAGCCCGTCCTTCAACTGGTCAGCGAATCTGAACGAACAGGATATTGCCCGGTTCCAGGCTGAAATTGGCAAGATGGGCTATAAGTTCCAGTTTATCACACTGGCAGGCTTCCATTCACTGAACTACAGCATGTTTGAACTGGCCCGTGGCTATAAGCAAAGCGGTATGGCTGCTTACTCTCAGCTGCAGAATGCTGAATTTGCGGCAGAAGAAAATGGCTATACAGCCCACAGACACCAGCGTGAAGTGGGGGCAGGCTGGTTTGATGCGATTTCTGTTGCGGTGAAAGGCGGGGCTTCGTCAACAACAGCCCTGAATGACAGCACAGAAGAAGCCCAGTTCACCCTGAATGTTGCTGAATAAAACGCTCTTATGGAGGAAAAAATGAACGATATGTCTCATCACATTGATACCGCCAGCGAAGAGAGGTTCACAATCATTGTGCCGTCTCTGAGCCAGGCTGCCTTGGAAGTACACCGTCAAAATATGTGGGAAAAAGGGTATCGGCTGGAAAACAGCATCAATAGCCAGAAATATTTCCAGAGTGACGGCCGCGAAATCTCCAAACTGTTTGAAGGAGAAGCGATGTATGCCATTACGTTCGTGAAACGTTAGGCATAACGATAAAAGTGCGGGCATCCCCAAAATTTTTCCCTACACCCGCCTTTTATCAACCCTCAGGCCGTGCAGACATATCCCGTTTTGCACGGCCTGTTTCATTTGCCCGGCTGCCCCGCTTGAACAGACCCGCTCCACATCTTATCTAAAGAAGAGAAGAGGATGGGTCAGATCAGATTGAACGGCAAAGGATGTTCACATGGTTTCACTGGGCGCGCTATTAACAAACCTCTTCAGTCAGACAACCAACTGGCTGAATAATGAACATCGCCTTGATCTGTCACTTCCGGCCTTATCAGAACAGCTGCTCTCTAATAAAGGTGAGGTCACAGGCCTGTCTCTGGCACAGCAAATCCTGGATAAGTTTGAGAGCGAAACCGCAGAGAACCAAAAAGCCTTTTTCACCACTCTGGCGACAGATTTCGATCTGGATATCACCAGCTTAAAAGACGCTCTTCAGACCTATCAGGCAGGTGCTGATAAGGCCAGTTATCATGCGCTGATGACGGCTGCGTCTTCGCGGCGGCAGACTCTGTTTAAAAAACTGAATGAGCTGCCTGGGGCCACACAGCGGCTGGTCAATATGCGCAAAACGCTGTTGGGGCTCTTGGCGGACACGCCGGAACTGGCTGTCATTGATCAGGATTTACAGCATTTATTCACCAGCTGGTTTAACAGAGGCTTTCTGGTCTTACAGCCGATCAGCTGGTCAAGCCCGGCGCATATCCTTGAAAAAATCATTGCCTATGAAGCTGTGCACGCGATTGAAAGCTGGGATGATCTGCGCCGCCGGCTGCAGCCACGTGACAGACGCTGTTTTGCGTTTTTTCACCCCGCGATGCCTGATGAGCCGCTGATTTTTGTAGAAATTGCGCTGAGTCAGGATATCCCCGATTCGATCCAGGCGATTCTGGCTGACCGGCCAGATGCCAGCGAAGAGGCCGCCCCCACAACAGCGACGTTCTATTCTATTTCGAACTGCCAGATTGGGCTGGCTGGCATCTCCTTTGGCAATTCATTAATCAAGACTGTGGTGGCTGAATTGCGCCGCGAATTTGAAAGCCTGACTCAGTTCGTGACGCTGTCCCCCCTGCCCCAATTTGCCAGATGGCTGAGCAGACAGACACAAGAAGCTAGCGACAGAGATGAAGCAGAGCTGACCGCACTTGCCGCCTGCTATCTGATTCATGAAAAGACAGCAGATGGTGTGCCGCTTGATCCGGTTGCCCGCTTTCACCTTGGTAACGGGGCCCTCATTCACGCCCTGCATGCCGATGCCGACACATCAGAAAACGGGCAAAGCCGGTCACATGGGGTGATGGTCAATTATCTGTATGACCTGAAACAGCTGGAAGCCAATCACCAAAAATTTGTGACTGACGGGGATATAGCCTGTTCAAACAAGGTGAAAGAAAAAGCAGACAGCACCCGTACCCGTCTGCAGAACTCAGACTGACCAAAAAACACAAACCTCAGACCGTTGCCGTCAGCCCGCCATCAACATAAATCGTCTGGCCATGCACAAAGGATGACGCTCTAGAAGCCAGGAAAACAGCTGTGCCCACAAGGTCGCTGACATCCCCCCAACGGCCTGCCGGCGTGCGGGTGACCAGCCAGTCTGTAAAGGCTTCATCAGCAACAAGTGCGGCGTTTAATTCGGTTTTGAAATAGCCTGGGGCAATCGCATTACAATTCAGCCCATACCGGGCCCAGTCTGCTGCCATACCCTTGGTTAAATTGGCGATCGCGCCTTTTGTGGCCGTATAGGGGGCAATCCCCGGCCGGGCCAGCTGGCTCATCACAGAGGCAATATTGATCACCTTTCCCGCCTGACGCGCAATCATATGCCGCGACAAGGCCTTGGCTGTATAAAAAGCAGCTTTCAGATTGACCGCGATCATCTGATCAAAAATTTCTGCATCAAACCTTTCCAGAGGGGCGCGATGCTGCATGCCCGCATTATTGATCAGAATATCTATCGGGCCTTTATCAGCTTCATAGGCATCTATCGCTGTGGTGATCTGATCTTGCTGGGTGACATCTGCAACAAATGCATAAGCTTTGACAGACTGGCCAGCCAGCATGCTGACCGCATCTGTCACCCTGTCAGACTGACGGCCATTAACCAGAATTTCGGCTCCTGCCTGCCCCAGCCCCTGGGCCAGCGCAAACCCGATACCCCTTGTCGATCCTGTGATAAGGGCTGTTTTCCCCTGCAGGCTGAATAAGGCATCTGCTGGTGTTTGCGTCTGCTGGCTGTGTATCGTCATAACCACATTCCTTACTTATGCCAGCTGTGATCAACGATACTGATACAGCCCTAATGTAGCGGCCTGAAGTTTCAGCAATGAGGTGACCTGGCGCAAGGCAGGTGTATCAATCGACAGCCCTTCTGCCAGTTCCAGAGCAGCTGTCATCAGCGGATCAATTTCCAGCGGCCGACCGGCTTCAATATCCTGACGGGTTGACGGCTTATGACCAATAATGCGGGCTGCCCCTTCAATCCGCTCGTCAATAGACACCGCGAACCGGACATTCAGGGCTTCCCCCACAGCCTGGCATTCTGTCATGATCTGGCGCACCAGCTCACGACACCCTTCATCTGCTCCGATCTGATCAAGACTGGCCCCGGTCAGGGCAGAGACAGGATTGAATGAACAATTGCCCCATAATTTGATCCAAATCTCATCACGGATGCGGCGTTTCTGCGGCGCCTTCAGCCCGCCTTTGATCATCAGCTCAGACAATGTTTTCAGCCGATCAGTTCGCTCACCTGATGGCTCACCCAAGGAAAATCTGTCCCCATCAAGATGTCTGATAAGGCCAGGCTCAGCAATCTCACAAGCAGGATAAACAACACAACCAATAGCCCGTTCCGGCCCCCAGCTGTTCCAGATCACAGCCCCCGGATCAACCGCATCAAGCGGCTTGTCATCAAGCACAGTCCCTGTATTGGCGTTGTGAAAATACCACCAGGGCACCCCGTTTACCGCAGACACAATGCTGGTCTGCTCATCCATCAGCGGGCCAAGCTGAGGCGCGATCGCGCTCAGCGCATGGGCTTTCAAAGCGATGATAATATAATCCTGCGGGCCAAGCTCTGCCGGGTTATCTGTTGCGGGCAGCTGATAGACGGTTTCCTGTCCGGCATAATTCAGCCGCAGTCCCCGTTCACGAATCGCGGCCAGATGCGGGCCTCTGGCGATGAGGCTGACATCTGCACCCGCCTCATGCAACCGGGCCGCCATAAACCCGCCAATTGCCCCTGCACCATAAATACAAATTTTGCTCATCTCAGCTCTGCCTCTGGGGTTGTGATGATCTGCTCATGCCCTAAAGGCCCAGCTTGTCTGCCAGGCCAATGCGCTGCAGCTTGCCTGTTGCCCCTTTCGGGATTTCATCAACAAAACAGATATGCCGCGGGACTTTGAACTTGGCCAGATGCTGATTGGCATAATCCTTCAGCTCAGCTTCAGACAAAGCGGCCCCGTCAGCCAGCACAATTGCCGCGCCAACCTCTTCACCCAGCAATTTGTCCGCAACCCCAAAAGTGACGACCTGTTGAATGGCGGGATGATCCATCAACACATTATCCACTTCCAGAGGCGATATTTTTTCCCCGCCCCGGTTAATGATTTCCTTTAACCGGCCGGTGATTTTCAGATAGCCATCTTCATCAAAATAACCCTGATCACCAGTCCGGAACCACCCGTTGGTAAAGCTGGAGGCATTGGCTTCAGGGTTGTTTTCATAACCTGGCGTCACATTATCGCCTTGAATACACACCTCACCTTCACCGCCTTGCGGCTGCGGCGTGCCCTCTGCATCCAGAATGCACACCTCTGGTGAGGTCGCAATACCCACAAAACCCGCTTTCTGACGCCCGTCACCAAGCGGGTTAGACGTCATCTGATGCGCCGCCTCAGTCATGCCATAGGCTTCGATAACCGGACAGCCAAACACCTTAACCAGCTCTTCAAAAACAGCTGGCGGCAGAGAGGCTGAGGAAGAGCGGATAAAGCGCAAGTGCAACGCTTTGGCCTGTTCAGGATTGCGTTTGGCCCGCAACAATATCGCCTGATGCATGGTCGGGACACCAGAATACCAGCTGATCGCCTCTGCTGTTGCCAGCTCCATGAATTTCAGCGCATTAAACCCGGGGCTGCAGCACACAGAAGCGCCCTTGCCCAGGCTGGAAATCAGTACCGCGATCAGCCCGTGAATATGAAACAGCGGCATGATGTTCAGGCAGTGATCTGCGTCTGTTAACTCCAGGCTGGCGGCGATATTACGTGCAGAAGCCAGTATGTTTTTCTGCAACAGCGGCACCACCTTTGGCCGTGATGTTGTCCCGGATGTATGCAGAACAAGGGCTTCTGCCTCAGCATCTGCAGGCGAAATTTCAGCAGTTTTGTCAAACAGGCTGAACGCCCCGGCGGCCATACCGGCCTCTACCTTTGCCTCAACAACCGGAATACCCAGACCTTGAGCAGCCTGACGCACGGGATTTTCACTGCCCTGCTCAACAATCACCAAAGCTGGCTTTAAGTCAGACAGGTAGAATTCATATTCACTCTGCTTATAGCTGGGATTCAGCGGCGCAGCAGACATATAACAGGCCACAGCCAGAAAAGCAGAAGCCATTTCCGGGCCGTTCGGCAACACGATCGCCACCCGGTCTGTTGAGCTCAGCCCCTGTCCGGCAAGCTGTTGGCCAATCGTGTCAATATGGGCCCGCAGCTGGTCATAGCTTAAAGACGGCCGATCCGGCGCGCTGAGCGCAACAGCCCCGCCAGCCCCATTCTCAAGAAGCGTTCTTAGCGTCATCGTTTGATTACCTGTGTTTGTTATCGGCTGTACAGCCGAGAAGGAAATAAAGGTTCAACCAGTGTCAGGACCGGTCTCAGTCATCAGTTAATAATGTGCGCTTACTGTGCAGAATTTCAAGAACATTCTGCGGCACGGTCAGCCCTTCGGCAACCTGCTGGTCACGTTCATCCTCCAGCTCTTTTATTCTGCTGAGCCTGTGAAGAACAGCATCAATCTCAGCAAACCGAACAACCACCACACCGTCACTGTCAGCAACAATCATATCACCACAGGAAATCTGCTGACCACCCATCTGAACGGGAAACCCCACAACCCCCGGACCAGACGAAAACGGAGACGCCGGCGTCAGGCCTGTTGCCCATAAGGGCAAACCGGCCGCCTTCAACCCGTCAAGATCGCGAACCGGTCCATCTGTAATCAACGCCGTACCCCCTGCATTTTTGATCATGCCGCACAGCCTGTCTCCTGCTGCCGCACACCCTTGATGACCATCAAACCCGGCAACCAGAATATCGCCTGGCTGAAGATAATGAAGGGCCGCCAGAGACGCCAGAATATCTGCAGGACCATTATCTGCTGTTAAGGCAGGACCAGCAACACTTTGCCCCTCAGCCAGGCCGGCAATAGGATAAATATCCTTGCACAACGCCCCCCGGCCATACATCGCATCAACAACAAAGCCTGTTGGCACGCCTTTGAACGCCTCAATCTGCGCATCTGTTGGCCGGTTGCGCGTTTGTTTTATTTTTAACAAGGGCGGGTCTTCGATCATCTGCAGCGTCCATACCGGAATTTGGGCTTATTATGCCGATTTAAGCATAGAATACGAGACCTAAAAATCGCCGCAGTTCCCACATGGATGAAACTACGGCAAGGAAGGGAGGCTAACGACTTACGCAATGATGAAGAACACAACCGTCTTTCATGCTTCGTTGCAAATTCATAGCTCACAACCGTTTGACCTGTCTTTGGCATAAACTATGCACATGTCAATCTGCATCGCTGCCTCTGCAGAATACAACTATATAAGGTATGAATCAAATGAATTCTGTCTATATCTTGTATATTGGCCGCCCAATACAGTTTTTGCTAATCTGGTTTGGGGTCTGGTCGTTTTTACCTCAGGAGGGGTGGCGCTTGAAAACCTGCTCTCAGACAGATGGTTTTTGAAAAAAAAGATAATGGTTTAACCCTCCCCGCACAGGAAGTCCGTATGTTGTTCAAGCTGAAATTTATTCTCCCTCTGGTCTTGGGTCTGTTGATCAGCAGCGCACAGGCACAAACCTTTCAAGATGGCAAGGATGCGGCCCAGCGCGGCGATTTTGAACAGGCCTTTGACATCTGGCTGTCATTAAGCCGGCGCGGTGATGTATCTGCACAGACCAGCCTGGCGTTTTTGTATAAGAACGGTCAGGGGGTTGCACGCGATCTGGACAAAGCGGTTATCTGGTTTACGCAGGCCGCCGAAAAAGGAGATTCAACCGCCCAGAATATGCTGGGGCTGTTCTATTACAGTGGTCAGGGGGTTCAGCAGAATTTCACAAAAGCTGCCAAATATTATCAGATGGCGGCTGAACAAGGCGATCGCGACAGCCAGTATATGCTGGCCTCTTTGTATCGGCGCGGTGCAGGTGTGGAACAGGACATGCAAGCAGCTGCGCGCTGGTTCACCGCGGCAGCTGAACAGGGTGACCGTGCATCACAGGCCAATCTGGCGGGCCTGTATGAAAATGGTTATGGCGTCATTCAGGATTATGCCGCTGCCGCCAAATGGTATGAGGAAGCCGCAAAAAAAGGTGATATGGAATCTCAGTTCGGTCTGGCCCGGCTGTATCAGGCCGGCCTTGGTGTGGCCCAGGATTTCACAATTGCGATCCAGCTCTATCAACAGGCAGCCGACAAGGGCCATATTGGCGCACATTACCAAATAGCCCTGATGTACAGCAAAGGTGAAGGGGTTGAGCGCGATCTGCAGCAGGCCGAAGCCTGGCATAAAATGGCTGCAGATCTGGGTGATGAAGACGCCCAGTTTGATGTTGCCCAGCGTTATAAAAATGGTGACGGGCTGCCAATGGATTTTGAACAGGCAGCCTTCTGGTATGAAAAATCAGCAAACGGCGGAAATGTTTCCGCGATGGCATCTCTGGCCTCAGCCTATGATGACGGCATCGGCATCCCCAAAGATGATAAGGCGGCCAGCCACTGGTATGAAAAAGCCGCTCTTGAAGGCGATACAGAGTCTCAGTTCATCATTGCCACCCGTTATGAAGCGGGCACCGGATTTCTGCGCAATCCTGGTAAAGCTATTCAGTTTTACACACTCGCTGCCGAAAAATCACATAGTGAAGCCAGCTATCGTCTGGCCAGATTATATGATCAAGGGATCGGCACAGACGAAAATCCGGCAGAAGCCGCAAAATGGTATCTGCGGGCGGCATCTTCCGGCCATGGCCCGGCCCAGGCAATGATGGGGCGCATGTATATGCTGGGCAGAGGCGTTGACAAAGACATTATTCAGGCCCGTGAATTTCTGGCCATCGCCGCAGAAAAAGGTGACGATGTCTCGCAATATCTGCTGGCTGAGTTTTACGATACAGGCGAAGGCCTGTTGGAAGATGACACGCTGGCAGCAAAATTTTACAAGCTGAGCGCAGATCAGGGCTATGCACCGGCCCAATACAGGCTGGGCCAGATTTATCAGGCCGGACGCGGCCTGAAGCAGGATGATGAGCTGGCTTTGAGCTATTTCCGCCTGGCGGCAGAACAGGGGCTGGCGGCAGCTCAGCTGAAAATGGCACAGATTTATGAAGCGGGCACCGGGGTAAAGGTCAATCTGGAAACCGCGGCCGGCTGGTACACAAAAGCAGCTGAACAAGGGGCAATGCATGCGCAAATCTGGCTGGGCTTTGCCCATAAGTCAGGGACCGGCGTTGCCAAGGATAGCCGCCTGTCAGCTGACTGGTTCTTATCAGCCGCCAATCAGGGTGATGCTGTTGCCCAGTTTGAGACCGGAACAGCCTATGAAGCTGGTGCAGGTCTGAACGCCGATATTGCCGAAGCCATGTTCTGGTATGAACAGGCAGCCCAGCAAAACCATGTTGAATCCCAATATCGTATCGGCATGGGCTATCTGCAGGGCAGAGGCGTTGAAAGTAATGATGTGGCCAGTTTCAACTGGCTGAAGCTGGCCGCTGATCAGGACCACAAACAGGCCGCTCGTCACTTAGGTGACCTGCTTCGCACTGGCAAAGGAAGTGAGATCAATATCGCTGATGCGGTGTTTTATTACCGCAAGGCAGCTGATGCGAATATTATGGAGGCCCAGTACCAGCTGGCGATGATCTTGGGCGGGCCCGGCGCGTCTGAAGCTGATATTAGTGATGCGATTGTGCTTTATGACAAAGCCGCACAACAAGGTGACAGCCGGTCCCAGTTAATTTTGGGTATTTATTTTGATGAAGGCAGTGTTGTTCCTGCCGACAAGACAAAAGCAGCTGTTTATCTGGAGATGGCCGCTGAGCAGAATATTGCTGACGCCCAGTTCAGGCTGGCCCAGCTTTATGATGGCGGCGTGATAGAGAGCAAAACCGCCAGCGATGCAGCCAGCTATTATGAAGCTGCTGCCGGCAATGGTCATGTCGGGGCACATTACTATCTGGCCCGGCTTTATGATGACGGCCGCGGGGTCGATCAGAATTTTGCTGAAGCGGCGCGCTATTACAAACTGCCTGCTGACCAGCTTTATGCAGATGCTGCCTGGCGTCTGGGGGTAATGGCAAGAGAAGGCCTCGGCATTGCTGTCAATACTGAGGTGATGGAACAGATGTTCCTTGCCGCCGCCGGACAAGGTGATGTGCGCGCCCAGCTTGCCCTTGGCAAGGCCTATCGTAAAGGCGATATGCTTGCCCAGAATTACGAACAGGCCATTACGTTCTTAAACCTTGCCATTAACCAACAGGACAGAGAGGCGGAGTTCACACTTGGCCAGATGCGCCTGAACGGTGAAGGCAGTCCTGCCGATCCTGAAGCCGCTGTTCGCCATTTCAGAACGGCAGCTGATAATGACCATATGCTGGCCCAATATACCCTTGCTGAGCTCTTGCATATGGGCAAGGTGGTCAAACAGGATATGACAGAAGCGGCCTATTATTATGAACAGGCCGCAAAGCAGGGCTATATGATGGCGCAATACAGAACCGCGCTGCTGTATGACACTGGCAAAGGAGGCCTGAAAGGATATGCCCAGGCCGCCAAATTCTATGAACAGGCCGCAAAGCAAGGTCATGTCGCCTCACAGCATAATCTGGCCATCCTTCTGGAAAACGGGCTCGGGCTGAAAGCGGATATGAAACAGGCCGCTTACTGGTATGGCCAGGCGGCCGAAAAGGGCGATATGAACGCACAACATGCGTTGGGCATGATGTATGACGCTGGCCGCGGTGTGGACCAGAGCTTTACCAAAGCTGCTGAGCTGTATCTGGCTGCTGCCGAGCAAGGCCATATTGACTCTCAGGTCAATCTGGGTGTGGTCTATGTCAAAGGCAAAGACGCCATTCAGGACTATATCAAAGCCCATATGTGGTTCAATATTGCTGCGGCTCAGGGCAACCGGACAGCCCGTGATTATCGTGACCGGATCGCCAAACGGATGATGCCAAAGGATATATCGACCGCTCAACGGCTGGCCCGTTCATGTCTGTCACGCAATTATATCGGCTGTAACGCGTTGTAGGTAGATAAGCTCTGCCTCAGCGCAACAGGTCGCGTTCGGCCTGTCTCTGGGCTTTACGGGATTTACGTTGCCGCGTGATGGCTTTTGCCTGCCCCTTGGTCATACAGTCAGGGCATAAACAACTGTCAGCCAGATCAAACTGATCATGCATATTGGGCAAATTCACACACCAGCAACTGCGAGTCGGTGTCGAGCCGCAATTGAACTGTGTGCCACAGTTTTTGCACTGTAACGTCTGCATTCCTAGCCATCCTGCCGCTTCCCTGTCTGTTCAGGGTGACTGATCTGGGGCCAGGCAAATATCACTAACCCGCCGAATTTTTAGCTGCAGACGGCAGAAAAAGGTCAGTCCTGAACAGCTCTTGCCGCGCGTTTGCGTTCATGCGGGTCAAGATGGCGTTTGCGCAGCCGCAGTGATTCCGGGGTCACCTCTACCAGCTCATCAGAGTTGATATAGGCCATCATTTCTTCCAAAGACAGGCGGCGCGGCGGCACCAGCAATATGGCATCATCTGATCCAGAGGCCCGGACATTGGTCAGTTTCTTGCCTTTCAGCACATTGACGCCTAAATCATTATCCCGGTTATGTTCACCCACAACCATCCCTTCATAGACCTTGTCCTGAGGGTTGACGAACATCATGCCGCGGTCCTGAAGATTGAACAGGGCATAGGCGACGGCCTGGCCGGTTTCTGTTGAAATCAGCGCGCCGTTCCGCCGGCCGGCGATATCCCCCTTATAAGGGGCATAGCTGTGAAAGACCCGGTTCAGAACACCTGTTCCGCGTGTTTCGGTCAGAAACTTACCCTGAAACCCGATAAGACCGCGTGACGGGGCCAGGAAGATCAGACGGGTCTTGCCTGCTTCAGATGTGCGCATATCGACCATTTCCGCTTTGCGCTGGTTCAGCGCGTCAATCACCGGGCTGGCATAATCTGCATCCACATCAACCGTCACTTCTTCGACAGGTTCATGCCGCTGGCCATCAATGGTCTGAAACAGAACACGTGGCCGCGACACAGTCAGCTCAAACCCTTCACGGCGCATGGTTTCGATCAGCACACCCAGCTGAAGCTCACCTCTGCCGCCAATCTCAAAGCTGTCTTTGGTCTCACTTTCGGCAAATGTAATGGCGACATTGACCTCTGCCTCAGCCAACAGGCGCTGCCGGATCATTGTAGAGGTGACCTTCTTGCCTTCTGTACCGGCAAACGGGCTGTCATTAACCGTGATGGTCACCGCCATTGTCGGCGGGTCAATCGGGGTTGAGGGCATCGGTGTGGTGACAGACGGATGAGCTATCGTATCCGCAACAGATGCTTTGGTCAGACCGGCGATACAGACAATATCACCAGCACGTACCGTATCGGTGGGCACACGTTCTGTCCCCTCAAAGCGCAGCAATTTTGTCAGCCGGCCTGTCTCTGCCACTTCGCCGTCCAGATTCAGTGCCCGTACAGATTCGTTCACACAGGCTGTTCCCTGCATCACCCGGCCAGTCAGGCACCGGCCCAGAAATTGATCTGAATCCAGCAAGGTGGCCAGCAGCGCAAACGGGGCAGTTTCATCTCCTGTTGGGGCAGGCACATGGGCAATCACCTTATCCATCAACGGGCGCAGCGAGTCACGCGCATCCTCAAGCTGGTCAACACACCAGCCATCCCGGCCAGAGGCATAT
This sequence comes from uncultured Alphaproteobacteria bacterium, assembly GCA_937988715.1. GTDB lineage: Bacteria > Pseudomonadota > Alphaproteobacteria > Puniceispirillales > Puniceispirillaceae > JADHLI01. The sequence goes on along the minus strand of CALKIF010000005.1, from coordinate 52,814 downwards.
AATATCGGAAAATCAAGCTGTTCATCATTCGCATCCAGAGACACAAACAAATCAAACACCTCATCCACCACCTCATCAGGGCGGGCATCAGGCTTATCCACCTTATTGACAATCACAATCGGCCGCAGCCCCTGAGCCAGCGCCTTGCCCAGAACAAATTTTGTCTGCGGCATCGGCCCTTCTGCGGCATCTGTCAGCAAAATCACGCCATCTGCCATATGCAGGACCCGTTCAACCTCACCACCAAAATCAGCATGGCCGGGTGTGTCAATGATATTGATCCGCACCCCTTCCCACAGCACAGATGTCGGTTTTGCCAGAATGGTAATGCCGCGTTCTTTTTCCAGATCGCCGGAATCCATCAGCCGTTCTTCAACCTTCTGGTTTTCACGGAACATGCCGCTCTGCCTCAGGATTGAATCAATCAAGGTTGTCTTGCCATGATCAACATGAGCAATAATCGCAATATTCCGTAATTCTTCAGACATCTGGCTGCTTACCTAACTTAAAATTTAACTTATTTCTGACGGGCCTTTGCCTTACCCGGGCAGGCTGTCAGACAGCCTGACCCCTGCTGCGGTCATCTGCTGTGTGGCGGCGGCCAAAGACCCCTCCAGATCAATCGCCCGGCAGGCCGGCAGAATCACCTGAACCTCATACCCCAGCCTGGCGGCATCAAGAGCTGAATAGGCCACACAATAATCTGTGGCCAGACCCGCCATCACCAGCGTCTGCACCCCTCTGTCCTGCAGATAGCCATGCAGACCGGTGACGGTGGTTTTGTCATTTTCAAAAAAAGCCGAATAGCTGTCGACCTCAGCACGGAACCCTTTACGGATAATCATCTGTGCTGCATCGATATGCAAATCAGGATGAAAGGCCGCCCCTTCTGTGCCCTGAACACAATGGTCAGGCCACAAGGTCTGTGGCCCGTAGCTGACCTCAATTGTCTCAAACGGGTTACGGCCATCATGACGAGAGGCAAAGCTGGTATGGCCAGCCGGATGCCAGTCCTGGGTTGCAATCACCGCATTGGCCTGGCTGATCATCTGGTTTATCGGGCCAACCACCTGGTCCCCGTCTGTAACCGCCAACTGGCCGCCCGGGCAGAAATCATTCTGCACATCGATCACCAGAAGGGCTGCTGCCGCCGCTTTTAAATCAACATCAGTCGTCATGAGGCAATCCTGTCAGTTCTTTCCAATGGACCCGGCATAAAGAGACATATTTATCATTCCCGCCAATTTCAATCTGGGCCCCGTCTGTGACCGTCTGGCCTGTTTCTGTCTGGCGCACCACCATGGTGGCTTTTCGCCCGCAATGACAGATGGTCCTGATTTCACGCAGATTATCCGCAATCGCCAGAAGCACCGCAGAGCCCGGAAACAGCTGGCCCCTGAAATCTGTGCGCAGACCGTAACACATCACCGGAATATTCAGCCGATCCACGACCGCGGCCAGCTGCCAGACCTGATCTGCAGATAAAAACTGGGCTTCATCAACCAGCACACAAGCCAGAGAGGCACGGTCATGTTCAGCTGTGATCAGCTGGTCAATATCTGTTGTTTCATCAAAGGTCAGCGCCTCAGCCTGCAACCCGATACGGGACCCGATTTGCCCTGCCCCTGCCCTGTCGTCCAGCGCGGCGGTCAGCAACAGGGTGTGCATGCCCCGCTCACGGTAATTATGAGAGGCCTGCAACAAAATAGTCGATTTGCCGGCATTCATGGCCGAATAGGAAAAATACAGCTTTGCCACGGTGATGGTCTCATTCTGGGTCTGCGGTCAGACTCTTGGGCTCTGGCTAAATCAACTCAGCCAAAATGTCCAGACAAATCGGCCCTGCCGCCGCCAAAGCCAGAATTGAAATCTTGTGCAAAACATCCTATCGTTTCGGGGTCTACTTCTTTTGGTTTTGCGGGACCCGATATCATGTCACAGTCAGCCTTGTCCGAACAGATGCTTACCGTTCTTGACCACCCGCTTATCCGGACCAAGATGACGGTCTTGCGCAACAAACAGACACCGCCTGACCAGTTTCGCCGTACCCTGCACGAAATGACCGGTCTGATGAGCTTTGCTGTTTTTGCGCATCTGCATACCGATCCGGTCAGTGTGGATACACCTCTTGAAACAACAGCAGGTGAGGCCTTGCAACAGCCTGTGCCTTGTCTGTTGTCGATCCTGCGGGCGGGCAACGGGATAGTTGACGCTTTATCGGCCCTGTTGCCGGACGCTGCGGTTGGCCATCTGGGTGTACAGCGCGATCCTGTTACTCATAAGCCGATTTATTATTATGAAAAACTGCCGCCGGAAATCGACAAACGCCAGGTGATCATTGCTGATCCGATGCTGGCCACAGGCGGATCAGCGATTATGGCAGCTGATCACTTAACGAAAAAAGGCTGCCGCGGTCTGGTTTTTGTCTGCCTTATCGCCGCCCCGGAAGGTGTGGCCGCATTCCACGCCGCTCATCCTGATATTCCGGTCATTACCGCCGCTCTTGACCGGCAATTGGATGAAAACTGTTATATTCTGCCTGGCCTGGGTGACGCCGGTGACCGGATTTATAACACGGTCTGAGGCTGCCTAGCGGTTCAGATTATCCGGGCCGAAACTGTGTGGCAGTAACCCGTCCAGCGTAAAGGTCTGGCGCAATCCTGACTCATCACAGATCAGAATCTGCGTCTCAGCCGTGCCAAATTCACGAATTTTCTGACGACACCCGCCACAAGGGGTACATAACACCTCGCCCCGGCCCGCCACAGCGATCTTCAGGATCTGCCGCCCGCCCGCCATAATCAGGGCTGAAATGGCGCTGGCTTCTGCACAACACCCTTGCGGATAGGCCGCGTTTTCAATATTCGCCCCGGTATGAACAGCCCCATATTCATCCAGTATCGCAGCGCCAACAGAAAAGCCGCTATAGGGGGCATAGGCTTTGTCCATCGCCGCAATGGCCGCCGTGATTAGATGTTCAGACATCGCTTACCTCTCTTTGATATAAGGCACGCCAATCGCCCGGGGCGGCGAGGCTTTGCCAATGAAGCCCGCCAGCAAAATGACCGTCAGAAGGTAAGGCAGGGCAAGGATCAGATCTGTCGGGATTTGGCCCATAAGGGGAACCTCAACCCCCTGTAATCTGGCCGCCAGCGCATCCATAAAGCCGAACATAAGGCACGCCAGCAACGCCGGAACAGGCCGCCAATTGCCAAAAATCAGCGCCGCCAGCGCGATATAGCCTTTTCCGGCTGTCATCTCGCGGATAAAGCCTGCGCCATGTGCGGTGGACAGATAGGCCCCGGCAATACCGCAGAGCAGGCCGGCAATCATCACCGCCTGAAAGCGTAAGGCCGACACGCTCATCCCGGCGCTGTCAACCGCTTCTGGTTTTTCCCCGACCGCCCGCAACCGCAGACCAAAGGTGGTTCTGAAGATCACATAACCGGTGACCAGAACAGAGGCCAGCGCCACCCAGACCAGAATGTTATGACCAGAAATAATCTCTTTATAAATCGTGCCCAGAACCGGAATATGCGCCGCCTGTTCAGCAAAAGGCAGAGTGATGTCGCGGAACCGTTCGGCCTTGCCCAGAAGCGGGGTTTGCCCGCCCATAGAGAACAGCGCAATCCCCAGCGTGACGGTCAGGCCGGAAGCCAGAATATTGATCGCCAGCCCGGAGATCACCTGATTGCCTTTATGGGTAATACAGGCAAAGCCATGGATAAGGCTGAGGCAGACTGAAACAAACATTGCCCCCAAAAGTCCGGCCACAGAAGAACCTGTCAGGGCCGCAACGCTCGCCGCGGCAAAGGCAGACATCAGCATCTTGCCTTCTAACGAGATATCAATAATGCCAGAGCGTTCAGAGAACAGCCCGGCCATGGCACATAAAATCAGCGGTGTGGCCACCCGCAAAGTGGCATCAAGGGTCAGCACAAACTGCAGCCAGAGGTCAGCCATTATCGCGCCTCCTGCGGGCTGACAAACCGGAAATACAACCTGGCCACGGTTGGCGTGAACAGATAGGCCAGCGCCCCTGAGAACAGAATAATCAGACCCTGGATCATCAACACCATTTCACGTGTGATGGTCTGAAATTCAAAATCCAGTTCTGCCCCGCCCTGATATAAAGCCCCGAACAGCAGGCTGGCCAGAACAATCCCGACCGGATGGTTGCGGCCCATCAGGGCCACGGCAATACCGGTAAAGCCATAACCAGAGGTAAAATTCAGTATCACCCGCTGCTGGACGCCTAAGATTTCATTCAAGGACATCAGCCCAGCCAGACCGCCAGAAATCGCCATCGCGATCATGATAATCTTTGCCGGATCATGCCCGGCATAAACCGCCGCCCGCTCGCTATGGCCGGTGGCCCGGATGATATAGCCCAGCTTGGTCCGCCAGATCAGATACCACACCCCGAAACAGGCCAGCAACGCCACCACAAAGGACAAATTCAACGGCGATTTGGCCACAGAAAAGCCTGCCATCTGCAGCAATTCATAAATTTTGGGCAGATTTACGCCTTCAGCAAAGCTGCGTGTTTCTGGCGACATCTGGCCAGGGGCCATCAGCATACCGGCCAGAAGCCAGACCATAATTGATGAGGCGATGAAATTAAACATAATCGTTGTGATCACAATATGGCTGCCGCGTCTGGCCTGAAGCCAGCCCGGAATAACCCCCCACACCGCCCCAAAGGCGGCCGCTGCCGGTACCGCCAGAAGCAGAACCACCACAGGCGGCAGCACCGCATCCAGCATTAACACCACCAGCCCGACCCCCAGCCCGCCGATCATGGCCTGGCCTTCGCCGCCAATATTGAACAGCATGGCATGAAACGCCACCGCCACCGCAAGACCGGTGAAAATAAAATTCGTGGTATAGAACAAGGTATAGCCCAGCGCGCCTTTATAGACAAAAGCGCCCTTTATCATCACCCCCATCGCCACAAACGGATTTTCGCCGATAATGGCAATGATAATGCCCGCAACAATCAGCGCCGCCAGCAGGTTCAGCAGCGGCAGCAGGCCAACATCTATCCAGCGCGGTAGCGGTCTTGTGCTCATCTTCAGCGGGCTTTCATCTTTTGGGGCGGCAGTGTCTCCACACCTGCCATCATCAGGCCAATCTGCTGGATATCTGTATCCGCTCGTCTCACAATCCCCATATTGCGTCCTTCATTCATCACCATGATCCGGTCAGACAGGCTCATAATTTCATCCAGTTCAACAGACACAAGAACAACAGCACAGCCCCGGTCCCGCATCGCCAAAAGCTGTTTGTGAATAAATTCAATCGCGCCGATATCCACACCTCTGGTCGGCTGGCCCACCAACAGGATATTAGGCTGAGAGGACAGCTCGCGCGCCAGCACAATTTTTTGCTGATTGCCGCCAGAGAACAGATTGCTCTTCAGGCTCGGATCTGCCGGCCGGATGTCATAATCTGTCATCAGATGCTGACAATGCTGGTCCATCTGTTGCGGCGAAAGACCGATAGCCTTGCCGCCCATGGCGTCAGCATACTCATAGCCCAGTACAGCAGATTCCGCAGCAGAAAACGGCAGGATCAAGCCCACCGCATGCCTGTCTTCAGGGACATGAGCCAGGCCCAGAGCCTTGACCTCAGACGGGGCGGCGGGCTGGTCAGCTGTAATCTGTCTGCCGCCCAGCTGGATTGACCCTGAGGTCACCTGACGGATACCCGCCAGCACGTCAAGCAGTTCAGACTGGCCATTTCCGGACACGCCGGCAATCCCCAGAATTTCACCCTGATGAACAGTGAAGCTGAGGTCACGCACATGCGGAACACCAGATGCCCCTGTTACCGTCAGATGTTCGGCTGTCAGGACAGGCTGGCCAGGTTCAGCCGCGGCATAGCCCACATCCAGCAGAACCGGCCGGCCCACCATCAGCTCTGCCAGCTGTTGCGGGGTGGTGTCTTTGGTTTTCAGGTGATCAACCATCTCGCCACCGCGCATCACAGACACAAAATCTGTCACCGCCATAATTTCCTTCAGCTTGTGCGTGATCAGCAAAATCGTCACCCCCTGCTGCTGAAGGGTGCGCAGAATATCAAACAGCTGTTCGGTTTCCTGCGGGGTCAGCACGCCGGTCGGCTCATCCAGAATCAATACCCTGGCCCCGCGATATAAGGCTTTCAGGATTTCCACACGCTGCTGCAGACCGACAGGCAAATCCTGAACAACCGCTGACAAATCAACACTCAGCCCATAGCGCTCAGCAATCTCACGCAATGAGGCTTCGGCCTGCTGCTGACCAGCCTCCAGATTAAAGCCGCCTTCATGACCCAGAATGATATTTTCCAGAACCGTGAAATTCGGCACCAGCATGAAATGCTGATGCACCATACCGATACCCGCCGCGATCGCATCAGCAGAACTGCGCAGCTTAACAGGCTGTCCGGCTATCGATACCTGGCCACTATCTGCGGTATAGAACCCATATAAAATGGACACTAATGTTGATTTGCCAGCCCCGTTTTCGCCAACAATGCCATGGATTGTGCCTGGCCGGACAGACAGGCTGACATCCTTGTTCGCGCGGACCGCACCAAAATTTTTCGAGATATTTTGTAAAGAAATGGCAAGAGGCGATCTTGAATCGCCTCTTGCTTGTGCATTCGTTTTGGTCGACATGTCGTGCCTTAATACGGGCAGTTTGAATCGCTTTCATAGTTATGAACAACGACCTTGCCAGACAGGATATCTCCGCGGGCCTGTTCAACAGCTGTCTTAATCTCAGCTGTGATCAGTGAGGCGTTGTTTTCATCAATTGCCCAGTCCACGCCGCCTTCTGCGACACCCAGGACCTTAATGCCTGACGAGAATGACCCGCCCATCGCATCTTTAAAGGTTTCATAGGCAGCCACATCAACACGCTTCAGCATTGAGGTCAGCACAGAGCCGGGGGCCATGCCGTTCTGGTTTGAATCAACACCAATCGCCAGCTTGCCTGCATCAGCCGCGGCCTGAATAACGCCAACACCTGTGCCGCCGGCCGCGTGGTAGACCACATCTGCACCGCGGTCGATCTGGCTTTTGGCCAGCTCAGCCCCTTTACCCGGATCATTCCAGGCTGACGGGGTTGTCCCGGTCATGTTCTGATACACATCAGCTGAACCGCTGACAGATTTCACACCGCCGACATAACCACAGGCAAATTTGCGAATCAGAGGGATATCCATACCGCCGACAAAGCCAACCTTGTTGGTCTGGCTGGCCAGGGCCGCAGCGACACCGACCAGATAGCTGCCTTCATGTTCTTTGAACACATATTGGCGCAGGTTCGGCGCATCCAGCCAGCCCACATCAATGATGGAAAATTTCTTATCCGGATATTCTGCAGCAACCTTTGAGATCGCATCTGCCTGGGCAAAGCCCACACCCAGAATAATGGTGGCCCCGCGTTCCGCCATCCGGCGCATGGCCTGTTCACGCTGGGTCTCGTTGGTGACTTCAAATTCCATCACCTCAACACCGGTTTCATCAGTGAATTTCTTGACCCCGTTCCACACCCCTTCATTGAAGGATTTGTCGAACTTGCCGCCCATATCATAAATAACAGCTGGTTTAAATTCAGCTGCTGATACAGGGCTGGTCAGTTGCGGGCCTGTAAACAGAACGGCCACCGCGGCCAGGCCAGCAAAGGCTGCTTTCGTTAAAAGTTTCATGATAGATACTCCCTTTATGATTTCAGCCCAATTTGTCTGAGCCGCTCCTGCAGAAACTGTTCTGCTGTAAAATCATGCCTCAGCTTTACATCCGGTCGTGGATGCAAAAACATAGGCATAGAATAGCGCGAAAGATTCAAATTTACATCAGGATTAACAACCCGATGTGTGGTTGACGGGAAATAGCCGTCTGTTGCCAGTGATAACATATCCCCGTTATTGATTGTAATCATTCCCGGATCGCACGGTACATCATGCCAATTGCCCTGTTTATCGCGGGCCTGCAGACCGGGTTGTGATCCGGCCAGAAGAAGGGTGATCAGATTGATATCTTCATGTGCGGCGGCCCGAATCGCAGCCGCATCCTCATCCTGGCCGACCGGCGGATAATGCAATATCCTCAACAGGCTCTGCTGGCTGTCGCTCATCATCTCTTGCAAAGGCGCGCTGAGACGATTTCGCAGCTCTTCCGGCATCTGCTGGTCCAGCCAGCTCAGCAATTCCACCCCGATTGCGGTCAGATCAGCATAAAGCTGGCGGGTAAAGGCGTTCAGATCCTCTGGCACCCGCCCCCAGGGATAGACATGGTAAAATTCTTTTAAATCTTTTTTGGCGGCGTCTTTGGCGTGTTCTGATTTAAACGGGAAATAGCCATCCTGTTTTTCATAATCCCGCAGATAGTCAGATTTTGTCTCGCTGGCGAAAAACCCGCCCCACAAATCATAGGCCTCATCAATACGCTCAGGCGAAATCGGATGATTGGCCAGCACAGCAAAGCCTGTTTCCCGCAAGGAACGGGCAAGCCGTTGCGGCGCATCAGACGCTTTGTAATCTACTGTCTCAATCTGCATAGCTGCTCACTTTCTGCTCAGATGATCTGCGCTGTGCTTAATCAGGCTGACCCGCCTCAGAGCATAACATCCATCTCGCGCAACTGTTTCATTTTGTCAGCTTGTCCGCAAATGTCCAGAAACCTTGCTTTGATTTTTGCGGCATCCGCGCCAACCGCCACCCGCACACCGCGCCGATCCAAGCTGTCATCTGGTACTGTCCGGCCTGTTTGCTCACCAGAACAGACAACAGACAACGGCGTGGTCCGATAGGTGAACAGCTCATCATCAGTGATCGCAATCAGCGCAGACGGATCATGCATCAGGCAAACATGCCGGTCGATCACAGAATGATAAAATTTGATATAAAAACCAGAGATTTCATGCAGAAACCCGCCTATCTCAGGGGCAGCCTGTCGCAGGGCCTTAAAATCAGCATCATCACAATCAATCGTCTGTGTCACATCAAGGCCAATCAGATCAATGTCCCAGTCAGCAGCAAACACCGCATCTGCTGCATGCGGATCATTCCAGATATTGGCCTCAGCATAGGCTGAGACATTGCCCGGTGCCCAGACCGCCCCGCCCATAATAACCAGCTTTTTCACATGCTTCACAATGCCCGGATCATACCGCAACAATGAGGCGATATTGGTCAAGGGACCAACAGGGCAGAGAATCACTTCCCCGCTGTGGGCCCGGCAAACCTCAGACAGATACGCATCTGTGGTTTTGGCCAGAGGCGTTCCCTGCGGCGTCTGTGCCGGCAGAACGCCAAACCCTTCTTTGCCATGCACATGATGTGACGGCGGGTTCAAAGGCTGGGTCAGGGGGCAGGACGCCCCTTCGATCACATCAAGCGGATAATGTGCCTGTTCTGAGAGCAGCAGCGCGTTGCGGGCCGCTTGCCAGGCAAACACATTGCCGAAAATGGTGGTCAGGCCAAGAACATCAAGGCCAGCATGTGCAAAAGCATAATGAATGGCCATCGCATCATCTATGCCCGGATCTGTATCAATAATCAGTTTCTGTTTCATCTGTGGTTTTGTCTTTCAGCCCTGCCAGGCCTCAACTTCATTTCGGGTGGGAATCGCCGCACTCGCCCCGGGCCGGGTGACCTGAATGGCGGACGCCTTTGCGGCCAGATGCATCGCGGCGCGCACAGGCAGACCCTCATCAAGACCGGCCAGAACATAGCCCAGATAGGTATCCCCTGCCCCTGTGGTATCCACCGCTTTTACCTTTGCAGCAGGCACATCAAACGGCGTGTCCTGCCGGCCCAGATAAGAGGCGCCATCTGCCCCTCTGGTGACAATCACATGGGCGATATCCAGCGCGGTCAGCGGCGCGCCTGTAAAGGCCTCAAGCGCATCCGCTTCGATATGATTGACCACCAGAAGATCAACAAGCGGCAACAGTCCGGCTGTAATATCCGCAACGAACGGAGCGGCGCTGTAGCAGACCTGAAGACCGGCTTGTTTGGCCGCGTGCAGGAACGGGTCTGTCAAATTGGTTTCATTCTGCGCCAGCGCCCAGTCCCCTGGCTGAGCTGAGGACAGGAACGGCGCAATCATATCGTCTGTCAGCGCGTGATTGCTGCTTGGGCTGAGAATAATCTGGTTCTCAGCTGTGTTGGCATCCACCGCCACAATCGCATGCCCTGTCGGGATCTGCCCTGTCTGGATATGGGCACAATCCACACCGGCCTCAGCCATATCAGCCAGCCAGTTCTCATCAGCTTTGTGCACCCGTCCGGCATGACGCACATCCGCCCCGGCCCGCGCAAGGGCAATAGACTGGTTTGCCCCTTTGCCGCCCAAAGCAGCCTGAAAGGATGTTGCGGCCAGGGTTTCCCCCGCGGTCACCAGATGCGGTACCGTATAGATATAATCAATATTGATTGAGCCCAGATTAAAGATTGTCATCTGCGTGTATCTGCTCAGTTCTGCTGAATATTGGGGCCAGCCCGGCGGTCCGGGCCTTACTGATCCTGCTGGCCACCATTGGCCTGTGACCAGCCTTTGGGGTCATGCAAAAAAGTTTCAACTGTCTCGGCGGTAAAGCTGTCAAACTTGTCACTGGCCTTGATCTCCTCCAGCACATCCCACCATGTTGACAGATAATGCAAGGTCAGGCCAGCGTCTTCCAGCTGAACTTTTGCATGATCAAAAATATCATAATAGAACACAACAAATGCATGATCGCAATTGACCCCGGCCTGGCGCAAGGCATTGGCAAACAGCAGCTTGCTGCCGCCATCTGTTGCCAGATCTTCGACCAGCAACACATTCGTGCCCTCTTTCAGCTCACCTTCAATCTGGGCATTGCGGCCAAACCCTTTTGGTTTCTTGCGCACATACTGCATCGGCAAAGCCAGACGTTCTGCCAGAAAAGCGGCAAAGGGAATGCCTGCGGTCTCGCCGCCGGCCACACTGTCAAAGGCTTCAAACCCCGCCTCTTGTGCCAGCACAGAAGCCGCAAACCCCATCAGGGCAGATCGGATCCGCGGAAAAGAGATCAGCTTGCGGCAATCAATATAAACAGGGCTGGCCGCCCCAGAGGTCAGAATAAACGGCTCTCTTGCATTCACATGAACAGCTTCAATTTCAAGAAGACAAGAGGCTGTTGCTTTGGCGATTGTGGCTTTATCCATTACAGGCAGGTTCAGCATTTCCATTATCCTTCTTTGTTACCGGGCCAGCCGGGGTCAGGACTGAACTGACCAGAACACATCCATCTGCGGATCAAATACGGTGATATCCCCTTCCGGGGTCTGTACCGCTGGCGGGACCGGTTGCGGATCATCATGTTTGACCAGTGTAAGCCTGTCCTGATTAACATCAAGACCGTAGAATTCCGGCCCGTATACAGACGTAAATCCTTCCAGCCTGTCCAGACATCCGGCATCATCAAAAATCTGTGCAAGACAGGCAATTGTGTTTGGTGCATTGAAAATGCCGGCACAGCCGCAGGGCTGAAGCTTGGCCGGGTCCAGATGAGGCGCGCTGTCCGTGCCAAGGAAAAATTTCTTTGACCCCGACAGCACCGCATCCAGCAAAGCCAGACGATGGGTTTCGCGTTTCGCCACAGGCAGACAGTAATAATGAGGTTTGATCCCACCCGCCAGATAGGCATTGCGGTTGATGATCAGATGATGCGGGGTCACCGTCGCGGCCAGTCTGTCGCCGGATGAGCTGACAAAATCGACCGCCTGTCTGGTGGTGATATGTTCAAACACAATGTTCAGCTGCGGCAGACGCTCATGCAAGGGCTGCAGAATCCGGTCAATAAACACAGCCTCACGATCAAAGATATCGATATCCGGATCGGTCACCTCACCATGTACCAGCAAGGGCGCGCCTGTTTCGGCCAGAACTTCAAGCACAGGGTAAACCTTGTCAATATCCCTGACCCCGCTGGCCGAATTGGTAGTAGCCCCGGCCGGATACAGCTTGACCGCGGTGGCGATACCAGATCGCACCGCTGCAGCCAGATCATCAGCCTCTGTCTGTTCAGTCAGATATAAAGTCATCAGCGGCGTAAAACCCGCACCTGCCGGCAGAGCTGCTGTGATCCGATCACGATAGGCGGCGGCATCACCGCCGCTGACAACAGGGGGAACAAGATTTGGCATCACAATCGCCCGTTCTGCCCAGAAGGTGGTATAGGGCAATACCGCCTTCATCACATCGCCATCACGAAGATGAAGATGCCAGTCATCAGGTTTGATTATCTGCAGCTCTGTTCCCATAATCTTTGCGTGATCAGCCCTTGGCCCGTTCGATTGCGGCGGTGATCATCTCAGCTGCCTTTTCCGGGCCTTCCCAGCCCTGAACCTTGACCCATTTGGTTTTTTCCAGATCCTTGTAATGTTCAAAGAAATGCGCAATCTGATCCAGAATAATCGGCTGCAGATCAGCTGTTGACTTCACATCCTTGTAATAGGGGTGCAGCTTGTCCACAGGCACACATAACAGCTTTTCATCCACACCGCTTTCATCTTCCATCATCAGAACGCCAATCGGACGGGCCGCTATTACACAGCCATGCACAATCGGCATCGGGGTCAGCACACAGGCATCAATCGGGTCACCATCATCAGACAGGGTATGCGGCACAAACCCGTAATTGACCGGATAATGCATGGGTGTATGCAAAAACCTGTCAACCAGAAGCGCACCTGAATCCTTGTCCAGTTCATATTTCACAGGTGATGAGCCAGCCGGAATTTCAATGGCAACATTAATTTCTTCAGGCGGGTTTTTCCCAACAGTCAGTTTATCCAAATTCATAGTGAGCCGTCCTTAATGCGTCAATTTCATGTAAAGGCAGACCCTGACCTTTACGTCTGTGCCCGCCTGTTCACGTTCCCCTTTAATACAAATATGCACAGGCTTTGACCAGACCCAATTTAGGCGTCAGCAAAAGCCTTGATTCTGTGCCCGCAGACCGGCATTGTACCGACATTATATTGGCATGACCGGCGGCACCATTCGGACGATAAATATGGGACAACAAAAAGACGGCCACATCATTGTTCTTGGTCAGGGCATTGCCGGTCTGACCGCGGCCGTTGTCCTTGGTGAGGCCGGCTATCCGGTTCAGGTTCTGGGCCGCAGATACCCGGCCGCCGGCGGCCTGCAGCTGTCGCCGAACGGGTTCAAAGCGCTGGCCGTGCTGGGTTTGGACGAGGCCGTGCTGAACAAGGCGGTGCGTCTGAACTCTGTGGTCATCAAATCTTTGTCCGCAAACCGGCATCTGACAGAAATCATCCATAAGCCAGATCAGACACATGCGGCCATCGCCAGACAGGATGTTCTGGACCTGCTGACTGACAGAGCAGAGCGGCTGCCACAGGTGAGCTTTACAGACACAGATCTTCACGCGCTGCATTTCAGCCAAGGTAAAGCCCGGATTGTCAGCAAAGACGGCCAGTTATTTGCTGGCGATGAGGTGATCGGCGCAGACGGGGCCAACGGCCTGGCCAGAGCCGCCATCGCTGGCCAGAACCAAAGTCAGACGAAGGCAGTATACCGGGCCATGCGGGCTGAGGTGGAGGCCGACAAGCTGCCAGCTGTTCTGCGCCGCCCGTCAACCTTGTTGCTGCTGGGTGACGGCTGTCATCTTGTGAGCTATCCGATTGCGGGCGGGGCGCGCAACAATCTTGTTTTTTGTGCCTCTTCAGATCAGCTCACCCCGGGCTGGGCACAGGCTGTCTTCTCGCCAAATCCGGTTCTGGCCTGCCTGGCTGAGCCGTCAATCAGATGGATTGACACCCCGCTTTACCCGGCCCAGACCCTGCCTGTCTGGCGGCGCGAACAGGTCACGCTGATCGGGGATGCTGCGCATGTCATGCCGCCGCATCTGGCGCAAGGGGCCGGCCAGACCTTTGTTGACTGTGCCTGTCTGAAAGCTGAGCTGAGCAAACAGCCCCTGTCAGACGCGCTCAGCCAGATGGCCGCCATCCGGTCAAAAGAGGTGCAGATGATTACCCAAAAAGCGGCAGCCTCAGGCCGGGTGATGCGCCTTGGCGGTCTGGCCAGCCGGGCCAGAAACATGTTCATTGATATGGCCGGGCCCGGTTTCATGAACGCCTGGCTGAAAGAGGTCTGGGACGCGGACGGCTGAACAGGCAGCTCATCCAGATATTCTGTTTTGACGTAGAAGCAAAAAAACTGGTCCGCCTGTTATGTTAAATCGCCTTTATTATCTGTTGCTAGCCGCCTGTATCGGAGGGGTCATGAGTGTAACCGCCGCTGTTTCTGCTGTCTCATCTGCCTGGGACTTCAGCTTTACTGACATTACAGGCAACAAGATGCCTTTGGCCAAATATGAAGGCCAGGTCCTGCTGGTGGTGAATACAGCTTCTCGTTGTGGGTTCACCCCGCAATATGACGCGCTGCAGGCCCTGTGGGAGACCTATAAGAGTGACGGGCTGGTCGTTGTCGGTGTGCCGTCTGATGATTTTGGCGGCCAAGAGCTGTCTTCTGAAGCTGAGGTCAAACAATTCTGTGAAGTGAATTTCAATATTGATTTCCCGCTGACAGAGATCACAAATGTCAAAGGGGGTGAGGCGCACCCCTTTTATCAATGGGCCAGCCAGCAGATGGGCATGATGGCAAAACCAAAATGGAATTTTCATAAATATCTGGTTGGCAGAGACGGGCAGATAACGGACTGGTTTTCATCTGTGACCGCCCCTGATTCAGCCAAAGTCAGAACAGCTGTTGAAACCGCTCTGGCCCAGCCCCGGTAAAGCTGCATTTCCTGTTCTGATACAGGGCACGTCCCTGTCCTAGCCGCTTGATTGTGGATACGGGGTCGTGTACATAAAAAAGCCTCGGGTCGGGATAAATTAGGGCGGATGATATATGCAGCTCCCCCCAAAAACCAATCGCTATGTTGTGGCCGCGCTGTATCAGTTTGTCAGCGTGGATGATTGTGCTGGCTGGCAGGCCAGGCTGAAAGATATCTGTCAGAGCCGTCATCTGATGGGCACATTGCTGATCGCCCCTGAAGGGCTGAACGGAACAGTTGCCGGCCGTTATGATGATATCAACAGCTTTGTTTTGTGGCTGCAGACCAAGACCCCCTTTACCGGTCTGGAAATTAAATATGCGGTTCATGATGAGGCCCCGTTTCACCGGATGAAAGTCAGGCTGAAGCGCGAGATTGTCACCATGGGTGAGCCTGATATCCGGCCAAGTGAACAAGCCGGTGAATATGTTGAGCCTGAAGACTGGAACAAGCTGATCTCAGACCCGGATGTTCTGGTGGTCGATACCCGCAACAGTTATGAGACCGCGATTGGCCAGTTCCGCGGGGCAACAGACCCGCAGACCACCACATTCCGTGAATTTCCGGCCTGGGCAAAGGCCCTTGCGGACAAGCCTGAAGAGGACCGCCCGCAGAAAATCGCGATGTATTGCACAGGCGGTATCAGATGCGAGAAATCAACCGCGCTGATGAAATCAATCGGCTTTGAACATGTGTATCATCTGAAAGGCGGCATCCTGAAATATCTGGAAGACACACCGCCTGCTGACTCGCTCTGGGATGGTGAATGTTTTGTGTTTGACAGCCGGGTATCAGTTGACCATGACCTGAACCAGGGGTCTTACCAGCTGTGCCATGCCTGTAAAATGCCCTTAAGTGAAGAGGATATGACAAGCCCGCACTTTCAGGCCGGTGTCAGCTGTCCGCACTGTCATGATGTCACCACACCTGCACAAAGAGAGCGGTTTGCTGAACGTGCCCGCCAGATTGAACTGGCCAGAGACCGCGGCACACAGCATATAGGGGCGAAACCCAGCCGCCCGAAACCATAAATGACTGTCTAGCTGTTGCGCAACGCCGTGATCGCGGCCTGATACCCGTCTGCCGCCCCGAAAATGGCTGAGCCCGCAACCAGATTATTGGCCCCGGCCTGTCTGACCAGAGGTGCGGTCTGGGCAGTGATGCCGCCATCGACCTGAAGCTGGATATCCCGGCCGTCAATCATCTCTGCCACCTGGCTGATTTTGGGCAGCATTTCAGAAATGAATGTCTGCCCGCCAAAACCAGGATTGACCGTCATCACCAGAACCAGATCAAGCAAGTGCAGACAATGGGCCAGCTGGTCCACACCGGTTGCCGGATTCACCGCCACACCTGCCCGGCAGCCCAGCTCGCGAATCCGGGACAAGGTCCGGTCCAGATGCGGACAGACTTCCGCATGCACGGTGATCCCCTGAACCCCGGCAGCAGCAAAATCCGCCAGCAAGCCATCTGGGGTTTCGATCATCAGATGTGCATCAAAATAGGCATCAGTTGCGCTGCGCACAGCCTTGATCACCGGGGCCCCGAAAGTCAGGTTCGGGACAAACTGGCCATCCATCACATCCAGATGAATCCAGTCAGCCCCCGCCGCAGAGACCGCGCTGATTTCGTCTGCCAGCCGGCCAAAGTCACTGGCCAGAACAGATGGCGCAATTACAACAGGCCTTTGCGATACAGTCATATGCTTATCCTCACTTAAATTGGGTCTGAACAGCTTAGCCGGTCTGGATAGACGCGACCATATCCTGAACCGTTTCAGTCAGGGGGCGCGGCGAAAATTTCATAATTTTGCGGGCCGGCTGGGTATCAAAATACCGCATCAGCCCCAATTCTGAGCGAATGCTTCTGACATTGGCATCCATCATGCCCGCCGCCCGGGTCAGCCAGTTCGGCATTTCACGTGACGAGGCTTTGCGTGAATGGACTTTCAGGTGTTCGGCCAGTTCCGACATCCAGATCGACTCGCCGGCCAGAATAAAGCGTTTGCCGACAGGCCGCTTGCCGGTCAGCGCAGCGATATGCGCGGCGGCCACATCCCGGATATCCACCGGTGCAAAGCTGACTTTCGGGACCAGCGGATATTTGCCGGCCATGATCATCTGCACCAGATTGATGCTGGCTGAAAATTGTGCTGCCAGACGCGGGCCCAGAACAAGGCTGGGGTTAATCATCACCAGCTCAAGCTCCGGATGTTGTTCAGCAAATGACCAGGCTTCTTTTTCCGCCAGTGTTTTCGAGCGTATATAGGTGCCGATATCCGCCGACAGATCTGACCAGTCATCAGCTGTCAGATACAGATTATTTTCCACATGACCATAACCGACAGCCGCACAGGATGAGGTCATCACCACACGCTTCACCCCGGCTTTGACAGCTGCTGTCAGAACCTGTCTGACGCCTTTTACCGCCGGCTCAATAACCTCATCGGGATGTTCCGGCTCGCTGAGAGGAAAGGGCGAGGCACAATGGACCACCGCCTTGCAATCTGCCATCGCCGCCTGCCAGCCCCAGCTGGCGGTCAGCTCAGCATTATGAGCCCTGAATTTCGGATGGCTGATATCATTTTCAAGCTGATAAACTTTTTCAGCTGTCCGGGCTGTGCCCATCACCGCGTAACCGGCGTCTAGGGCCTGACTGACAATGTGGCGCGCGACATAGCCGGTCGCCCCCGTGACGCATATCTTCCCCGCCATGTTGTGTCTGCTCCTTTGCTGCTGAGGCTGCCGTCAAACGCCTATATAACATCTTTTGCCTTAAAATATGGTAAATTATCCTGAGATGAGCAGCCCATAACCGCCAGACGCTCAATTATCTGCAGGGCACGCTGGTATTTGCGCTCAATTTCTTCTTCACTGAACTCGTCAAACTGCTCGCCACAGAGCAGGATTCCATGATTGGCCTGCAGCGCGCGGACCCGGCGGCCATGCATCAGCCCGTCCACCAGGGTCGCATGTTCAAATTCATCGCCTTTGACAATCTGGATTTTGTTTTCAACCAGGAAATACCGGATCGCGGCTTCCCCCTGCAGGGCAAACTGCCAGAATTCAGAATCAGATTTGGACGGCTGGCCACTGACCAGGCTGAAGGCCTTACAGAACGCCAGGAAAATCAGCTCATCACGTTCTGCCCCGGTCCAGGCGGTGCGGCCCAGCGTGCGCCAGATATCGCGGTTCATTTCTTCATAAATCGCCGGGATACGTTCAAAGAACAGACGATGCAGGCCGATATCATTCACCGAATCTTCCATCCGCTGTTCTTTATGAATGTCAATCGCGCTGTAAGAGCCGCAGACAGGACAGCCTGAATCTGAAAATTTATCTTTCAGATAAATATGTGAACAGCGCAGGCTGGAATCCAGCTTATTGTCACACAAATAATAGCTTTGCTGTTCATCGACAGGCTGCTGGGAAATCCACTGGAACCTGTTTTTATATTTCAGATAAGAGCCCCGGTGTGACCACAAGCTCCATTGCAGCTGTTCCACCGGCCCGAAAGTTGACCAGTTGGAGCTGACATCGATCACCACGCAAGTGTCTTTGTTTTCAGCGGCGCGCAAACCCCGTCCGACAGACTGGCCCCACAGAACCTTGGACAAGGTCGGGCGCATATGAACAATGATGTTACAGTTCGGGTTATCCCAGCCTTCGGCCAGAACGCCGACCGAGACCACCGCTTCCACCTCACCTCTGGCATGGCTGGCCAGAATCTGCATCCGCTCTTTAATCGGCGTGTTGGCAGTGATCAGACAGACGGACAGGCCCAGCTCTTCAATCGCTTCAACCGTGGTTTCCGCCACCGTCACATCCGGGCAGAACCAGGCGGAAATGGGAATCGGTTTGACCTGCTGGCGTTCTTCACAATAGATCATGCAGGCATGGCTGATCATAGAGGATTTGATGATTGCCGGGGCCAGCTTGGCCACCGGAAAATCACCTGAGCTGATATCAATATTGCCCAGTTCAAGATCATGCACAAAATGCGGCCGGTAGCGCGGGCGCACCAGAATGCCTTCATCAAACAGCTTGCCCATATCCGCGCCATCAATGATGGCATCAAACGCCAGGCTGAGCTGGTCTTTCTGATCCGCGGTGCGGCGTTCTGGTGACGCGGTCAGCCCCAGCAGATGCGCATCATCGCGCCCGCGTTCCATGAAGCTTTCCAAAATCCGTTTATAGCCGGTACCGTTTGGCGACACCCGGTGCGCTTCATCAATGATCACCAGCTTGGCCTGTTCAACCGCCTCATCCAGAATTTCGCGCGCCCTGGTGCTGGTGGACAGCAGCACATCATAATCCAGAAACGCTTTTTCTGTATGATTCAGATCCAGCTTGCGGACCCGGTGTTCACGGGCCAGCGCACGTTCCAGCTGTTCCAGCAGAACCAGCCGGTGACACAGGACAATGACCTTTTCACCAGCATAAAACTGTTTAATGATTTCACTGGCGAGAACGGTTTTGCCCGCCCCGGTCGGGGCTTTGATAATGAAACGCCGATGCGCTTTCAAAATATCGGGAAACCCGTCAATAATATCCTGTTGCCAACGCCTGAGCTGCATGCGGATTTGTACCTGTCACTCTTTACATCTTCACGAGCGCACCAGTGTACAGAAGTTTTCACAAATAATCTCTAGCGAAAGTGAAAAAAAACTGACTTTTTTTCACCCCCCTTTATCAGCACATCGCCCTGATCCGGCCGATCAGGTCTGAATTGATCTGGCGCGGGCCTGTATCCAGACGGTTTTTATGACGTCTGTCGCCAGGCAGCCTGACCCCGTCAAGCTGGCGGATAGCGGTGAAAAACGACTCGCAATGATCCTGCCAGCCCTCACCTGCGACCAGCTGCGGGTTGATCGCGATCACCAGCTCGCCGCCCTTGGCCGGACCGCCGTCATTATTGTCATGCTGGCCGGCCTCAAACGAAAAATAATCCCCTGTCATGCCGGCACAGAGCAATTCAACCATCATCGCAATCGCTGAACCCTTATAGCCGCCAAACGGCAGCAACACCCCTTTTAAGATTTCAGCCGGGTTGGTTGTCGGCTGGCCATCAGGGCCAAGACCGGTTCCCGGCGGCACATCATGACCATCACGGGCGGCGATTTGCACATCCCCCTTGGCCAGGGTGGAGGTGGCCATATCAAACACCAGCGGGGTTGTGCCCGGGCGCGGCCAGGCAAAAGACAACGGGTTGGTCCCGAAAAAGGCCTGTGTGGCCCCGGCCGGTGCAACGGTTGGTTTGAAAGCTGTACAGGCCAGCCCCATCAGCCCGCGATCAGCCAGATATTCAACTTCCGGCCAGAGCGCGGCAAAATGAAAATTATTCACCACCCGCATCACCGCAATGCCGGTTGTCTGTGCAGCTTCGGCCAGAACCGGCAGGCCGCGTTCCAGCGCCAGAGGGGCATAACCGAAATCCCCGTCAACCGTGACCACAGAGGCGAGATCATTGCTGACCTTTGGCTGAGCAGAGCCGTTCACCTTGCCAGACTGAAGAGAGGCGACATAACCCGGCACACGGAACAGCCCGTGCGAGACAGAGCCGTCCCGTTCAGCCGTGGTCACGGTGCGGGCCAGCGCAGCGGTGTTGTCCTCATCACATCCCTGTGCCCGGAAAACGCTGAGCGCCAATGTTTCAATTTCAGCCAGGCTCATCGCTGTTGTCTGCGGCGGTGTCATCTGTCAGACTCCTTTATTTTATTCGGTTTCACTATCTGGTTCGAACCAAAGCTATCTGCCGGTTCATCTTAGCTGTGTTTTTCAATCATTATCAACCAGCCCGGCCCCGGCCCCGCTCTGGCGAGAGGCCTCACTGGCAGGCACATAGGTCAGATGCGCCAGCCGCTCAAGGGCCTGCCAGACAGACAGCTCAACCTCTGTATGATGAAACAGAACCGGCTGTGCGGGCCGGTCCTGCTCAGCAGTCTGATAGCTGAGATGGCAGGCTTCATCCTCTGGCAAATCTGCAAAGTCCTGCGGGCTGGTCAGAACAGATGGCACCGTCATGCCGGCCTTGCGCAGATAAAACCGGCCGCCATGGCTGTGTGCTGCTGCGATCAGCAGACCGGCCATCACCAGCCGGTCACAGACCCTGTGCAGCTCAGCCTCACCCTGTGCCGCAACCAGCCAGTCGATCACCGCCACCCCTTCAGCCTCAGGCCGGAGCTGGTCAGCCTGCATCTGATCAGCTGACAGAACCAAGCCCAGTTCCGGTTGCGGGGCCTCTCGGCTCTGCCTGACCAGCAGCTTGTGCAGGGCGGCCAGCCCGTTATGACCGGAACATTGAAGCAGGGTTGTGGCCTCTGCCAGATCTTCTGCCCGGTCAGGGGTCAGCCCGCTGCCGATACAGGCTTTGCGGGCGATATGAAACACCTCATTCGCTGAACAGGCCCGCTTAGTGTCAACTGTTGTCCTGGCTGTCATGCCGGATGCAGCGGAAACAGCCAGTCATCAAGGCTGACCTTGTCCGGCTGGCCCAGATCCTCTGCTGTGGGTGCGCCCTGATAAAGCGTGATCCGGGTCCAGCGATCTGATTTCGGGTCAAATTTGCTGGCCCCGAAAAACGACAGCTTGCATCTGAGCAGGTCAATCGGCCGGCAGCTCTCATCAACCAGATTATCGCGAATCTCGCCATAGGGGTAACGGGCTGTGGTCTGTACCCGCCTGACGATATGGCGCAGATCAGGCCGCTGCAGCAGAAATTCAGCAACGCACTGGCCCGGGTCTGTACCGGCGATGGCACGGCGCAGCTGGTCACTGTAAAGCGGAATATTAAACGGCATTTCGCGTTCTGCCCCGTCTTCACAGTGCCGGTTGCCCAGGCGCGGTTCCAGCTTTTCTTCAGACACATACCAGAAATGAGTCTGGGCGGCCGGATCAGCCAGATCAACAGCCTGTGTCCAGCCATAATGCTGGTCCAGCAGCGCGCTCAGCTCTGCCAAAGTCATGCCCGGATCAAGTTTCGGTGTATAGGGATTGGCCATACAATCTGCCAGCCCGTCCACCTCGTCAGGGACCAGTTCGATCAGCACAGAGACCATCATTTCCTGTGCCTCTTCGGATGTGTCCTGAACCCGTGAAAACGCATCTGCAAACGGGTTCTGTTCCGGCAGAGGCCGCGCCGCCAGGCTGGCCTGGAGCTGATCCAGTTCTGTGGCCAGCCGGGCGATTCTGGCCATCTGATCTGGATCATCAACAGTCCATTGCCGGACATGGTTGCGGGCCCGGTCCAGCAGAACAGAAAACCGCCCGCGCTGGTGGTCGCTGGCGGTGCTGAGCCCGAGGGCCCGGGAAAGTGCCACCTCACGAGCCATAATCCAGCTGTGGATCAGACAAGGGTGATTGACCAGAAACGGGGCCATCCCCAGACCGGTTGAATTGCCCACCCCGATATAGCGGCGGATCGGCGGGGCCAGTCTGGCGGCTGCCTGCCCACCTTTCTGCCGGGCACAATGTTCAGCCAGCAACAAGGTGAATTCGCGGATCAGAAACACAGTCAGCATTTCTGCCTGAAACGGGCCGGTCAGCCCGTCATAGCCCATCACCTTGTCCCGGTCAGCGATACCAAATTTGCCATTGCCATAAACCGCGGTGGTGCGCATCAGATAGCCGGTGGCGGTCAGTTTATCTGTATCCGGCTGATGGCCGGCGGCAAGCTGGTCAACCACATGGGCAAACAGACGCACAGATTTATTCGCCCGCGACAAGGTCAGCACGCGGTCATGATACAGCCCGGCTTCCTGGTGGGTGACCTGATCAGACAACAGCTGAATATCAGCAGATGTCGGCATCCCGTCAAACAGACAGAAGCTGGCATCCCATTTGGTCGCGATAACGCGGTCAGTCCGGTCAGCCGCATCAAGCGGGCGGCTGTAGGCAATCAGACAATAGGGCCGTCCGCCCACAGGCAGGCACAGCACCATATGACCATAGCCGTTCTGGTCAAGCTGGCAGGCCGGGATCGTCAGATGTGCATTTTCGGCAGCGGCCCGCCGCAGAAAGCTGCGCATAAAGCTGAGCCGGTGCGGAAAAAACGCGCCCAGCCGAGACAGCTTCATCACCTGATCAGGTGATCGCAAATCGGGCAAAGCCTGTCCACATGTCATCCCTGCCTGAAGGGTCATTGCGCTGCCTATCTTAACTGGTCTGAAGACGGTCCGAAATTCTGGTCATAAAAGCGCAGCCAGTTCAGCCCCATAATCGCGGCTATTTCATCTGCTGAAAAACCAACCGCGCTCAGGCCGACCGCGATATTGGGAAAATCCCTGATCCCGGCAAACCAGTCAGGTTGCGGCGGAAAGCCGGGGTTAGCCGCACTGCCTTCACCAAAATCACGTTCCAGAGACCAGCGGCCATTGCGCATCCATTCAACCACTGAATCCGGCTGGTTCTGGCACAGATCAGAGCCAATGCCCAAATGTTCTGCCCCATAACGGCTGGCGGCTTCAGCCACCATTTCTGCAAAGCTATTCAGGGTACAGGCGCTGCCGTCTTTTAAATGATGCGGATAAAGGGAAAAACCGATCATGCCGCCGGCTTGTGTCAGGGCGCGGATCAGCGCGTCTGATTTATTGCGCCTGGCCGGATGCCACCAGTCCGGATTGGCATGGGTGATGGTGATCGGCCGGTTTGAGACCTCTATCGCTTCAAAGCTGGAGCGTTCTGAGGAATGGCTCATATCCACCACCAGCCCGACCCGGTTCATCTCAGCAATCGCCTGGCGGCCAAAACGGGTCAGACCGGGGTCTTCAGCTTCATAACAGCCTGTCGCCAGCAAAGACTGGTTATTATAGCTGAGCTGCATGAAACGCACCCCCAGCTGGTGCAGAATTTCGATCAGCCCGATATCATCTTCCATCGGCGAGCAGTTCTGCAGACCATAGAAAATCGCGGTCCGGCCAGACGCATGGGCAGTCTGTACATCAGACGCTGTCCGCCCGAACATCAGCCGGTCAGGATGGGCCGCAATATGCCGGTTCCAGCTGATGATGTTTTCAACCGTCTGGCGGAAATTTTCATGATAACAGATGGTCACATGAACCGCTGACAAACCGGCTTCGGCCATTTCATCAAACAGGTCAGGTGAATAATTCGCATATTGCAGATTATCTATGAAAATGGGGGTCTGTGCCATTTTTGCTTCCTTTGCTGCCTGTCTGGTCCGGCCTAGCCCAGCTGGGCCTCTATCCAGCTGCCTGTCCTCAGGACCTGCTCATCACGGCCCAGCCCGCCTGTCAGCTGCAGGCCAACACCCAGCCCGTCAGGCCCTGTGATCCTGGCAGCCCCATCAAGCGGCAGAGACAGGCACGGGCTGCCGCACAAGCTCCATAACGTATTGCAGGCCGGATTGCCGGTCCCGTTTTCAAATAGCGGGGCCTGGCCTGTGGCAGAGGCGGTCAGCAGCCCGTCATAATCAGAAAAAACAGCCTCCATATAGGCCCTTGCCTCGTCTCTTATCAAAAGGGCCTGATCATAATCAGCAGCGGTGATGGTCTGTCCACGGCTGACCACATCGCGCACAAAGGCTGACACCTTATCCGGATGCGCTTCGGCGACCGGGCCCAGATTGCGGCCAATTTCCACATCATAAATCAGCTTGTGTGCGGCCTGGAACCGGGCGATCTGATCCTGCGGGGCATGCCGGATATCCACCACTGATCCCAGCGCCTCTGCGATACGGGCCAGCCCGTCATGAACATAATCGTCCACCACATCCCCATACAGCCCTGACCACATTAACAATCGCGGCGCAGCAGAAAGAGGCGGCAGCCGGTCAGGCGGGGCGGTGCCCACCAGAACAGAAGACAGCAAGGAAAGATCATCAACGGACGACGCAAAAAACCCGACCTGATCCAAGGTCTCAGAGGTTTGCAGGACGCCTGTCTTGTCAATCGCGGTGTTGGTCGGCTTAAACGCATGAACCTGACAGTAAGAGGCCGGCCTGATCACTGACCCGCCGGTTTGTGTGCCCACCGCCAGCGGAATATGCCCGGCCGCCACCGCCGCGGCTGAACCGCTGGAAGAGCCACCTGGAGAAAAAGCCAGCTGGTGCGGGTTACGGGTCCGGCTTTTTTCAAGATAGGCAAATTCAGTGGTCACGGTCTTGCCCATGATCACCGCCCCGGCCTGCCGAAGTGTGGTTATCAACCCTGCATCAGCAGCCGGACGGTGGCCGGTATACACAGCTGAGCCATATTCACAAGGGGCATCAGCTGTATCGATAATATCCTTTATCCCCACAGGCACGCCGCGCAAGGCCAGAACAGCAGACGCCGTGTCTGCCTGTTCGGCATCTTTTGCAATCTGTTCCCTGTCCAGATATTGCCAGGCGAGAATCCGGCTGTCTGTTCTGTCAATTTCAGCCAGACAATTCTCTGCATACTCTGCTGCTGTAAGGCTGCCTTGTGAACAGGCCTTTAAAAAATCAACTGCACCCATCATCACACCACCAACCTGAATCCGCCTGTCAGAACATTACCACAGACCGGATAGACTGGCCCTCATGCATCAGATCAAAGCCTTTATTGATCTCATCCAAAGATAGGGTATGGGTGATCATCGGGTCAATTTCAATCCGGCCATCCATATACCAGTCCACAATTTTCGGCACATCTGTGCGGCCCCGTGCGCCGCCAAACGCGGTCCCGCGCCAGGACCGGCCGGTGACCAGCTGAAACGGGCGGGTGGAAATTTCGCGCCCCGCCCCGGCGACACCAATAATAATCGATTCGCCCCAGCCCTTATGCGCGGATTCCAAGGCAACACGCATCACATCTGTATTGCCGATACATTCAAAGGTGTAATCTGCGCCGCCGCCGGTCACCTCAATCAGATGGGCGGTCAGATCGCCGCTCACCTCAGCCGGATTGACAAAATCAGTCATCCCGAACCGCTCTCCCCAGCGGCGTTTGTCATTATTCAGATCCACACCAACAATCTGGCTGGCCCCGATCAGCCGCAAGCCCTGAATGACGTTCAGGCCAATGCCGCCCAGACCAAACACTATTGCCGTGCAGCCTGTTTCTGCTTTGGCGGTATTGATGACAGCGCCGATGCCTGTGGTCACGCCGCAGCCGATATAGCAGATTTTATCAAACGGCGCGGCCTTGTTCACCTTTGCCAGCGCGATTTCCGGCAGCACGGTGAAATTGGAAAAGGTTGAAGTGCCCATATAATGATGAACCGGCTGGCCCTTATAGGAAAAACGAGAGGTCCCGTCCGGCATCAGCCCCTGACCTTGGGTGGTGCGTATCGCCTGGCACAGATTAGTTTTCGGATGCAGACAATAGTCACATTCGCGGCATTCAGGTGTATAGAGCGGGATCACATGATCATCAACCGCAACAGAGGTCACGCCCGCGCCCACTTCGCGCACGATGCCCGCCCCTTCATGGCCGAGAACAGCCGGAAACAGCCCTTCGGGGTCTGCCCCAGACAGGGTGAATTCATCTGTATGACAGATGCCTGTCGCCATAATCTCAACTAAGACCTCGCCCGCTTTGGGCCCGCCTAAGTCAAGCTCAACAATCTCAAGAGGTTTACCTGCTTCAAAAGCGACTGCCGCACGTGTTTTCATCTCTTTATTCCTCCGCTTGTTTGTTCACGCCTTTATGTCTTCTGCCGTTGTTTCACTCTGGCCTGACCAGCCTTTGTGCCGTCATGGAATGAGCCGAACCAGACATCCCACGGCATTTCAGAGGAGCCGTAATTACAGTCAAAATGCCGGTGATGCAGATGATGATGATAATGGCCAAGGGCCAGACGCTGTTTGCCCGCAAGAATAAGATTGTCAAACCCGCAATGCCCGGCCGCCGGCGACAGAGTCAGAAGATATAAGTGAAAAAAGATATGTACAGGGTGTGACGGGATCACCAGATGAACAAGAACAGAGCTGAAATAAATCAGATGTTCCACAGGATGCATGGATATGCCTGACCAGGGGCCGGTATTGACATTGCGGTGATGCAGCGCATGAAACCGGTCATAAAGGGGTTTCATATGCAGCAGGCGATGCACCAGATAAAAATGTGCCGATTCAAAAATTGGGATCAGCAGGAACAGCGCCACAAACCAGACAGGCGCGTCAGCAAACCCCAGATACAGGCCCGGATTTGCGGCTTGCGCCCACAGCAGCAGCACTTCGTAAGCGGTCCAGATGGTCGCCCCGCTGACAAGTGAGTAAAACATATTATCAAACACCTGATGGCCGAACAGAAACCGGCCTGAGGGGCGGTGCAGAAAAGCCGGCTCATATTTCGCTGTGCTGCCTTGCGCGCGCCAGCGGTAAAACAAAAGATGCAAACCGCCGGCAATCAGGCAGAGATAAATCACATTGCGCAGATACATCAGCCCCACCGCCGAGGGGCTGATCGCGCCATCTGTGACAAGTACAGGCTGGAGCCAGAGATAAGACAGCCCGGCCAGGCCGAAAAAAATCAGCAGTTCAGACGGAATATCCCAGGCATGCCGGTACCACCGCCCCACCGCGCGCAGATCAAGCGGCCAGGAAAAGAGCGGGTTATTCTGAACCGGCAGATCAGGAGCAAAGCTGTGTGTAGATTTGTCTGACATGTCTCCTACCTTCTTCTGTGCGCACAGTCCCATGCCTTTTCATCAACGAAAGCCACTATTCAGTTCATCATGATTTCATTTTTTCATGCAAGCAGAATCTGTTGCCAACGGGCTTTATAGGGCGAAATCAGCACAGGCCACAAACGGCCCGTTCCGCCAGCCCGGCTTGCCATAAAGATGCGGGGCCCCGGCGGGCGTGCAGACCGCCCCGCCTGCCCCGGCCAGAACCGCCTCTCCGGCAGCGGTATCCCATTCCATAGTCGGCCCGAAGCGCGGATACAGATCAGCTTCACCTGCGGCTAGCAGCAGAAATTTCAAAGACGATCCGATGCTGGTGGTCCGGGTGATTGTATAGCGATCAAGAAGCTGTTTTGTCTTCTCATCGGGATGTGAGCGGCTGGCCACCGCCACAGGCCCATCTGGCGGGCATGGCCGGATCGCCAGAGCTGATTGCCGGCCGGCCTTTATCTGAACCGCCCCGGTGTCCGGCCCGCCCCAGCCGAGCCA
This sequence comes from uncultured Alphaproteobacteria bacterium, assembly GCA_937988715.1. GTDB lineage: Bacteria > Pseudomonadota > Alphaproteobacteria > Puniceispirillales > Puniceispirillaceae > JADHLI01. Next base: position 24,895 of record CALKIF010000005.1, on the reverse strand, counting down.
GTCCAGATGCGGGGCATAGACAATCCCGCCAACCGCACGGCGGTTCTGTATCAGCCCAATATTCACGGTATAGGCGCCGTTGCTGTCAGGACGGATGAATTCACGTGTCCCGTCAAGCGGGTCCACCAGAAAATACAGCCCGTCAGGGGCCAGAGCATGGGTGGCTGTATCTTCTTCTGAGATCACAGGCACATCCGGATACAGATCAGACAAGGCCGCAACCAGCACAGCATTTGCCGCTTCATCAGCTGCGGTCACCGGCGAGGCATCCGCCTTAAAGCGGGCAGACACCCCGTCTGATTTGATCTGTTCAATCAGCGCGCCGGCCTGCCGCACAGCAGGCAACAGCGCGGTCAAATTCACGCCGGCGGTGACAAGCTCAGGTTCAGGTGCCGCCATCACCAGCTTATTTGGCGGTCGGCATTACGAATTCAGCCCCTTTGGCGATTGAATCCGGCCAGCGCTGCATCACTGATTTCTGTTTGGTGTAGAACTGTACCGCTTCATTCCCGAAGGCGTGCAGATCGCCGAACAGAGACTGTTTCCAGCCGCCAAAACCATGCCAGGCCATCGGCACAGGTATCGGCACATTCACGCCCACCATACCGACCTGAATCTGGTTCGAGAATTCACGGGCGGTATTGCCGTCTGAGGTAAAGACAGACACGCCATTGCCATAACGGTGGTTATTGATCAGCTCAATGCCCGCTGCTGAATTATCCACCCGCACACAAGACAAGACAGGCCCGAAGATTTCTTCGCGGTAGATGCTCATCTCAGGGGTTACATGATCAAACAGGCTGCCGCCCATGAAATAGCCCTGATTATGGCCAGGCACAGACAGGCCGCGCCCGTCAACAACCAGCTCTGCCCCTTCTTTCACGCCTGTTTCGATCATGCCGGTAATTCGTTCATGCGCAGCCGCAGTCACAATCGGGCCCATTTCGGCATCCAGCTCCATACCGTTTTTCACCTTTAATGTGCGGGCTCTTTCAGCCAGCTGCGGGACAATTTTGTCGCCCACGTCACCGACCAGAACCGCAACAGAAATAGCCATACAGCGCTCTCCGGCTGAGCCATAGGCAGAGCCGATAAGCGCATCAACTGTTTTATCAAGGTCTGCATCCGGCATCACCATCATATGGTTTTTGGCCCCGCCGAGAGCCTGAACCCGTTTGCCGTTCGCCGCGCCTTTTTCATAAATATAATGCGCAATCGGGGTTGAGCCGACAAACGACACCGCAGAAATGGCCGGATTTTCCAAGATCGCATCAACCGCAACCTTATCCCCCTGAATGACGCTGAAGACGCCATCCGGCAAGCCCGCTTCAGCCAGCAAATCAGCCATCATCAGCGAGGCGGTCGGGTCAGTCGGGCTGGGCTTGAGGATAAAACAATTCCCGGCCGCGATCGCCAGAGGATACATCCACATCGGCACCATCACCGGAAAATTAAACGGGGTGATGCCCGCCGCAATGCCCAGAGGCTGGCGGAAGGTCCAGTTATCAATACCGGTTGAGGCCTGAGCTGAATATTCACCTTTCAGCAGGGCCGGCATGCCGCAGGCAAATTCCAGAACCTCTATGCCGCGTTCCACCTCACCACAGGCATCGGTAAAGACCTTGCCATGTTCAGAGGTAATTGCTTCTGCCAGCTTTTCTTTATCCCGCTTGACCAGCTCGAGGAATTTAAACATCACCCGGGCCCGGCGCACAGGCGGCATATTGGCCCAGGCCGGAAAGGCGGCCTGTGCAGCCTGTACAGCCTCTTCCACATCTTTGGCTGTGCCCATCACCACATCTGTTTTTTTCTCCCCCAGAGCCGGATTGAACACATCCATAGTCCGGGTTGAGGCGCCTTTGGTTTTCCGGCCCGCGATATAATGAAGAACTGTGTCAGACATCGATTTTCTCATCCATTTGTCAGGAGTGTCAGGAATCTGTGCAGATACGATATCAGCAATTCTGTGCGGGTCAATTGCTTGCGTGTGCCGCCGGGGCCAAAAAAGACTGTTGCCCGCGCGATCGGCCGTGGGTTATGGTTTTTTCCTCTCCTGTTTCATTTTCGTTTTTAAGGATCAGACATGAAATATCTTCACACCATGATTCGGGTCACAGACATTGACGCCGCGCTTGATTTTTTTGTGAACAAGCTGGGCATGATAGAAACCCGCCGCAAGGATGTGCCCGAAGGCAAATTCACGCTGATTTTCCTGGCCGCTGATCAGGACCTGGATCAGGCAGAGGCCGAGCGCGCCCCGGAATTAGAGCTGACCTATAACTGGGACAGTGAGGAAAGCTATACAGGCGGGCGCAATTTCGGCCATCTGGCCTATACGGTCAAAGATATCTATGCCACCTGCCAGAGCCTGATGGACCAAGGCGTTATCATCAACCGGCCGCCCCGCGACGGGCGGATGGCGTTTGTGAAGTCCCCTGACGGCATTTCTTTAGAGTTACTGCAGGAAGGCGAGGCACAAGCCCCGGCCGAGCCCTGGGCCTCTATGGAGAACACCGGTAGCTGGTAGAGGTCTTTATCCTGTCTCACCGCCATCGATTGAGATGGCCTGGCCATTGATGCCTGCAGCGGCCGGGCTGGCCAGAAAAAGGGCAGAGGCGGCCACCTCATCAGCGGTGAAGAGCCGTTTTTGCGGCGAGAAGTCATGCAGCTTTCCGGCCGCCTCCTGTTCAGACAGCCCTGTCTTTGCCGCGATATTGGCAATTGAGGCCTGTGTCATTTCGGTATCCAGATAACCAGGGCAGATCGCGTTCACGGTGATTTGTTGGCCATTTTCACCTTTTCCGGCGACTTCCAGTGCGGCAGATTTCACCAGCCCCAACAGCCCGTGTTTGCTGGCGGCATAGGCCGAAATATACGGATAGGCCCGTTTCGCCGTCATTGAAGCCACCGCGATCAGCCGCCCGCCGGCAACCTGTGCCGCCTTCATCCGGCGCAGCCCTTCACGGAAAGTCAGGAACGGGCCGGTCAGATTCACCGCCATAATGTCAGACCATAAGGACAGATCAGTCTTGTCCAGAGGTGCAGAGGCCGCAATACCGGCATTGGCAATCACAATATCCGCCACAGACCCAGTTGCCGCGATATGATCAAACAGGGCTGTTACCGCCGCTTCATCGGTGACATCACAAACAGAAGTTGTGATCTTGTCTGAGGCGGCGGCCACCTCATCCAAAGCGGATTGCCGCCGGCCGGTGATCACAACATCAGCCCCTGTATCAGCAAAGCCGCGCGCCATCGCCGCGCCGACCCCGGAGCCGCCGCCAGTGATCAGAACCCGCCGTCCTGAAAAGGTGTAAACAGGCGCGCCCGTCATCTCAGTCGGTCCTTTTCGGTTTTTCAACTTGTTCAAGACGGGCCGCCAGACGGGCCCGGCCGTCAGCACTGCCCAGCGCGGTGGCAAAGGCATCTGCTTCAGCTTCAAGCTGATCATCAAAGCTGGTCCGGGCGACCTGGCCCAACAGCTGTTTGGTTGTTCTGATCGCCTGAGGCGGGCCCGTCATCAGAGCCGCCAGATCAGCTGCGGCCGTTACCGCCTGGCCTGGGCTGACCAGCTGGTTCACAACACCCAAATCATATAAGCGCGCCGCCGTGACAGGGGCCGCCGTCAACAACATCTGGGCCACCAGCCAGCGCGGCAGACCAGCAGATAAAAACAGCGTCAGCCCCGCATCAGGGGTCAGGCCGGCGGTCATCTGTGTGGCGGTAAAGCGCGCCTGTTCAGACGCCACAATCAGATCACAGCCCAGCGCAAGAGCCACACCGGCCCCGTCCGCCCCGCCTTCGACAGCCGCAATCACCGGGCACGGACAGGCGCGCACCGCCCGCATCAGCGCATTAAGGCTGTCAACACCCGCCCGCCGGGCCGCGTAATGACCAGATGAAGCCTGATACAGGCTGGCCAGATCCGCCCCGGAACAGAAAAAAGAAGCCGTGTCTTCTGATGTTTGCCCGGACAGAATGACAGCAGACGGCACATCATCTGTGGCCAGACGGAAGGAGTGTAACAATTCTGTCAGGCTGGTGATATAGTCAGCCGTCAGCGCGTTGCACCGCCCCGCATTGGCCAGAACAACATGACAAAGGCTGCCTGTAGAGCTGATCTGAATGCTGGTTGTCATAAACGGCCCGCCACACCTGATTGCTGTTGATGTTCTTATGTTGAACAGGCTACACCGGCACAACAGAACCGGCAATGGCGGAAGGGACCGGACACAAAAAAAGACCGGACACTAAAGATGGAACAAAAAAAGACGCGGCGAAATTGCCACGTCTGCTCAGCAAAAAATAACAAGGACTCATCTAAACTTCACCTGAGTCTGGGAAAGCCGATCTAAACCCCAAACCAGCTGAAGCGGCGGAACCTGATCCGGCCGATAAAGTCTGCGCCTAAAAACACCATCAGAGGCAGGGCCATCTGCAGGGCAGAAGCCGAGCCAAGGGTCTGGCGACCGGCCCCGGAGGCCAGCGTCACCGCCTCAGTCGTTAAGGTCGCCACCCGCCCGTTTGAGGCAAACACCGTCGGCAGATATAAGGCCTGGCTGACCGCAAACCCGACCGCAAATGCGGTCAGAAGCGGAATCAGCAATATCGGCAGCTTGACCGCCCAGAACCGGCGCCAGGGCCCCGCCCCCAAACTGGCCGCCACATCAGCAAAGCGCACATCAAACCGCCGCCAGGAGGGGCCGAGCGAGAGCATCACATAGGGAAACACAAACACCACATGCACCCATAACAAGGTCAGAGGCCGCCCGTCCATCCCCAGCCAGATCAGTAAAATCTGCAAGCCAAACAGAAACGCAATCTGGGGGATCAGCAAGGGCAGATACATCACCCCTTCTGTGCGGCGCACGGTGGCAGATGAGGTCGTTTCCAGCCAGATAAGCGCCGCGGTCACAGACACCGCCGCCGCCGCCAGCCCCAGAGCAGCGCTGGTCAGCGCGGCCCGGGCCAGCCCGTCCCCGCCCAGCGCCCAGCCGCGAAAGCCCCAGCGTGAGGGCAGCGCATCAGGAAACCGCCAGATATCAGCAAACGCCCAGATCAAGGATGAGGCCAGCCCCAAGGCCGCCAGCACACAAGGCAGCACCGCAAACACCAGAAGCAGGCCATGGCCCGCCCGGCCCGCCACGCGCGGCACAGACAAACGCCACCCCCCCGCACAGGCCAGCCGCACAGCCCTGGCCCACACAGCCGCCGCCGCCGCCCAGACAAGACAACAACAGACCGCAAGGCCGATCTGGAGCACCGCCCCCGCCGCGGCGATAAATTGAAACGATAAGTCCGGATCCCGGAACCAGGTCAGAATCCGCACCGCCAGAGGCGCCGGGGTCAGCGGGGCCAGCACAAGGGCCATATCCACCACAGAAACCGAAAACACCAGCACAATCATCACCGGCAACACCAGCCGCCGCCCCAATTGCGGCTGCACCACCAGAGCCCAGGCCGCCAGAGGCCCGCGCCCCAGAAGACGGGCTTCATCCAGCAGGCGGCGGGCGTCAATCTGGCTGGCGGCGGACAGGCCCATCAGCAGCAGGAACGGCACTTCTTTGGCCACCATGCCGATGATCAGGGCCCAGCCGGCCTCATCCGGGACAAGGTTTACGGGCGGCGGCCGGTCCCAGCCTGTGGCCCAGGGCGAGACCAGACGGGCAAGCCAGCCTGAGGGCTGGAGCAGGAATAAAAACCCGACCGCAACGGTGATATGCGGAACAGACAGCAAGGGCGAGATCAGCCGGACCAGCCGGCCTGCCGCCCCGGTACCGACCAGCAAAGCCAAAAGCCCCATCGCCAGAGCATAAGACAGGGTTGTTGCCGTCAGCGCGGTGAATAAAGACAGCAGAACAGAGGTGGCGAGGCCCGGTTCAGCCCATAACGCCTGCAACGGGGCAAGAGAGACCAGCTGGCCGCCCAAAGGCGGAAACCAGCCTGTGGCCGGCAGAACCGCCCCGATAAGGCCGGCCAGAACCGGGGTCAGCACAGCCAGCAGAATCAGGCCCGGAACAAGGCGCGGCATGAGATTTGAGACAAGAGTTGGCAGCTGTCTGCCCATTATCCGCACATCAGATAAACAGATCAGTTCGCGGCATAACGGGCCGCCCAGCCGCGTTCAATCACCCCGACCCAGGACGGGTGCGGTTCCGCCAGGCTGGCCGACAGATCAGCATCTGACAAGGTGGCGATCCCGCGCGGCAGAGCTGCAAAAGCGGCCGCGTCCGCCGCCGGTAATCTGTCCATAGACAGCACCGTCGGATCGCCCCAAATTTCGGGATTGGCTTTGCGCAACTGGGCTTCGGCAGAGAGCAGGAAATTTGCGGTCACCTGCGCGCCCTCTGCGGCATTGGCATTAAAGGGAATCGCCACAAAATGCACATTCGCCAGCGTGCCGCCGTCATGAATATAGGTTCTGACCGTATCCGGCAGCACCCCTTGCGAGATATCATTTGAAAATTTCGCCGGATTAAACGCCATCGCGATCGCCACTTCACCATCACCCAGCATCCGCACCATATCTGTATAATTGGCCGGGTAATGCCGGCCTTGACGCCAGAGATAGGGCAGCACATCATCCAGCCAGGCCCATAACGGGGCCAGCGCGGCGTCCGTAACAGCCGCATCATCAGGCGCAGGCGCATCAAACACTGACCGGTCCGGGGCCACTTCCAGCAAAATCTGTTTTAAAAAGCTAGTACCGGTAAAGTCAGGCGGCAGCGGAAAAGTAAACCGGCCCTGATTGCCGTCCTGTTTCACCCAGGCCGCAAGAGCTGTGGCCGAACGCGGCGGGCGCGGCACATAGGCGGTGTCATAACCAAACACCAGCTGGGCCCGGCCCCAGGGCGATTCAAGACCGTCTGTCGGGGTGGCAAAATCGCTGATGATGCCCGGCAGGGCGGCAGAATCAGTCAGCGCAAAAGACGGCAGGGCAAAGGCCCATTCATCATCACGTAATAAAGACTGGCGTTTCAGAGAGGCAAAATTTTCCCCGTTCACCCAGACCAGATCAACCGAACCGCCAGCGGTTTTGCCTGCGGTTTTTTCGGCCAGAATGCGGGCCACCGCATCAGCGGTATCGGTCAGTTTCACATGCACAAGCGTGATGCCATAACGGGCCTGAAGCTGATCCCCGGCCCAGGCAATATAGGCATTGACAGTCGGCGAGCCGCCCCAGCCATTGAAATACACCGTCTGGCCCCGGGCCCGTTCAGCCAGCGCATCAAAACTGTCTGCCAGGCCCGGCCTGCTGACAAATGAGGCCAGCAGGAAAACGGTCAGGCTGAACACAGACGCCAGATGGCGGCAAAACTTGCGATTTATGATCATGACAGGCGCTCCTTCGCATCTGATGAGGGCATCGGCATGAGTATAGACTGAAAAGGGTAAAGAAAACATGAATCAATCGGCGGTATTTTGCAAAAATATGCAAAACAAGTATCGTGCAGGCCCGGCAGCGGCGTATAGTTTAAAAGAAAAACGCCGACCCCGTTAACACCAACAGGCGCAACAACAAGATGCTTGAGCTGAACAATATCGCGTTAGGATTTGGCGGGAGCCGGTTATTTACCGGGCTGAGCCTGGTGATCCAGCCAGGTGAGATCTGCCTGCTGACTGCACCAAGCGGGGCTGGCAAGTCAAGCCTGTTGCGCTGGGTGGCGGGGCTGAACACGCCCGGGCTGGAAGCGTCCGGTGAGGTGGTGCTGAAGGGGCAGGTTCTGACCGGCCTGGCCGCAGAAGACCGGCATATCGGGCTGTTGTTTCAGAGCCCGTTATTGTTCCCGCATTTAACTGTGGCAGATAATCTGGGCTTTGGTCTGGCCAAAGCGGTGAGCGGCGGCGCGCGCAGAGCCGCAATTGATGCTGGCTTAAGCCGGGCCGGGCTGAACGGCCTGGGGGCGCGTGATCCCAACACCCTGTCCGGCGGCCAGCAGGCGCGGCTGGCGTTGTTGCGCACCTTACTGGCAGAACCGCAGGCGTTATTGCTGGATGAGCCGTTTTCCAGCCTGGACGGCAAAAGACGTGAGGAGATGGTCAGGCTGGTCCGGGCAGAAGCAAAACGGCTGAATTTGCCGGTTCTGCTGGTCAGCCATGATCCGCGTGATGAGGCGGTTGCGGATATCCCGCCGGTTCAGCTGGGCTAGCCAGATACAAAAAAAGGCCCGGGGTCAGCCCGCCAGCATCGCCGCGATCCAGCGGCCGGTTTTGTCTGTCTGTGCCAGATTCAAAAACGCGCGGCGTTCCCGGTCATATAACGCCTGTTCGGAACTGTCCTGGGATTCGCCTTCATCCGCCACAATAATGGTGGCAATCTGCATCGCCACGGTTTTGTTATGGGCCGCAAAATCACCCCTGTTCACCCCCTCTGTCATAAAGGCGTCCATTTTCGCCAGCACGGCAGATGAGGCCAGACGCACTTCTGGCTGAGGCGGCGGCGTGTAGCCGGTCTGCATCTGCACAACCGTATCTATCGCCAGAGGCAGCAGGCGGTCACGGCTGATGATCCGGATATCGGTTCCGGGACGGAAATACTGGAATTTCGCGGACAGCTCCGGCGAGGTGCCGGTGCGGCCATAGCCCACCTGCATCCAGGTCTGCCAGGCGGCTTCGTCCCAGTCGCCGGTGGCCTGATACCAGCGAAGGTAAGCCTCTTTGACGCCGCCGCCGGACGGGACCAGCCCGACCCCGGATTCAACCAGACCCAAAGTGGAATTATCATGCACCACCAGCTTGTCGCAATGCATCAGCACTTCAAACCCGCCGCCCGCGGCCAGACCAGAAGGCGCGCCGACCACAGGCACAGGGCAATATTTCAACAGCTTGACCGCCTGCTGGAAGTCATCCAGAAAGGCGTCCATTGCCGGCCAGTCCCCGGCGCGGATAAAAGCCAGAAACCGGTTCAGATCCACCCCGGCAGAGAAATGCTGGGCATCATTATGAATGATGATGCCGCGGCCAGGATCAGAGGCGGCCAGGCTGACCATCTGCATGGACTGGCCGGTCAGCGCGTTCGCCTTGGAATGAAATTCAACCAGCCGCAGATCGCCGGCCAGCCGGTATAAGCTGGCAGCTTCATTTCCGGCCAGTTTTTCAGCTGTCCGGCGGGCCAGTGAAAACCGCATCACCCCGTCAGGAAGCGCGACAGGCTGATACCCCTTATCAGCGGTATCAATTTCCAGAACGCCGCCGGTCACCGCATAATAGGGCTGTGTGCGGGTGGTCAGCTGGTCAGGCAGGATAAGGCCCAGTTCCGCTGCCAGGGCGGCCAGCCGGTCAAGGCCGACCGCGTCAATTAATTCAAACGGGCCGCGCTGCCAGTTAAAGCCCAGCTTCATCGCATCATCTATATCCTGAGGTGAGGTGGTAATCGCCGGAACAAGAGAGGCGGCATAGGCCAGGATTTTGACCAGTACGGTTTGCGCAAACCGGCCGCCCGGGCTGGTATCGGCCAGAAGCGGGTCAAGAGGTTCACCCTGACGGGCAGCAGCAGCAAGAGACAGCTGAACCGCGTCCGGCAGCTGAGATGACACATCACGCCAGGACAGACCGTCTGCCCCGCCCTCGATCACGCGGACCTGGCGGCTGGCCTCTGTATCACGGTAAAACCCGCCCTTGCCCTTATTGCCGGTCCAGCCGTCAGCGATCATGGCGGTGACCAGAGCCGGGTCATCCCCGACCGCATGAAAGGCATCCCCGTCCGGCAGGATAGAGCGCAAGGACGCCGCCACATCAGACATCAGATCAATGCCGATCAGATCATAAAGCCCGAACACCCCTGTTTTCGGAATCCCAAGGGGGCGCGAGATCAGCGCGTCTGCCTGTTCAATCGGAATGCCCGCTGACAGCGCTTCATGCAAAGACAGTTGCAGGGCATAGACCCCGACACGGTTGCCTAAGAACCCCGGTGTATCGCCGCATCTGACCACACCTTTGCCCAAGATACGGTCATTGAAATCGGCCAGCGCGTCCATGATGGCCTCATCCGTATGGGCCCCGCGCACCAGTTCCAACAGCCGCATAAACCGGACCGGATTAAAATAATGGGTGATCGCAAAGCGGCGCGCAAAATCAACCGGCATGTCAGACACCAGCAGACTTATCGGAATGGTTGAGGTGTTTGAGGTGACAATACAGTCCGCAGAGATGGTCTGGTGCAGGCGTTTATACAAGGCCTGTTTGACCGGCAATTGTTCGATCACCGCTTCAATGATCAGATCACACGCCGCCAGCTTGTCAAAATCATCATCGATTGTGCCGGTGCTGATCAGCTCTGTCCGGTTTTTATGCATCAGCTGCGGCGGGTCAGAGTTCAGCAGCCGGTCAATGGCGGCTTCGGCGCTGTGCGGCTGGCCGGGGGTGCGGGCCGGCAAATCAAGCAGCAATACAGGCAGGCCCGCATTCGCGATCTGGGCGGCAATACCGCTGCCCATTGTGCCCGCACCAATAACCGCAATGTTCTGAAACGAAGATGATGTCATGATAATGTCTTCTGTGCAGATAAAAAATCAGGAAGCCAGAAACCGGGCCAGAGGCGCATTGACCGCCTCAGGATGTTCAGACGGCAGCATATGGCCCGCCCCGTCAATTTCGGTCAGCTGTGCATGAGGGATAAGCGCCGCCAGTTTGCGGCCCTGTTTGACAGGAGTCATTTTATCTGCCCCGGCCAGGATCAGATGACAGGGCTGGGTCAGGGCGGCGGCCGCCTCAGCCCCTTTATCATAGGCATTACAGGCCAGCAGATCCGCATGCAGCGCGGCGGCCGGATTGCCCGCCATCAAGGCGCGGCCAAAGCCCAGATGGCTGAAGCCGGGCTGGGTGTTGTCATGCAGATGTGCGGTCTGGCCATGGCCCCAGCCGGTCATCATCTCGATCGCTGCCGCCGGCCGGTCAACAGAGCTGGTCACCAGATAATCATTTACCGGGATCGCGGCTGCACCGGCTATCAGACATAAACGGTCAACCCGGCCGGGATGACGGCTGGCCATTTCCAGCCCGACCAGACAGCCTTGCGAATGGCCGACCACAGAAGCCTTGTCTATGCCTAAGGCAGCCAGCAGACGGGCGGCCCAGTCTGCCATATCCTCAATCCTGGTCAGAGGCGGCCCGCCAGACAGGCCATGGCCGGGAAAGTCTGGGGCAATAATGTTATAGCCCTCATAAGCAAAATAACGGCTCTGCAGAACCCAGGTCAGATGGCTCTGGCCACTGCCATGCAGAAACAAAAGCGCAGGCGCATCAGCGTTAGGGGCCCGCCCGCCTGTGGCGATATGAACAATGTGATGTCCGAGTTCAAGTTTCATGCGCCGGTCCCCCTTGTCAGCCCTGTTTGGTCAGGCGGCGGGCGGCCTTGAACCCGATTTCAAAATCAGCCTTGATATCGTCAATATCTTCCAGGCCCACAGACAGGCGGATCATGTCATCAGACAGGCCGCCTGCCTTCATCGCTTCTGCATCAATATGAGAATGGGTGGTAGACGCAGGATGGATCACCAGCGTTTTGGCATCCCCCACATTGGCCAGATGAGAGGAGAGCTGAACCGCTTCAATAAAGGCGCGGCCCGCCTCTCTGCCGCCTTTCACGCCAAAAGCAATGATAGAGCCTGCCCCGCGCGGCATCAGCCGCATGGCAATGTCATGACCGGGATGATCCGGCAGATTGGGATGCCGGACCCAGGCCACATCTTCATGATCTGATAAAAACGCCAGCAGCGCGGCGGTATTGTCCATATGACGCTGCATCCGCAAAGGCAGGGTTTCCAGCCCCTGAATAATATGAAACGCATTGGTCGGCGACAGGCACGGCCCGAAATTGTACATCGCTTCGGCCCGCAGTTTCGCGGTAAAGGCGGCGGGGCCGAATTCTTCGTAAAAATTAATCCCGTCCATGGAATAATGCGGCTCAGAAATGGTCGGGAATTTCCCCGGTGCGCCCCAGTCAAACCGGCCGCCATCAACAACCGCCCCGCCAATGGCCACACCATGCCCGCCAATCCATTTGGTCAGAGAATGAATCACAATATCCGCCCCCCTGGTCAGCGGTTTCAGGAGCCAGGGGGTGTTAAAGGTGGCATCAATCACTAAGGGCAGGCCGGCTTCATGGGCAATCTGGCCAACCGCCTCAATATCCATGATATCCAGGCCCGGATTGCCGACCACCTCGCCAAAGACCAGCTTGGTGTTGGGCCGGATGGCCGCCTTGATCGCGTCCGGGTCTGTGGCAGAAACAAAGCTGGTTTCAATGCCAAAACGCGGCAATGTGTATTTCAAAAGATTGACATTCGCACCATAAAGCTGGGCGGAAGAGACGATATGATCGCCTGCTGAACACAAAGTCAGCAAGGCAGACGACAAAGCGGCCATACCAGAGGCGGTTGCGGTGCAGGCCGCCGCCTCTTCCAGCGCGGCCAGACGCTGTTCAAGCACCGCCACAGTCGGGTTAGAAATGCGTGAATAGAGATGCCCGCCCACTTCCATATTATACAGAGCCGCGGCATGGCGGGTATCTTTGAACAGATAAGAGGTGGTCTGGTGTATCGGTACAGCACGAGAGCCATGCCGGTCATCAGGTGTGTGACCAGCATGCAGGCTGAGCGTGTCAAATTTATAATCCTGGCTCATGACGGGGTGGTCCTTTTCGCTACGGCAGGGACAAAGAAGAGAAGTCAGTGACGGGTCAGCCAGTCCGGATCCATCGCCAGAACAGGCGTACCGCCAGCCATGATTTTGCGGGCCAGCGCGTCAATTTCCGGCAGACATTGATGCAGGTAGATATCCGCTGTGACCTGTTTCGCCTCAAGAAAGGCAGGCGAGAAGCCGTCAGCCGAACCAGAGGCCGCGATATGGCCTGACCGGGCCATCACCCAGCCGCCGCACAGCCAGCCCAGCAACATCAGCCAGTCAACAGACGAGACTGCCGCCCGGCGCGGGTCATTCGCGGTTGCACATAAGTAATCAAGCGTATCAGATGTGGTGGCAAGCGCCTGGTGCATCGGGCCAGCCAGACGACTATCGCACGCGACCAGATCCGCCTTTATATCGGACAGCAGCGAACGGACCGCCGCGCCGCCATCACGCAGGGTTTTGCGGAAGATAAGGTCATTTGCCTGAATCGCGGTGGTGCCTTCATAAATGGGGAGAATGCGGGCATCACGGTAATGCTGGGCCGCGCCTGTTTCTTCAATAAAGCCCATCCCGCCATGCACCTGAAGCGCATCAGAAGTCAGCGCAACAGACCGTTCGGTCAGCCAGCCTTTGATAATGGGGATCAATAATGAGGCCCGCTCATCATGAGCCGCTTTTTCGTCATCCGGGCTGTGGCGGGCAAAATCAAGGGCCGCCCCGCCAATAAGGGTAAGGCCGCGCATGGCTTCCACCTCAGCCCGCATCACAGACAGCAGCCGCAACACATCAGGATGATGGGCAATCGGCGTACCGGGGGTGCGGTCAAGAGGTGTGCCCTGAACCCGGGTCTGGGCATAATCAACCGCCTGCTGATAGCCGCGTTCAGCCACAGACAGCCCCTGCAGGCCAACCGCAAAGCGGGCATGGTTCATCATGCCGAACATAATCGACAGGCCTTCATTTTCTTCGCCGACCAGATAGCCGACCGCGCCGCCCGCCTCGCCATATTGCATAACAGCGGTCGGAGAGGCCTTGATGCCCAGCTTTTTTTCGATCGACAGACAGCGCACATCATTACGCGGCCCAAGGCTGCCATCTGCATTGACAAGAAATTTCGGCACAATAAAAACCGAAATACCCTTCACCCCTTCCGGCGCATCAGGGGTGCGCGCCAGAACCAGATGGATGATGTTTTCGGCCATATCATGTTCACCATAGGTGATATAGATTTTCTGGCCTGTGATGAGGTAATGATCATCGTTTTTCACCGCACGTGTTTTGATCGCCGCCAGATCAGTGCCGGCCTGCGGTTCAGTCAGATTCATGGTCCCGGTCCAGCGCCCCTCTACCATCGCCGGCAGAAAGCGTTGTTTCTGGTCTTCTGAGGCTGATTTCTGGAGCGCGTAAATCTGGCCCTGGGTAAGCAGATGACAAAGCGCAAAGGAAAGAGAGGCGGACTGCCACATCTCATTCACAGCTGCTGACAGCGCCATCGGCATATTCTGGCCGCCAAATGCTTCATCAGCTTCTATAGAAGTCCAGCCGCCCGCCGCCATCGCGCGGTAAGCGTCAGCAAAACCATGCGGGGTTTTCACAGAGCTGTCTGCCTCAACATAAGTGGCGCTTTGCTGATCAGAGGTGTGATTCAAAGGCGCGATAATATCTGCGGCCAGCTTGGCCGCTTCATCAATCACCGCATCAGCCAGATCAAGGCCGGTTTCAGCAAAGGCAGGCAGGCTCGCCACAGCTGAGAAATCAGCCAGATGGCGAAGCGCGAATTTCATGTCATCTGTCGGCGGAACATAAGTCATGGTTAGTATCTATCCTGATCATAATAAAAAGAAAACCGTTGATTTTTGCCGTTCTGTTCAGGCCGTATCCCGGTGTGCGGACAGCGCGTTGTCAAAGGCCTCCTGTGCGGCGGCATATTGTTTATCTGCTTCAGCCAGATGGGCCGCGCGTACCGGCCCAAACCCGCGGATATGTTCAGGCACAGAGGCCAACTTGACAGCCGCCTCATAGCAGTCATCCGTCAGGCGAGAGGTGATTTGTGCCAGCAGGTCTTCATAGCGGGCCAGCGCCGCGCGTTCTGTGCGACGTTCGGCGGTATAGCCGAACAGATCAAAGGCTGTGCCGCGCAAACCCTTCAGGCCCGCCAGAACAGACATCACCGGTTTTACCCAGCCGCCATAACGGGCCTTTTTCGGCCGTCCTGTGACCGGATCAGCACGCGAGAATAAGGGCGGGGCGAGATGATAAGAAAGCGTGTAATCCCCGTCAAACTGGGCTGACAGGGCGGCAGCAAAGGCCCCGTCTGTATAGAGGCGGGCGACTTCATATTCATCCTTGATCGCCATCATCTTATAAAGATAGCGTGCAGCGGCCTTCGTCAGATGCTGGTCAGGGTGGGTATCTGCGGCCCGCAGGGCGGCTATCTTATCGCTATACGATTTTGCATAAGCCGCATCCTGGTAAGCGGTCAGCCGGGCGACCCGGTCAGCGATGATGTGATCAAGGTCTGTCAGCGACCGAACCGCACCCAGCCCTGAACGGGCCTCAGCCTCATGCACCGCCTGTTCAACCGCAGCAGGGTCAAGAACCCATTTCCGGCCCCAGCGAAATGCGGCCTTGGACTGGTCAGTTGCGATCCCGTTCAGGGTGATCGCCTGTTCAATCGCTTCAGCAGACAGCGGGATCAGCCCTTTCTGCCAGGCCACACCCAGCAGCAGCAGATTCGACGCAATCGAATCCCCCAACAGGCGGACCGCCATCTGGCTGGTGTCCAGCAAAGTGGCGTGATCTGAGGGCACGATGGTGGACAGACGGTCTGTCATATCAGCTGTTGGCAGATGTTCTTCTGTGTTGCGGGTAAAACCGCCGGTCGGCATTTCATTCAGATTGGCGATGATGTGACCAGAGCTGTTCATCAGCTTGAGCAGGGCGGCATCCGCACTGACCAGCATATCACAGCCCAGCATCACATCAGCCCCGCCCGGGCCAATGCGGATGGCCGAGATATCTTCCGGGGTGCGGGCCAGCCGGATATGGCTGGTCACCGCGCCGCCTTTCTGGGCCAGACCCGCCATATCAATAATGCCGCAGCCCTTGCCTTCAAGATGGGCCGCCATCCCCAACAGCGCCGCAATGGTGACCACCCCTGTGCCGCCGACACCGGTCAGCACATAAGAGACAGGTGTATCAAAGCTGACCGCCGGTTCAGGAAGCGGCAAGGCTTCATCACTGAGCGCAGCGGCGGTCGGTTTGCGCAACGCCCCGCCAGACACAGACACAAAGCTGGGGCAGAAGCCGTTGATACAGGAGAAATCCTTGTTACAGGCAGACTGGTCAATTTTGCGTTTGCGGCCTAGCTCTGTTTCCAGAGGCAGAACTGCCACACAATTTGACTGCACCCCGCAATCCCCGCAGCCTTCACAAACCTCTGGGTTAATGAAAATCCGCTGATCGGGATCCGGCATGGTCCCGCGTTTGCGCCGGCGCCGTTTTTCGGTAGCACAGGTCTGATCATAAATCAGCCCGGTCACGCCCTTAATGCCTTCAAGACGGGTCTGGACCAGCTGAAGCTCGCTGCGGTGATGAAAGCTGACCCCCTTCGGATAGGTCGACCGGTCATGGCGGGAGAGATCATCTGTCACCAGCGCCAGATCCCTGACACCGCAGGCGTCCAGCAGCCTAGCGATTTCAACAGGTGTCATGCCGCCTTCATGAGTTTGCCCGCCGGTCATCGCCACCGCGTCATTATAGAGAACCTTGTAGGTAATATTCACATCTGCTGCGACCGCCGCGCGGATCGCCATCAGACCGGAATGGTTAAAGGTACCATCGCCGATATTCTGGAACACATGGCGGCGGGTAGAAAAACACGCCTCGCCAATCCAGTTGGCCCCTTCCCCGCCCATATGGGTGTTGCCTTCAACATTGCGGTCCATGAACTGGGCCATCCAGTGACAGCCAATACCGGCATAACCGCGCGCACCTTCAGGCAGCACAGTTGAGGAATTATGCGGACAGCCGGCACAGAAATATGGTGTGCGCGCCATCGCCAATGCGCCTATATCCCGGTCAAGCTGGGTCTTTATCTGGTCCAGATTGGCGGCAACAGGTGGGGCCAACGTGACCCCGGCCAGCAATTCAGTGGCGATGATATAGGCCACCTGGGTAGCGTTGACTGAGCCTTCTTCCGGTAACAGCCGGGTGCCGTCTATACCGCGCTTGCCGATGATCACAGGCGCGCCATCCAGGCCGTAAAGTGTTTCTTTTATCTGGGGTTCGATAAGGCCGCGCTTTTCTTCGACCACTAGCATCTTTTCAAGAGGGGCGGCAAATTCGGTCAAGCCGGCCGGGTCAAGAGGCCAGGACATGCCCACCTTATATACAGACAGGCCAAGCCGTTCAGCCATCTGATGATCGATGCCCAGATCCGCCAGCCCCTGCAGAACATCCATATAGGCCTTGCCGGTCGAGACAATGCCAAAACGCGGGTTGGCCCCGCCCGGCACCGTCACTCGGTCAAGCCGGTTCGCCCGGGCATAGGCCTTTACGGCAGTCATTTTCTGGGCATGAAGCCGGGATTCCTGGGCAAAGCGATCATCATTGCGGCGGATATTCAGCCCGCCTTCAGGTGGTTTGAAATCATTCGGCAGATGGCTGTGGAAATCGTCGGTGGTCAGCCGCACAGAGGCGGTGGATTCGATATTATCTTTGACACATTTGATGCCGACCCAGACCCCGGCATAACGTGACATCGCCCAGCCATGCAGGCCATAATCCACCATTTCAGCCAAATTTGCAGGATTAAGGACCGGAATCATCGCATCCATCATCGCATATTCAGACTGGTGACAGACAGTAGAGCTTTCACCGGCGTGATCATCCCCCATCAGCACCAGCACGCCGCCATGTTCTGATGAGCCGGCCAGATTGCCATGCCGGAACACATCACCGGTACGGTCAACGCCGGGGCCTTTGCCATACCAGATCGCAAACACCCCGTCCCTGGCCCCTTCCCCATGCAGATTAATCTGTTGCGTGCCCCAGACAGCGGTGGCCGCCAGATCTTCGTTCAGGCCCGGATGAAAGGTCACGCCGGCAGCCGTCAAAGCCGGTTCAGCCTGGCTGAACTGCAGGTCAATCCCGCCCAGAGGCGAACCGCGATAACCGGTCACATAGCCCGCCGTGTTCAGCCCCGCCGCACGATCCTTTTCCGCCTGCAAAAGGCATAACCGCACCAGCGCCTGTGTGCCGCTGACAAAGACCGTTGATTTGTTCAGATCATACTTATCCTGCAGGCCCACATCACGCAGGCCTGAGGCGTAAATCTGGTTCAGTTTAACATCATTCCCATCCATACTCTTAAGATAGGGCGAAACCAGCAGGTTCGGCAACCATCTGGTTTGCACATTATAAAATCAGACACAGATGGCAGGGCCGTTAAGAGCCGGCCCGTGTGGTCAACAGGCCGGTCAGCCAGTCCGGGTCCATATCCGGCACAGAGGACAGCAATAATTCGGTATAGTCAGGATGGGGTGGTGTGAAAATCTGCTGTTTCGGGCCCTGTTCAACAACCTTGCCCATAAACATCACCACAATTTCATCAGCAATCGCCCTAACCGTGGCGATATCATGGGTGATGAACAGATAAGACAGGCCAAGGCGTTCCTGTAAGGAAAGCAGCAGTTTCAAAATCCCTTCCTGAACAATCTGATCCAAAGCAGAGGTCACCTCATCACAGATAATCACTTCCGGTTCAGCTGCCAGCGCGCGGGCAATACAGATGCGCTGTTTCTGGCCGCCGGACAGCTCTTCAGGCAGCCGGTCAGCAAAACTTTCATCCAGTTCGATCATCGCCAGCAATTCAAAAATACGCTGATCCCGGGCAGAACCGGTCAGCCCCAGATAGAATTCAAGCGGGCGGCCGATAATTTCTCTGACCTTGTGGCGGGGGTTCAGCGCAGTATCTGCCATCTGATAGATCATCTGAATCTGCTGCAGCTGGGTGCGGCTGCGTTGTTTTAAGGCGGCGGGCAGGCGCTGGCCTTTGAAGGTGATCTGGCCCGCTTCCTGGGGCAACAGGCCGGTGATCACGCGGGCCGCGGTTGATTTGCCAGACCCGGATTCGCCGACCACCGCCACGGTCCGGCCACGCGGCAGATCAATCGACACATCATCCAGAACTTTGTCTCCCTTGCCATAACGGGCATCAACCCCTTGCATGGATAAAATAATGTCACCTGAGGCGCGCTGATCCCGCTGAATAGAGCGGACCGCCCAGAGCGATTTGGTATAGGGCTGCTGCGGGTCGGTCAGCATCTGGCGGGTTGGCGCATCTTCAATGGTCTGGCCATAACGAAGCACTTTGATCTTATCTGCCATTTGGGCCACCACAGCCAGATCATGGGTGATGTAAATGGCAGCGGTGTTAAAGCGGGACACAATATCCCTGATCGCGGCCAGAACCTCAACCTGTGTGGTGACATCAAGGGCAGTGGTGGGCTCGTCAAAAATGATCAGATCAGGGCGCGGTGACATCGCCATGGCGGTCATCACCCGCTGCAGCTGGCCACCGGAGACCTGATGCGTGAAGCGGTCACCTATGGTCTGAGGCGAGGGCAGCTGCAGCGTATCATAGAGCTGGACAGCATCTTTATGTGCATCAGCTGCTGAGCTGTCGGTGCTGCGCAAGGTGGCTTCTATGGTCTGGTCAAGCAGCCGGTGTGCCGGATTAAATGAAGCCGCAGCAGATTGGGCAACATAAGCAATCCGCCCGCCACGCAACGCCCGCCGTTCTGCCTCAGACAAAGACAGAAGATTTTGGCCATCAAAGCTGATCTGGCCAGAGGTGATCCGGCAGCCGGGCCGTGCAAACCCCATCGCGGCAAGGCCAAGAGTGGATTTCCCCGCCCCTGATTCACCAATAAGGCCCAGTACCTCGCCTCGTCTCAGCTCAAGAGACACGCCCTTGACGATCTGGTGCCATTTATCATCGCTGTAGCCTTCGATATGGATATCTGTCATCGACAGCAGCACATCGCGAGATTTGGTTTGATCAGGCTTCATCACGAATTCCACTTGTTTTATGCAAGAACCAATCCACCACAAAATTCACCGCCACGGTCAGCAGCGCAATCGCCGCTGCAGGCAGCAATGGCGTAATCGCAGCTGTGATGTCATATTCCGCAAATTGAATTAGGCTGGCATTTTCGCGCACCATCGTGCCCCAATCCGCCGTTGGCGGCTGAATCCCCACCCCCAGAAACGATAAGGATGCAATGGTCAGAAACACAAAACAGAACCGCAGACCAAATTCAGCAACCAGAGGCGGCATAATGTTCGGCAGAATTTCGCGGCGCATGATATAGCCCAGCCCCTCGCCGCGCAGGCGGGCGACCTCGATATAATCCATCACCACCACATTCAAGGCCACCGCCCGGGTCAGACGAAATACTCGGGTCGCATCCAGAACCGCGATAATAATAATGAGATTCAGCGCAGACGGCCCGAAAATTGACAACAGCATCAGCGCGAAAATCAGCGACGGGATCGCCATCAGCACATCCACAAACCGGCTGAGACCCTGATCAAGCCAGGACCGATTAATGGCCGCAATCAGACCCAGAGAGCCGCCCAGAAAAAAACCAAGCGCAGTCGTGGCCACCGCAATGCCGATGGTGTTGCGCGCGCCATAAATCAGCCGGGTATAGATATCGCGGCCCAACTGGTCCGTGCCAAGCAGAAATTCGTCAGACCAGGGGGCAAAAGGCACTTCAAAAATCTCTGCCTCGCCATAAGGGGCAATAAGCGGGGCAAACACCGCCACAATCAGATACGCAAAAATCACCACCATCCCGAACAGGGCAGAGACAGGCGCCCCCCGCACCGCCCCCCAGATCAGCTGTAAAGCAGATCGCTTCTGGCGGATGAGGGCCACTTCTGCTGTGGCAGAATAATTTTCGTCTGATGAGGACATAATTTTTAGTTTGCCTGATAAACAAGCCCTTCTAGCGCGGATGTAACAGACGCGGATTAGTGACAATGGAAATAATATCGGCAAGCAAATTAAGCACGATATAGGTGATCGCAAAAATAATCGCACAGCCCTGAACAACCGGAATATCACGCCGGGTAACCGCATCAACCATCAGCTGGCCAATCCCGGGATAGACAAACACCACCTCTACCACCACAACACCAACCACAAGATAGGCAAGATTAAAGGCGATCACATTGACAATCGGGGCCCAGGCATTGGGCAAAGCATGACGCAATATCACAATATGAGGGGGCAGACCTTTCAGTTGCGCCATTTCAATATAGGGGCTGGCCAGAAGATTGATAATCGCCGCACGTGTCATCCGCATCATATGCGCCACAATCACCAAGGTCAGGGTCAGGGCCGGCAGGGCTGATTTATAAATCCTTTCATCAAGTGCCATTTCCGGCGTCACATTGGCCAGAGAAGGAAACACTTTCCAAAATGAGGCCAGCCCCAGAATCAGCAGATAAGCAACAAAAAATTCAGGAAAGGAAATGGTGGTCAGGGTAGTGGTGGAGACCGTTTTATCATAAACAGAATTACGATAGAGCGCTGCTGTGATCCCTAAGGTCAGTGCCAGCGGAACTGCGATCAGAGCGGTCAGCCCCGCCAGAAATAATGTGTTGCGCAGACGCGGGGCAATCAGCTCAACAACCTCACGCGATCTGTCTACACCCTGGCTGCCGCCGCGCCCCGAAAACGACACCCCGAAATCACCCTGCATGATGCCGCCAATCCATTGAAAATAGCGTTGTATTGGCGGGTCATTCAGACCCAACTCTGCCCGGAAGGCCGCCACGGTTTCCGGCAAAGCCGCCTGGCCCAGGACCGCCTGTGCAAAATCACCAGGCAGCAGTTCAATGGCGCTGAAAATGATCACAGACACCACGAATAAGGTCAGCAGCCCCAACCCCAGACGTTGCAGAATGATGCGGATAACAGGATGAATAACAGCCCCCTTGATTGCGGCTTTCCAGCACGCATTTTTGTTGGTGAAGCAGGGCCGTGAACACCGCCCCCAACGGTTCACTCACCTCAGGCTAACCGCAGTCAGCGGGGTCTGTAAAGAGGCAGAACAGAGATGATCTGTCTTTCGAGCGTGAAAATCTTACTGCCAGGAAAGACACCGGCTTGCCCCTTGAAGGAAGAGATGAATTCTGATTTACTTTTACATCAGCTGATGCAGATAAAAAAAATAACGCATCAAAATTATAGAACAAACATAAAAAAACCCTCTGGGGAGGAAAAAATGACAACTGATTATATCTATCGACTGAGCCGCGATCTCAGCCGCGGCCGTATCGACCGGCGGCAGTTCATGATGGGGGCAGTGGCCTCTGGTGTCGCGGTATCGGCGGCGATGAGCATGGCCAGCTCTGCGTTGGCTGCAACACCAAAAGCCGGTGGCCATCTACGCCAGGCCTTAGGGCATGGGTCAACCACTGATTCATTTGACCCGGCCACATATGAAAATGGCTGGCAGCAGAATGTGTGTTATTCCATGGGCAACCATCTGGTTGAAGTGGATGCGGCAGGTAACCCTGTGCCAGAATTGGCAGAAAGCTTTGAGGCGTCTGCTGATGCGAAGGTCTGGCGCTTTACCCTGCGCAAGGGTGTGACCTTTCATAATGGCAAGTCAATGACAGCTGATGATGTCATCGCCACCTTTAATTACCATCGCAGTGAAGAGTCAAAATCAGCCGCAAAAGGCGTTTTGTCCGGCGTCACAGATGTGGGCAAGGACGGTAATAATGTGGTTGTATTCACCCTGGCTGAGGGCAATGCTGACTTCCCGTTTATCGTTTCTGATTATCACCTGGTCATCTTCCCTGAAAAGGACGGCAAGATGGACTGGCAGTCACAGGCAGGTACCGGGGCTTATATTGTTGAATCCTTCGAGCCGGGCGTGCGCGCGCTGTTCAAGAAAAACCCGAATTACTTCAAATCAGGCCGCGGCCATTTCGATTCAGTGGAAACCTTGTCACTGGTCGATAAGGTCGCCCGCCAGAATGCGGTGATGAACGGGGATGTGGATGTCATTGACCGGGTTGACCCGAAAACAGCCCATCTGCTGGAGCGGGTACCGAGCCTGAAGATCGTCGAGACCACAGGCTTTCTGCATTACACCTTCCCGATGCGGGTAAATGCTGCCCCGTTTGATAATTATGACTTCCGTATGGCGGTCAAATTATCTGTCGACCGTGAGGAAATGGTGAAGAAAATTCTGGTTGGTCGCGGCGCGGTTGGCAATGACCACCCAATTTCTCCTGCCGTACCGCTTTATGCAGACCTGCCCCAGCGCGGCTTCGACCCGGATAAAGCAAAATTCCATCTGAAAAAGGCCGGATATGGCGGTGAGGCAGTTGATTTGTCTGCATCTGATGCAGCCTTCCCGGGTGCAGTTGATGCTGCCCTGCTGATGAAAGCCACAGCCGAGAAGGCCGGGCTGAACATCAATGTAGTGCGTGAACCGAATGACGGTTATTGGTCTAACGTCTGGAACAACAAGCCATGGTGCGCTTGTTATTGGGGCGGCCGGCCAACACAAGACTGGATGTACTCATCAGCCTATGTCGCTGAGAGCAAGTGGAATGACACAGCTTGGACTGCTGGCGATGCTGCAGACAAGTTCAATGGGCTGGTCAGAACCGCCCGTGCCGAGCTGGATACTGCAAAGCGGGCCGAAATGTATGCGGAATGCCAGCGTCTAATTCATGATGATGGTGGCGCGCTGGTGCCAATGTTCGCTAATTATGTTGAGGGTGTGTCTACTAAAATCGGTCATCCCGATGAAATTGCCGGCAACTGGCAGCTAGATGGGAATAAGTCAGCTGAACGCTGGTGGTTTGCTTAAAATATAGGATAACCGCACTATACCAATAAACTGCCCTGAAGCCGGTTATCGGCTTCAGGGTTTTTGATTTGGGCCGTTCTCAAAAAGGCTGTGTTTTGCAAAGCCTGTCTGGCGGTGTTAGCATGAGGGTGTTGACCGCTAAGCTTTTTCTTAAGAGGCACGCAAGACAATGACAGTCCTATCCTCGCCCCATTCAAATAATTCGCAGCCAGATGATGCAATTCTGCTCACCGAGCAAGACGGCCCCATAACGCGGCTGAGGCTAAACCGACCAGACGTGCGCAATAGCCTGTCTTGTGCGATGCTAGACAAACTGAAAGAGGCGATCAACCAATTTGGAGCAAACACTCAGACAAAGGTAATAATCCTGGAAGCGGCAGGGCAAGGCTTTTGTGCTGGCCATGATTTAAAAGAAATGACAGCGGCACGCAGTCAGCCAGACCGAGGCAGGTCATTCTTTGAGGACACTATGGGCAAATGTTCACAGGTAATGCAGGCGATTGTGCGCTGCCCAAAACCGGTGATTGCTTCTGTGCAGGGAATTGCCACGGCCGCCGGCTGCCAGCTGGTAGCCAGTTGTGACCTTGCGGTGGCCTCAACACAAGCCCGCTTTGCTACACCGGGAGTTCATATCGGCCTGTTCTGTTCCACACCAATGGTTGCCCTATCACGAAATATCGGCCGCAAACATGCCATGGAAATGTTGCTGACAGGAGAGATGGTGTCAGCCGAACAGGCCCTAAGCTGGGGGCTGGTCAACCGGGTGTGCGAGCCTGATGAGCTAGCCAAAATCACGGCTGAGCTAGCAGGGCTGATTGCTGATAAGCCAGCCTCTACCGTAAAGATTGGCAAAGAAGCTTTTTACCAGCAGGGCGAAATGGGACTGGCAGAAGCCTATGACTATGCCGCTAAGGTGATGGTAGAGAATATGCTAACCCGCGACGCTGAAGAAGGAATCGGTGCGTTTATTGAAAAACGCCCGGCCCACTGGTCAAGCTGAGACACGCCTACCATGACAGACCCTAACTATGAGCTGCTGCTGGATGAAGAGACCAAAGCCTTCATTACAGCCACACAAAGCTATTATCCTGATCGAGGCCAGGCGCCGACCATTGCAGAAATACGCGCGGATTATGAGGCTATGTGTTCCGGTTTTGCCGCACCTCATCCTGCAGGTCTGAGCACCCATGACAGCAGCCTTGCCAATGGCTGCCATTCCATACCAGTGCGCTGGTACAGACCCGAGGCAGCAACAGCCAGCCAGCCGGTGATGATTTATTTTCATGGTGGCGGGTTTGTAGTCGGCGGTCTGGACAGTCATGACAGTATCGTTGCTGATCTGGCCGCCGGGACAAATCTGGCGG
>CALKIF010000004.1:0-5969 GCA_937988715.1 uncultured Alphaproteobacteria bacterium | reverse complement strand
AGACGGCCAGTCCTGTTCAGCCCGCCAGAGGCCGGGCTGGCTATGATAATGACGGCGAGGGCGCACAGAGCCCTGCTGGAAATAGCGCAGCGCTGGCAGCCGGTCTGCACCTGTATCCCGGCCTTTCAGCCAGTGATCCCACCACTCCAGCATCTGATGCAAGAAATCAATCCGAGGTTCAGGCGCAGCCATATGCGGATATTGATGGCCCCACGGTCCGATAATGGCGGTCACAGGCCCTTCTAAGCCGGTAAGCAGATGCGCAGGCGCGTTCATATAATTATCTGCCCAGCCAGCAAACACCAAAACCGCAGCCTGAATATCTTTATATCTCTCACAGACAGAGCCATGCCGCCAATACCCGTCACGGCGTTGATGTGCCAGCCAGTTTAAGGTCAGGAAAGGTTCAGCTGTCAGCCGGGCCTGCCAAACGGCACGCCAGTCATCAGGGCGGATCAGCGGGTCAGGCGGGCGAGCAGAATAGGCCAGCATCACCGCCCCCCAGCGCAAATTATCGCCCAGTAGGCAGCCGCCTTTATAATGAATATCATCAGCAAATCGATCTGTGGTGGTATAGCCCGCTACAACCGCTTTCAGCGCAGGCGGGGCAAGAGCAGCTGTCTGCAGCGCGTTAAACCCGCCCCAGCTTTTGCCCATCATGCCCACCGCCCCTGAACACCAAGGCTGGGCCGCAATCCAAGCAATCACATCACAGGCATCAGTGAGTTCAGTTACGGTATATTCATCTGCCAACAGCCCGTCACTGTCGCCAGAGCCGCGCAGATCAATGCGCAAACACACATAACCCTGGCGAGCAATGAAGGGATGAATCTGTTCATCCCGGGCAATAGTTCCATCACGTCGGCGATAAGGGATATACTCGATAATTGCTGGGAAAGGAGTGTCAACAGCGGTCTGAGGCATCCATACCCGAGCAGACAAGGACAATCCACCTGTCAACGGGATGCGCATATCTTCAATAACAGTCAATGCCAGATTAGGGTCTGCAGAGGATGATGTTTTTGTAAATGTTGGTCCCACTTTTTGCTTTATCCTCAATTTTTATCGTTAGCGCTTTCGCATCGCAATTTACGCTAAGCGTTTTTGTTCGGTCTGGCGAGCCCATCCTTGCGGAACGAGTCATTTTGAGTGGCTTTTTCCCCTCCTCCTTGACTGGGTGTCAGGTTTAACAGAAGCTGAACTTGAGTTTGCAGATGCAACCTCTTGTATGAATTAAATGCAATTAAGCTAATTTCGTCCCGATTAAAAATCGTGCTGGAGACAAAAATGGAATGTTGCGGTCCAGGTTATGCGTCACCATCTGAAGCGATCAAAGCCCCGCGTGAAAAACTATTATATACGATTGCTATCTATACAGGGACAGGCATTCAAAAGCCGGATTACCTCGCCACGATAGATGCTGACCCTAAAAGCCCTACATATTCAACAGTAATTTCTAGGCTGGAGATGCCAGGTATTGGCGATGAATTGCATCATATGGGCTGGAATGCGTGTTCATCTTGTTATTCTGATGCGGGTATGGAGAGACGCTATCTGATTATACCAGGAGTGAGATCATCAAATCTTCATATTGTTGATTGTGGTGATAACCCGCGCAATCCCAAGCTGGTTAAAATAATCAAAGGGGAGGAGATTAAAGCAAAAACGAATTTGTCAGCACCGCATACAGTTCATTGTCTGGGGTCCGACATAATCATATCAATGCTGGGAGATGCCCAAGGAAATGCGCCAGGCGGATATCTCCACCTAAACAAAGAATTTGAGATTGTAGGCCGCTGGGAAACCTCAATGGGTGATATCAAATTCAGCTATGATTTTTGGTATCAACCGCGTCATAATATTATGGTTAGCTCTGAATGGGCCGCCCCAAACACTTTCATGCCAGGCTTTGACCTCGAAGAAGTTGGCCATCTCAAATACGGCCGTGAACTGCATTTCTGGGATTTTGAGAAAAAAGAGCCTCAACAATCATTTTATTTAGGGGAGGACGGGCTTATTCCACTTGAAGTTCGTTTTCATCACGATCCCGATAGCTCGCACGGGTTTGTCGGAGCCGCCTTAAGCGCAAATATAATTCATTGGTGGAAAGATGAAGCAGGAGACTGGCAATGGGAGAAAATTATTGATGTGGAGAATGCACCACATCCTGAATGGCCAATCCCTATACCTGGAGTTATTTCTGTCATTCTTTTATCGATGGATGACCGGTTTCTTTATTTCTGCAACTGGTTACATGGTGATGTGCGTCAATATGATATTTCTGACCCACACAAACCAAAACTTACTGGTCAAGTCTGGCTGGGTGGTTTACTGGGCAAAGCGCCAAAGGTCAATGGTTTGCAAATTACTGGTGGTCCGCAGATGATTCAGCTCTCGCTTGATGGTAAGCGTCTTTATGTGACCACCTCTCTCTTTAGCACTTGGGATAATCAGTTTTATCCAGACATTCGCACCAATGGCGGCTGTATGCTGTTAGTCAATTGCAATACTGAAGAGGGTGGCATGTCTATCGACCCTGATTTTATGGTAGATTTTGGCAAAGAGCCAAACGGGCCTTCCCGATGTCATGAAACCCGCTATCCAGGTGGCGATTGCACAAGTGATATATGGCTATGAAGAGTGTAAATATCACCATCCAAAACAAATCATTGAAACCCATTGAAGTGAGCACACACAAAACTTTGCTCTCATCTTTACAGGAGGCAGGACTAGATTTGCCCTATGGATGTCAGTACGGTGGCTGCATTACCTGTGCAGCAAAATTGATTACTGGCCACGTAGATCAACGCGCTCAGGTTGCCCTCAATAATAGGCAGCTAGCCGATGGGTATATTATTTTATGTGTAGCCCGGCCCTTGACCGACTGTATTCTAGAGGTTGGCGTGGACAGCCACGATAAGCTTTACCGCAATCCATTTCTAGACCCTCTTGCTCCGCACGAACTAAAAGCAGATATTGCGCGGCCGAAGGAAACCAAAAAATGACATTTATGAATCATGATGCTCCTTATCCTGAAAGTTATTTGCAAGACATTTTGAAGTCAGTCAAAACTATTGCTATGGTTGGCGCTAGCCCGGACAAAACCAAATTCAGCTATGGCGTTTTGCGAGTATTATCTGAGACGGGGTATGATATTATACCTATAAACCCGCGCCCAGGGCTGAAAGAAATTCGTGGGCTGAAGGTATTTCCAACCTTGGAAGCAGTTGACCGGAAAATCGATATGGTCGATGTTTTTCGACGTTCAGAAGACCTACCCCAAGTAGCTAGAGAAGCTGTTGCAGTAGGGGCGGACGTCTTATGGGGTCAAATTGGAGTAAAAAACTATGAAGCCGCGCGACTTGCTGAAGAGTCTGGATTGAAGGTAGTGATGGACAGATGCCCAAAAATAGAATTGTTTAGACCGTTTTGGAAGCCCAAATTAAATTTAGGCATCTAGTACCTATTTTGTTTCTAGACTCAGCTTTTTAGCCGGTAACCAGTTTTAAAAATCCAGCTGATAATGGCAATGCAAATCAAAGAAAAGATGAAAATCGCCGCCAGAGAATAACCCACTGCCACATCCGCTGTATCAAAGAAGGACCAGCGGAAGCCGGAGACTAAGTAAACAATCGGGTTAAACAAGGTCGCGGTCTGCCAGAACGGGGGCAGCATGGAAATCGAATAAAAGCTGCCGCCCAGAAACACCAGCGGCGTGATGATAAGAGAGGGAACCAAATTCAGCTGTTCAAAATTGCGGGCCCAGATGCCGATGATAAAGCCAAGCAGGCTGAAAGACAGGCAGGTCAGCACCAGAAAGCCCAGCATCCAGAAGGGGTGTGCGATCTGGACCGGCACAAACAAAAAGGAGGTGGCCAGAATAATCAGCCCGATGACAAAAGATTTGGTCGCCGCCGCGCCGACATAACCAACCACAATTTCAAAATAAGAGACAGGCGCGGATAAAGGCTCATAAATCGTGCCGATGAATTTCGGGAAATAAATCCCGAATGAGGCGTTGGTCACAGACTGCATCAGCACGGTCAGCATAATCAGCCCCGGCACAATAAAGGCGCCATAGCTGACCCCTTCTATCGCGACCATGCGTGAGCCGATGGCCGAGCCAAAAACAATAAAATACAGCGCGGTGGAAATCACCGGCGAGATGATAGACTGCAGCAAAGTGCGGAAGGTGCGCGACATTTCAAACAGATAAATCGCCCGGATGGCATAAAGATTCATGGCCCCTC
This sequence comes from uncultured Alphaproteobacteria bacterium, assembly GCA_937988715.1. Lineage (GTDB taxonomy): Bacteria > Pseudomonadota > Alphaproteobacteria > Puniceispirillales > Puniceispirillaceae > JADHLI01. Next base: position 1,719 of record CALKIF010000004.1, on the reverse strand, counting down.
AGTCCTTTACCAAATCAACAAAAATATCTTCGAGCGAGCTTTGCGAGGTCTGCAGATCACGTAAGGCCAGCCCGGCTGCTGACAAATCCGTCAACAGGCCGGTGATGCCGGTCCGGCCCGCCTTGGTATCATAGGCATAGACCAGCTGGCGGCCATCTGCAGACAGGCGCAGATCATATCCCGACAGGCTGTCCGGCAGGGTTGTGATTTCGTCCTGCAGGTCAATCTGTAATTCCTTGGTGCCCATCTGGGCCATCAGCTTGTCTTTGTCTTCAACCAGCAAGATAGAGCCGCCGGTGATCACCCCGACCCGGTCTGCAATCGCTTCGGCTTCTTCAATATAATGGGTGGTCAGCACAATGGTCACCCCTTCTGCCCTGAGCCCGTCCACAATCTGCCACATATCTTTACGCAGTTCGACATCCACACCAGCGGTCGGTTCATCCAGAAACAGAATTTTCGGCTGGTGGCTGAGGGCTTTGGCGATCAGCACACGCCGTTTCATCCCGCCGGACAGTTCTTTTATCGGGGTGTTGCGTTTATCCCACAAAGACAGCTGTTTCAGCAGCCGTTCAATATAGGCCCGGTCAGGCGGCAGGCCAAACAGCCCGCGCGAGAAGGTCACCGTGTTGATGACTTTTTCAAACGGTTCCAGCGCGACTTCCTGAGGCACAAGGCCGATCAGAGAGCGGGCCTGGCGGTAGTTGGTAAGAATATCATACCCGCCGACCGTGATCTGGCCAGAGGTCAGCGCGGTCAGCCCGCAGATCATGGAAATCAGCGTGGTCTTGCCAGCCCCGTTCGGGCCCAGCAGCGCCAGAATTTCGCCGCTGCGGATATCCAGATCAACCCCTGTCAGCGCCACATTGCCAGACGGATAGGTTTTGTTCAGTCCGGTGACCGAAATTATGGTGTCCATCGACAAGCCTTTCAGAATTGACGCGTTTTTTGGCTGAACAGACAGCCCCTGAAAAGGGGGGGGTCAGTCCCAGTCAATGTTGAAATGGGTCTTCAGATCAGAAATGTGAAGATCTGTCAGAAGATTTGGTTTCAGTCCGCGCAGCATCATCGCCAGTTTCGCGGTTTCTTCCAGCTCTTCTATGGCAAACACAGCCGCTTCCAGCTCCAGCCCCGCCACCACCGGCCCATGATTGGCCAGCATCACCGCCGATCGCTTTCCGGCTAAAGACCGGACCGCCTCCCCCATCGCCGGATCGCCCGGCCGGAAATAGGGCAGCAAAGAGACCTTGCCCAGCCGCATTACAGAATACGCGGTCAACGGCGGCAGGAAACAGTCAGGGTCATGCCCGTCCAGCATTGACAGCGCCACCGAATGAGAGGAATGCAGATGTACCACCGCCCCGGTCCGCGCCCGGGTTTCATAAAACGCCGCATGAAGCGGCATTTCCTTGGTCGGGGCATCCCCTGAGAGCAGCCGCCCCCCTGCATCCAGATGAGACAGGCGGGCCGGGTCAAGACGGCCGAAACAGGCCCCGGTCGGGGTGACCAGCAAGCTGCCATCCTCCAGCCTGACAGAGATATTGCCGCTGGCCCCGGCGGTCAGGCCGCGGTCATACATGGATTTCGCCAGCGCGCAAATCTGGTCTCTGTGTGTGGTCTCAGTCATCTGATGCTATCCGTTCACGAAGGCTGGCCCGCCAGACAAGACGCGGCTTTTTCAAAAAAGTCTGTTGCCCCGAAGTTACCGCTTTTCAGCGC
>CALKIF010000003.1:0-2308 GCA_937988715.1 uncultured Alphaproteobacteria bacterium | reverse complement strand
GTCGCGGCAAACACTTCGTTGAAATCAACAGTCAGAATATCGCCAACCTTGCGGGCGCGCCGGTCAGCAGAAAACAGGCCAGACTGGCCTTGCTGATAAATCGCGCCGCTTTTGTCTGTATTATCAGCGGCCAGATCAACCGTCGGGAACACAGGTTCAAACGCCGCGCTGGCCGTGTCCTCAACATATGTTGAACAGGCAGACAACCCGCAACACAGACCAAGGGCAAAAACAGAAGAAGAAAATCGGGTAAGCATCAGATAGCAGCGTCCCTGTCAGAAAAAATTAGAGATTCTGTGCAATAAAGCGCATCATCTCATCAACAGATGTGATCGACTTAGAGCTCACTTCATAAGCGCGCTGCGTTTCGATCATATCCACCAGCTGCTGGACAACATTTACGTTTGAACCCTCCAAAGAGCCCTGCAACAGCTTTCCAAACCCTTCATCAAACGGGTTGGCTACTACGGGTGGGCCACTCGATGGGGTTTCAATAAGGAAGCTCTCCCCAATAGGTTCAAGGCCCTGACGATTCGCGAAATCAGCCAGGGTCAGCTGGCCAACCTCGTCTGCTTCCACAGCCCCGGCAACCTGCACTGAGACCAAGCCATCTTGGGAAATGTTAATCTGTGTCACCCCTTCAGGGATCTGAATCTCCGGCTGCACAACATAGCCAGATTGGGTAGTCAGCGTCCCGTCTGCAGAACGCGCAAACGCTCCGTTACGGGTATAGCCAATACGGCCATCCGGCAATAGCACCTGGAAAAAGCCAGACCCTTCAATCGCAATATCAAGCGCATTATCTGTTGAGATAATACTGCCCTGAGTATGCTGTTTGCTGGTGTTTAAAAGACGCGTACCTGCGCCGATCGAAAATCCTGAAGCCAAATTGGTATCTTCAGATGTCTGTTCACCTGAGGGGCGGATGATCTGATAAAGTAATGTTTCGAAGTTCGCCCGGTCGCTTTTGAAGCCCGTGGTGTTCACATTCGCCAGATTGTTGGCGATTATCTGCATTTTCGTTTGCTGTGAATTCAGGCCGGTTTTGGCTACATGCATCGCATAGGTTGACATCGAAAGACCTCATATTCTGTGTTGTGCGCGGAAATCGCCCGCAACAGAGGTCTTGCAAGCCTTGTGCCAGTTCGCAAACGTCAGAATTCTGACGGCGAATAGAAGAAAATTACGAATTTAAAAAGGGGAAATGACCAGCCAGATTTAGCTGTTCGGCATTCTGAGCAAGGATGCCGTACCCTGATCAAGGTCAGACGCCATTTTGATCAGCTTCATATTCATCTCATAACTGCGCTGATAACCCATAGACGCAACAAGCTCGTCAATCACATTGACGTTACTTTCTTCAATATAGCCCTGTTTCACATTCACATTTTGATCAGTGACGATTTCAGACCCATCTGCTGGACGGATTTCACCATCATCATCTTTGCGCAGTTGAACCCCCTCACCTGAAACCAGGCCGATTGACCCTATCAGCTGGGTGACGCCCGGCTCACCATTCATCGGTTCGATCAGCAGCTTGCCATCTTCGGCCACTATCAACTTACGGAATGGCGGGACTTGAATAGGCTGAAGTGTTTCAGACAGAATAACTGCCCCTTGGCCATTAACCAGATTACCTTCCATAGACACAGACATATCACCGCGCCGTGTCAACGACGCATCCATACCGTCGCGCTTGGACACAAAGAAACCAGCACCATCAATAGCCAAATCAGTCTGCAGCTGGGTAGAGCGCAAACGTCCCTGTTTTTCATCAAACGTGCCACTGCCGGTAGTAATCGCGAACACCCGAGAATCCAGTTGATCTTCAGCCTGAAGATAGAGAGAGCCAAAGCTTTCATACACATCACGTCGGAACCCAGTCACATTCATGTTTGACATATTCTGCGCGCTGATCGCCTGCTTGCGCAGGGCGATATCCAGCGTATGCAGTGACATGTGGATCATCTTATCCATATCTGACGTATCCTTTGCCCGGCCTGTTTATCCCGTCACCAACTTCAGCTCAGCTTAGCCTCTGATCTGAATGATTGTCTGGGTCAAGGTTGTTGTTGTCTCAATCGCTTTCGCAGAGGCCTGGAAGTTCCGCTGGGCTGTAATCAGGTTCACCAGCTCTTCAGTGATATCCACATTAGAACGTTCAAGAGAACCTGACAGCACTGTACCGAACCCTTCAGCCCCAGCCTCACCCACCTGGGCGTTCCCCGAAACCGCGGTCGCCACATATGTTGCGTTACCGATTTGCTTCAGACCGTTCTGGTTATTAAAGTTCGCCAGCACTATTTTG
>CALKIF010000002.1:0-25285 GCA_937988715.1 uncultured Alphaproteobacteria bacterium | reverse complement strand
GATGATCCTCATCCATATATTTTTTTTCTTAATTTTGTCATAATGAAACCGGACCCGCACCATCAGACTCAGATCAGCCTGCCTGACTTCTGCTGCCGCCTGGGTTAATTTTGGCTCACTACAGGGGCCGGCATAGCGGTACAGCATTATATCCTCAGAACTGCCGGCAGCATCAAGGGCCTGTCTGAACAGCTGTTGTGGGGGCTGCGTAAACCTGCCTGTCTGCGTCATGCCGCGATACCTTCGTTTTGTTGCGGCCTTCATAGTGCCTTAATTAACACTTTATTAGTAATAAAAAATTAACCTGAGGACCTGAGCAATGATCAACTCAAGCACAGAAAGGATGAGCCGAAAAGCTTTAGTGTTGCGCCCAGGGCAGGTCTCTGAATTTCCAGCCATTTATACAGGCGCGCTGGCCGGTGGGGCCCAGATCACCTTCAAATCCTTCTGTGATGTTAACCAATGTCTCAAACCCTGATTCGGCCAGAAACTGGCAGGCCATCTCTGATCGTACAGCCGAACGGCAGAGCAGGTAAATGGGTGTCTGCGGCCCGGCAACTTCCCTCACCTGGGCCGCAAAATCAGGATTCGGCCTGCCGGCCATATCCACCCATTCAATAAAGGCGGTCTTTGCGCCGCCTTCCGGCAGAACAGGCACGCCCACATACACCCATTCTGCGCGTGTCCGGCAATCAATCAGCACCGCATCCGGGCTGTCTTGCAGGGCCGCAAAGGCCAGCTGGGGGGGCTGGTTCTGATAAGCTGACATCTGGTTTATGTCCTGTTTTGCCTGCGTGGGTCTCTTGTTCTGTGGTAACAAATCTGGTGGGTCTGTGCAATTCGGCTTTGTCATTCAACAAGGGCTGTGACACACTTCTGACCAGAGAAATTTGGAGGGTGTTTTATGTTCAAAGCTGTTGTGATGAACCAGGCCGAAGATGGCCGCTCTGTGCTGTCTGTTGAAGAGCTGGATGACGGGTTTCTCTCACCTGAAGGTGAGGTCACGGTTGCGGTACGGTATGCGGGCCTCAATTATAAAGATGGATTGTGTCTGAATGGCAAGGGCGGGCTGATTCGCCAGTTTCCGCGGATTCCGGGTGTTGAATTTGCTGGTGAGGTTCTGGACAGCCGCGATCCGCGCTATCAGGCTGGCGATAAGGTAATCGCGACCGGCTCTCGTATTGGCGAGGTCTGGCATGGCGGTTATGCGGAAAAAGCCTCTGTGAAGGCAGACTGGCTGGTGCCGCTTCCTGACGGGCTTGACCTGCGCCAGTCCATGATTTTCGGTACCGCCGGGATTACAGCTGTGTTTGCGCTTCAGGCTCTGGAATCACATGGGCTCAGCCCGGATAAGGGTGAGGTTCTGGTCACCGGGGCAGCTGGCGGGGTGGGGTCCTTCTCAATCGCGTTGCTGGCGGCCCTTGGCTATGAGGTGGCGGCGGTCACTGGCCGGGTGGAGGAATCAGGCGCCTATCTGCGCGATCTGGGCGCGGGCACGCTTGTCCCCCGTGCTGAGCTGGCCGAAGCGATTGCCCGGCCTTTGGAATCTGAACGTTGGGCAGGCTGTATTGATAATGTGGGCGGCGAGATGCTGGCCCGTATCCTTGGCCAGCTGAAATATGGCTGTTCTGCGGCGGCGATTGGCAATGCCGGCGGGCTTCAGGTCCCGGCCAGTGTGATTCCCTTTTTGTTGCGCGGGATTAATCTTCTGGGCATTGATTCGGTTAACCAGCCTTATGACAGCCGGGTTCAGGCCTGGGCGCGGCTGGCGGCGGATTTCCCGCTGGACAAGCTGGACAGCATCTCAACTGAAATCGGACTTGATGATCTGGCCCAGGCCGGTCAGGATATTCTGAAAGGAAAAATTCAGGGCCGCTATGTTGTGCGCCTGTAGCCCGGCTGCAGGCAAAAGTAGGGTAAAATAAAGACGTCTTTTTTATGCGGTTCCGGGTTCGGACAATTGCGAAAAGGACGATCACACATGCCCTATATACAAAACGTAGAGTTTCAGAACGAAACCGGCCAGACCCTTGCCGGGCGCCTGCATCTGCCGCTCAGCCCCTTTCGCGGGGCGGCGTTGTTTGCGCATTGTTTCACCTGTTCCAAAGATATCACCGCGGCAAAACGGATTGCCGAAAGCCTGTCTTTGTCCGGCCTTGCGGTTCTGCGGTTTGACTTTACCGGCCTTGCCCAGTCACAAGGTGATTTTGCAACGACCAGCTTTCACACCAATCTGGCGGATTTGCGCGCGGCCGCCGCCTTTATGGCCAGCCAGTCTTTTGGTCTTCACAATCTGGCCCCGCAGCTGCTGATCGGCCATTCTCTTGGCGGGGCGGCGGTACTGGCGGTGGCCCCTGATATTGCGTCTGTGACCGGTATTGCCACCATCGGTGCACCTGCTGAACCCGGTCATGTCCTGCATCTGGTTGAACAGGATATCGACACGATCCTCAGCCAGGGCCGGGCAGAGGTGAAAATCGGCGGCCGGCCATTTGAAATTGGTGCTGATTTTGTTCAGGATTTGAAACACCGTCTGTCTACAGATCACATAAAAAAACTGTCTCATGATTTGCTCATTCTGCATGCCCCGCGTGATGCGATTGTCGGGATTGACAATGCGGCGGCCATTTTCACCGCGGCCAAACATCCGAAATCTTTTCTCTCTCTTGATCAGGCTGATCATCTGCTCAGCAAAACAGAAGACAGCCAGTTTGCCGCTGACATGATCTCGGCCTGGGCCCGCCGCTGCCTTGGCGAGCCTGCAAAGCTCACCCGGGCCAGCGAAGGAGAGGTGGATGTGAACACCAGCTCTGACGGGGATTTCGCCCAGGATATTCTGGCAGGTGAACATAATCTGCGCGCGGATGAACCGGTCTCTGTGCCTGGCGGGCTGAACACGGGTCCTGCGCCTTATGATTTTCTGCTGGCGGGGCTGGGGGCCTGTACCGCGATGACCGTGAAGATGTATGCCCGGCGCAAAGGCTGGCCGCTGGATGATGTTCAGATTCAGCTCAGCCACGCCAAAATCCATCAACAGGATTTGCTGGCCTCATCCCGGCTTGATCAGATGACCAGACAGATTAAACTGACCGGCCCGCTTGAAGATGCCCAGCGTGACCAGCTTATGCAGATAGCCGATAAATGCCCGGTTCACAAAACCCTTGAAGCCGGGGTCCAGATACAGACCACGCAAAGCTGACGGACAGATAACCAACCGCCGCCGGATAGCGCATTTATCTTGATTTCTGTCGCTTGCTGAATGAGGGGCTGTGTATTTCCGTCTCACGCTGAAACATAAGGGAAAGGATGACACCATCAGATACAAGGAGGCAAAAGCATGGAATCAGTATTTGTCGGGTCCAACCGGAAGATTGACCCGTCCCGGCGCGCGCATCTGAAACCAGATGGCACGCCTGATCTGAATGATCGTGTTGAAATCGGGCCAACCGCCCTTGCCTTTTCTGAATGGGCAGCCGCGGGCCTCACCGCTCCGGATATGCCGTCTTTGCGTGAATATCGTCTTGACCGCCTGCAACAACAGATACAGGCGCATGACTGTGCGGGCCTGCTCTTGTTTGATCCGTTGAATATCCGTTATGCAACAGACACCACCAATATGCAGTTATGGATCGCTCATAACGCGGCCCGGGCCTGTTTTGTGCCGCCGTCAGGTCAGGTTATCTTATTTGATTTCCATAATTGTGAGCATCTTTCTGCCCATCTGCCTCTTGTTGCTGAGGTCAGGGGCGGGGCGTCTTTTTTCTATTTTGAAACCGGCAACCGCACAGATGAACATGCCGCCGCCTTTACACAACAGATCACAGATCTGATGGCAACATATGCGCCCGGCAATAAACGTCTTGCGGTGGATAAGATTGAAACTGCAGGCTATGCCGCCTTGCTGGCGGCCGGGGTTGATGTGCTGGAAGGTCAGGTGCTGAGCGAGCATGCCCGGGCGATCAAGAATGAGAACGAGCTGAACGCGATGCGTTGTGCGATACATGCGTGCGAGCAGGCGGTCGAAGAAATGCGTCATGCGGTCAGGCCGGGCGTATCTGAAAATGATGTCTGGGCCGAACTTCATGCAGGCAATATCCGGCGCGGCGGGGAATGGATTGAAACCCGGATACTGTCGTCCGGGCCGCGCACCAACCCCTGGTTTCAGGAATGCGGCCCGCGGGTGATGCAGGCGGGTGATATGCTGGCGTTTGATACAGACCTTGTCTCGACCTATGGCTATTGCTGTGATATCTCGCGCAGCTGGATTGTCGGCGATGTGGCGCCGACGGATGAACAAAAACGGCTCTATCAGGTGGCTTATGAACATGTGATGACGAATATCGGCCTGCTGCAGCCGGGGATGAGCTTTGCTGAAGCCACTGCCAAGGCCCACCGCCTGCCCGAAGAATTCCGCGCTTTGCGTTATGGGGTTCTGGCACATGGGGTTGGGTTATGTGATGAATATCCCTGTATCCGCTATCCTGAAGATGTCGACCATCACGGTTATGACGGCCAGCTTGAGGTTGGCATGACCTTATGTGTCGAAGCCTATATCGGGGCCGAAGGCGGGCGTGAAGGCGTCAAGCTGGAAGAACAGGTGGTGATCACGGATACAGGTGCAGACCCTTTATCCACCTACCGTTATGAAGAGGCGCTGTTGGGATAAGGGGTAACCCTGGTCTGCGTCAGGGTTTGCGCACAAAGCCGATATGCGGCAGGTTGCGCCCCTGCTGGGCATAATCAATGCCATAGCCGATCACAAATTCATCCGGAATATCAAAACCTGTCCAGCGCACATCCACCTCTACCTCACGCCGGGACGGCTTGTTCAGCAAGGTACAGACAGACAGGCTTTTCGGCTTGCGGGTCTGCATGATCTGCAGAACCTGGGCCAGGGTGTGGCCGGTATCGATGATATCTTCAACCACCAGCACATCTCGGTCTTCAATTGAGGTTTCCAGATCCTTGATAATGCGGACCTGACGGCTGGATTCCATCTTGTTGCCATAGCTGGACACGGTGATGAAATCCACCTCAACCGGCAGGTTCAGCCGCCTGACCAGATCAGCAATAAAGATGAAAGAGCCGCGTAACAGGCCGATCACCACCAGCTGTTCTGAGGCCTGATAGGTATCAGAGATGTCTTTTGCCAGATGATTCAAACGGGCTTTAATCTCTGACTCTGAAATCAGGATTTCAACATGTTCATCATTTACAAAAACCGACATGGCTACTCTCACTTGCCCCAGGACTGGCCGCCCCCTGTTATCTTCCGGGTAGGACGGGCGACAGCATCATAGCATGCCAGGCTGTGCTGACCAGCAAAAATCAGCCTTCACCTTCTGCTGAAAAGCGCTGGACTTGTCTTCATCCTGTTCAGTAGTCTTGATGGGCAAATGATAAACACCGCCAGCCCTGAGATCAGGTCTGGTGAGTGTCTGTATAAATTTAAGGAGAATTCATGTGGCAAAAGTCGCGTTTTTAGGTCTGGGCGTAATGGGCTATCCGATGGCCGGGCATCTGCAGGCAGCAGGCCATCAGGTCACTGTCTATAACCGGACCGCCGAAAAAGCAGATAAATGGGTGGCTGAACATGGCGGTGATAAGGCAGGCACCCCTGCTGAGGCGGCCAAGGGCTGTGAGTTTGTGTTTGCTTGTGTGGGTGATGATGCCGATATCCGGTCAGTCACAACAGGCCCGGATGGCGCGTTCCAGGCAATGGCCGCAGATGCTGTGTTTATTGACAACACCACCGCTTCTGCTGATGTGGCACGTGAATTACATGCTGCGGCCCGCACCGCAGGTCTGCATTTCATTGATGCTCCTGTGTCCGGCGGTCAGGCCGGGGCAGAAGGCGGCAAGCTGACGGTGATGTGCGGCGGCGATGAGGCGGCTTATTCGCGGGCGGAAGCTTTGATGGGCTGTTATGGTGCACGGGTGACTCATATGGGTCCGGCCGGGGCAGGCCAGCTGACCAAAATGGTCAATCAGATCTGTATTGCCGGGCTTGTTCAGGGCCTGTCAGAAGCGCTGAATTTCGGCCAGAATGCCGGTCTTGATATGGACAAGGTTCTGGGTGTTGTTTCTGGCGGTGCGGCCCAGTCCTGGCAGATGGAAAACCGGGGCACCACCATGGTCAGGGATGAATTTGACTTTGGTTTTGCGGTTGACTGGATGCGCAAAGATTTGCGGATTTGTCTGGCTGAAGCCAGCCAGAACGGATCGCAACTGCCTGTCACCGCTCTGGTGGCCCAGTTTTATGCCGCCTTGTCTGCGCGCGGCTTCGGGCGCAATGATACCTCCAGCCTGATCAGGCTGCTGAAAACCTGAAACATTCAGCCTTCGGCATAGGCGGCGGAAATCAGACGCCGCCTATCACCATCAGCTTCATTTCCAGAAATTCATCAATACCGTATTTTGATCCCTCACGGCCCAGGCCAGAGGCCTTGACCCCGCCAAACGGGCCGACCTCTGAGGAATAGGCCCCTGTATTGGCGATCACCATGCCATATTCCAGCGCTTCTGATACCCGGAACAGCCGGGCGGTATCTTTGGTGAAGAAATAGGCGGCCAGCCCGAAGATGGTGTCATTGGCTGCCGTAATCGCCTCATCTTCTGTGTCAAACTTGAACAGAGCGGCAACCGGCCCGAAGGTTTCTTCGCCATATAAATCCATTTCTGATGTGGCGCCGGTCAGCACGGTCGGCTGGAAAAATGTGCCGCCTTTTTCATGCGGGGCCCCGCCGGTCAGCACGGTCCCGCCCTTGTTTTTGGCATCTTCAATATGGCGGTTGATTTTATCAAAGCCCTGCTGGTCGATAATCGGGCCCTGGGCCACGCCCTCTTCAAACCCGTCTCCGACTTTCATGGCCGCCACTTTATCGCTCAGCGCTTTGGCAAAGGCATCATGAATCCCGGCCTGTACAAAAATCCGGTTGGCACAGACACAAGTCTGGCCTGCATTTCTGTATTTTGACGCAATCGCGCCTTCTACCGCTTCATCCAGATCTGCATCATCAAACACAATCAGCGGCGCGTTACCGCCCAGCTCAAGGCTGATTTTCTTGATTGTGTCTGCGGACTGGCGCATTAAAATCCGGCCCACTTCTGTTGAGCCGGTAAAGGTAATTTTGCGCACCCGGTCATCTGCACATAACGCCTCACCCATGGCCGGGGCATCCATGCCGGTGACGATATTGATCACGCCATCTGGGAATCCGGCCCGCTTGGCCAGCTCGGCCAGCGCCAGTGCGGATAAGGGTGTCTGTTCAGCAGGTTTCAGCACACAGGTACAGCCCGCGGCCAGCCCGGGTGATAATTTGCGTGTGATCATCGCATTCGGGAAATTCCACGGGGTGATCGCGCCAAACACGCCCACCGGCTGTTTCAGCACCAGGAATTTTTTATCCGGAAACGGGCTTTCCAGAACATCACCTGACACCCGCTTGGCTTCTTCGGCAAACCAGTCAATGAAACTTGTGCCATAGAGAATTTCCCCTTTGGCTTCAGCCAGAGGCTTGCCCATTTCAGCGGTCAGCAGGGTGGCCAGATCATCTGCATGCTCCAGACATAAATCATTCCAGCGGCGCAGGATGGCGGCCCGTTCCTTGGCGGTGGTGGCGGCCCAGCCCTTGCGGGCAGCCTCTGCAGCGTCAATCGCGGCTGTGATCCCGTCTGCCCCGAAATCAGCGACCTCAGCAACAATGTCGCCGGTGGACGGGTTCTTCACGGCAAATCGCTTATCTTGCGGGGCACTGACAAAGGCTCCGTTGATAAAGGCATCTGTTTTCAGCAGAGACGGATCAGAAAGCTTCATTATACGCATCCTCATTCACAATAGTGGATAAGACAGACCAGCCTTGAATAAAACGGCGTAAGGTCTGAACAGGAAAAATCAGCCTACATGATAGTCACCGGACAAAATTCCACAAGCCGGATTTTCAGGCCTCAGCCTTCTGTTTTTCTGTGCTCTGGAATTTTCACAAAACGGGTTTATCTTTAAGGGCGGATGTAGCATATCTATGCTTGTGAACCACCGTCATGAAACGGGGCCGGTTTTGCCGGGCTTCGCGGCGGTCTTCTGGCCACCAATAAGGAGATGAAAATGGCTTTCGACTTACCTGAACTGCCTTATGCTTATGATGCTCTTGCCGCAGGCGGTATGAGCCAGGAAACCATGGAATTTCACCATGATCTGCACCACAAGGCCTATGTTGACAATGGCAACAAGCTGATTGCGGGCACCGAATGGGAAAACAGCTCACTTGAAGAAATCATTACCGGCACCTACCAGTCAGGTGCGGTTGCCCAGAACGGCATTTTCAATAACGCCTCCCAGCATTGGAATCATATCCAGTTCTGGGAAATGATGGGCCCGTCAGGCCGGCAGATGCCGTCTGAGCTGGAAGCGGCCATTACGGCACAATTTGGCTCTGTTGATGCGTTTAAAGAACAGTTTGTGGCAGCTGGTGTTGGCCAGTTCGGCTCAGGCTGGTGCTGGCTGGTCCAGAATGCAGACAGCAGCCTTTCGATCACCAAAACCGAAAACGGGGTGAACCCTTTATGTTTTGGCCAGACCGCGCTGCTCGGCTGTGATGTGTGGGAACATTCCTACTATATTGATTTCAGGAACAAACGCCCGGCATACCTGACCAATTTCCTGGATAATCTGGTCAATTGGGAAAATGTCGCCTCACGTATGGCGGGCTGACCCCTGATATCATCTGATCTGAATGATGGCCCTGCCGGTTCTGGCAGGGCCTTTTTTTGGGCGGGAAACAGCTCTGGCCTGATTCTGGCCAAAATCTGGTCTGCAAATCACCTCATTTATCGCAAAAGTTAATCAGCGTAAGATAGGGGCATCTGTGTATACACACGGATAATAAGAAAGAAAGGACCAGTCCAATGCCAATGATTGTGATCACAATTGCGATTTTAATCGGGGTTTCCACACCGCAATATAAAGAATATGCCAAACATTCAAACGGCAATGCCGCCTATACGGTCGGCTATGTTGCCCCGTGCAAGACAGGGCTGCGCGATTCAGGCTATGCGCTTGCCCCGACCCGGTTTGTCCTGTTCAAGCAAAAGCCGCTGGATGACAAAGACCACGGCCCGGTTTGTGATGAATAATCTCTGACCGCTTATGCGTGCGGGGCTATGGCATCAGCTTGCGACGGGCTGATTCCAGCACCCGCAGCCGCAGCGCGTTCAGCCGGATAAAGCCATATGCGTCATGATGATCATAATCAGCCGCGCCTTCTTCAAAGGTGACCAGCTCTTCTGAATATAACGAATTGGGTGATGTCCGGCCGGTGATGATCACATTGCCCTTATACAGCTTCAGCCGCACCTCGCCATTCACCATATGCTGACAATTATCGATCGCTGCCTGCAGCATTTCACGTTCTGGCGAGAACCAGAAGCCGTTATAGACCAGCTCTGCATAACGCGGCATCAGCTCATCTTTTAAATGCGCTGCGCCGCGGTCGAGGGTGATGGATTCAACAGCCCGGCGTGCCGCCAGCAATACCGTGCCGCCGGGGGTCTCATAAATGCCTCTGGACTTCATGCCCACAAATCTGTTTTCCACCAGATCAAGCCGGCCCACAGCATTTTCCCCGCCCAGCCTGTTCAGCTCTGTCAACAAGGTGGCCGGGGACATCTCCACACCATTAATCGCGACCGGATCACCGCCTTTGAAGGTGATCGAAATTTCGGTGGCGGTATCAGGGGCCTGCTCTGGCGAGACTGTGCGCGAGAACACATAATCTTCAGGCGCAACCGCCGGGTCTTCCAGAACTTTGCCTTCTGCCGAAATATGCAGCAAATTGGCATCCACACTGAACGGGGCCTCACCGCGCTTGTCTTTCGGCACCGGGATCTGATTGGCTTCAGCATAGGCGATCAGCTTGGTCCGTGACGCCAGGTCCCATTCCCGCCAGGGCGCGATCACCTTGATATCTGGCTGCAGCGCATAATAGCCCAGCTCAAAGCGGACCTGATCATTGCCTTTGCCGGTGGCGCCATGAGAGACCGCATCTGCGCCCACCTCGCGGGCAATTTCGATCTGGCGTTTGGCGATCAAAGGCCGGGCGATAGATGTGCCCAGCAGATATAACCCCTCATACAGCGCGTTTGCCCTGAACATCGGGAACACATAATCAGACACAAACTCTTCGCGCAGATCCTCAATATAAATCTGTTTGATGCCCAACAGCTTTGCTTTTTCGCGGGCAGGTTCAATATCCTCACCCTGACCCAGATCAGCTGTAAAGGTCACCACCTCGCAAGCATAGCTTTCCTGCAGCCACTTCAGAATCACTGAGGTGTCGAGGCCGCCTGAATAGGCCAGAACAACTTTTTTCACCTTATCGCCTGACATCTCATTGTCTCCTTATCGCTTGCGCCTGCGCCTGCAGTGTAACCTGTCTTGCGCCCTTCTATAGCAGAAAACCGCCGGCCAGAGGAACCGCTTTTTGCCCTCTTATCCGGGCACAGGGATCAGACCGTTTCACGCAGATAAGGGGCAGGCCGGAAAGACAGGCTGCGCATCGCGCCGATAAGGCCCAGTATCGTGGTCACCCCTGCCCCGATAAAGGCTGTGGACAGGATCAGCGGCAGATTAAAGATAAATTCAGCCTGAATGAACAGGACGATCAGGGCCCAACTGACAGCGGTGCCGATCACGCATGCCACCAGCGCGGTCAGGATACCCAGAAGCGCATATTCAAACAGCCAGGACAAAATGATATCCAGCCGCCGCGCGCCCAGAACTTTTAAGATAATGGAATCAGAAATCCGCTGGGCTTCTGATGTGGCCACACTTCCTGCCAGCACCGCCAGCCCGGATAACAAGGTTACAGCCGCAGTTAATTGAATGGCATTACCCAGCAGATCAAGCACTTTTTCAACTGTGCTGACCGCCTGCCTGACAGACAGAGCCGATATGTTGGTAAAGCGTGCGGTCACCGCCCGTTCAATATCTGCGGCGGCCTGATCAGAAGCTGATTTGGTGGTTGCGATCCAGCTGTGCGGGGCGTTATCCAGAACACCTGGTGACATAACAAACACGAAATTGATCCGGAAACTTTCCCAGGCCACCTCGCGGGTATTGGCAATTTCGCCGGTAATCTCGCGCCCCAGAATGTTCAAGCTCACCGTATCCCCGACAGACAGGCCAAAATCTTCAGCCATTTCATCTGTGACAGACAATAAGGGCGGGCCGCTGTAATCAGCTGGCCACCAGTCTCCTTTGATGATTTTGGCTTCAACCGGCGGGGCCGCCTGCCAGGTCAGGGCCCGGTCACCCCGCAACACCCAGCCGCTTTCCACATCTTTATCTATCTGGCTGGCGGGCACATTATTGAGGGCGGTCACCCGGCCGCGCAGCATCGGTGTTTTTTCAATTGTTGTCTCTGGGGTTTTAGCGGCCACCAGCTCTAAAAACGGGTCAATCTGGTCTGGTTGAATATCAATGAAAAACCAGTCCGGGGCCTCTCCTTCTGCCCGGCCATTTAACTGGCTGATCAGATTATGCTGGCTTGAGGTGACCGCCACCAGCACAGACAGCCCCAGACCAAAGGCCAGAATAATCGACCGCAGAGGCGAGCCCTGCCGCGTGATCGCTGACAAGGCCAGACGCGCCGGGATATAACGCGGCGGGCTGATCAGCCGCAAGCCCCGCAACACCCCTTCACCCAGGCCGCTCAGCAACAACAGGCTGGCCCCGGTCCCGACCAGAAAGCCAAGCGATAAAATGATATTGGCTGTGGCCAGCAGGGCCAGGCCCAGCAGACCGGCACAACAGACCGCCACCGCCAGCACAACCCGCTTTCCCGGCCAGCCGGCCGGGGTCGCGACCAGGGTTCTGAACAGATGGGCAGCACGGATAAACTGTGTGCGTGACAAGGGCCAGAGCGCAAACACCAATGTGGTCAGCAAACCAAAGGCCCCGGCGATCAGCAACGGGCGCGGATACAAGGTCGGGTCCAGTGGCACATTGACATAATCAGCAAACAGCTCAGCCGTCAGAAACGGGGTCAGCCCGGCCAGAACAAGACCGGCGGCGATGCCTAAGCTGGCCATGGCCAGAACCTGCAGCATATAGACTCTGAAAATCAGGCGTGAGGTGGCCCCGACACATTTCAGTGTGGCGATCACCGTCATCCGGCTCTGCAGCCAGGCCCGCACTGCCCCGCTGACCCCCAGCCCGCCAATCAATAAGGCGGTCAGGCTGACCAGCATTAAAAACAGCTCTGCGCGTTCTATAAACCGTTCAAATCCGCCCGCCGCCGCATCTGTTTTGCGCAGGCGCACATGGCTGTTTTCAACCGCTTGTGCCAGCCGGTCTGTCAGCTGATCCAGCTGGCCGGCCTCTCTCATCACTGCACGATGCCGGTAGGTGATAAAGGCGCCTTCCTGTTGCAGGCCGGAGGCGGCCAATGTGGCTGTGCTGACCACCAGACGCGGCCCGAAGCTGACAAAACTGATCGCCTGATCAGGCTCAGAATCAAGGGTGGCGGTAATGGTCACCGTGATCTCACCCAAACTGGCGGTATCCCCGACAGACAGGCCGGTTGCCCGCAGCAGGGCCGGGTCAACAACTGCCCCGAACCCGTCTAATGCTGCGGCCAGGCTCTGTGCCGGGGTCAGGCTGATCTCGCCCACCAGCGGATAGGCCTCATCAACCGCCTTCAGCTCGACAAGCTTGCGTGCAGACCCGAACGTTCCGGCCACAGCTGTACCCAGCATCGCCCGCATCTGGATAATCTGTGATGTTTCTGCCTGTGCTCTGACCTCTGCCAGCAGCTCTTCATCTGGCGGCAGATGCAGACTGGACAGCTCAAAATCGCCGCCCAGCAGGGTGCGCGCATTATCGGTGATCCCCGACCGCATCGATTCGGCAACAGACCCGACCGCGCCAATCGCCGCCACCCCCAGCATCAGCGCGGCCAGAAAAATCCGGAACCGCATGACCGAATGGCGCAGCTCGCATCTGGCAAACTGCCAGGCCAGGCCCCAGCTTTCATTATGTGCCTTTCTGGGGGCCGTGCGGGTCTGGTTTCCGGCTTGATCATGTGGTGCGGGCAGGGGCATATCGTCAGCCATTCTGTTCATTTACGCGCTCTGTTGGGCAGGCCCGGACAGGCTGTCACCCACAATCTGGCCATCTGCCATATGCAACAGCCGCTCACATTGTCCGGCCAGCGCCTCATCATGTGTGATCAGAACAAGGGCGGCATCGACGCTTTTTGCGGCGGCGAATAATTGGGTGATCACCTGCTGGCCGGTGGCACTGTCCAGATTTCCTGTCGGCTCATCTGCCAGCAGAATTTTCGGGCGCGGGGCAATCGCCCGGGCAATCGCCACACGCTGCTGCTCACCGCCGGACAGCTGGTCAGGCAGATGATTCAGCCGGTGACCAAGGCCAAGGGCGGATAACGCCTCACGGGCCTTTATCTTGGCATCAGCCTGGCCGGACAGCTCCAGCGGCACAGCCACATTCTGTAGCGCGGTCATGGATGGGATCAGCCGGAACGCCTGAAACACAATGCCGACATTATCACGCCGCAGCCCGGCCAGGGCGTCTTCATTCAGCTCTGTTGTGTCCTGTCCGGTCAGCACCGCCTGACCAGAGCTTAACGCTTCCAGACCAGACATCACCATCAGCAGGCTGGTTTTGCCTGCCCCTGACGGGCCGACCACGGCCACATGCTGGCCGCCCGGAATCGCCAGATTGATGCCTTTTAAGATATCTGTTGTGCCGGACCGGCTGCGCAGGCGCAGCCAGGCATCTTTCAGTTCAATTACGGCTGCGGGCTGGTCGGCTTGATTTGACGGCGCTGACGCATTATCTCTGGCTGAGGATGTCATCCTTTAGTGATCCTGTGCTGATGATAGCTGTGGGTGAGGAAAAAACATTTTAAATGATTGGCTGACCTCTCGCTTTATATGGGCGTCACAGGCGGGTCTGCCAAGACAGGGCAAACATGTTTTCTGTGAAAAATTTCTGTACAGCCGGCTGCAACCATGTCCTCATCTGGCTCAGCGCGGCTGTGATGATGGCGGCCAGCCTGTCTGGCGCGGCGGCCCAGCAAAAATTAATGGTCTATGGGGATTCTCTTGTGGCGGGTTACGGGCTGGATGCGGGCCAGGGGTTTCCTGAACAGCTTCAGGCCGCGCTTACCGCTGCTGGCCGTGATGTGAAGGTGTTAAATGCCGGTGTGTCCGGTGATACCACCGCTGGCGGTCTGGCCCGTCTGGACTGGGCTTTGGCTGACCGGCCGGATGCGGTTGTTCTTGTGCTTGGCGGCAATGATCTGCTGCGCGGGCTGAACCCTGAACAGACCCGCACCAATCTGCATGCGATGCTGACCCGCCTGCGCACCGACGGGATTGCGGTGTTGTTGTGCGGTATGCTGGCCCCGGTCAATCTCGGCCCGGACTACAGACAACAGTTTGACGCTATCTATCCTGAACTGGCCACAGAATTTGCAATTGACCTCTATCCGTTTTTTCTGGACGGGGTTGCGCTTCAGCCTCAGTTAAACCTGCCGGACGGGCTGCACCCCAACACTCAAGGGGTGGCCCTCATCACCGCGCGTATTCTGCCCTCCGTCCTCCTACTTCTGGAGGCAGGATAAGATGATGACAGACCCGCAGCAGAGCTTATCCTCCGCGCCTTCCGCGCCTGTTATGGCCCGTATCCTGGGCTATGCCGGGGCATTGCCGTTTCTGGGCTGTGTGGTTGCCGGCGGGCTGGGAGTTGATATCGCCGGGCTTGACTTCTCCCGCCTTCTGATCGGCTATGCCGCCATTATCCTCAGCTTTTTAGGCGGGCTGCATTGGGGCCGGGTGGCGGCTTCCGGCGCGCCTGACTCTTCGGCCGGGCGCTGGCTGATCTGGTCTGTGATCCCGTCTCTTATCGGCTGGGCAGCGTTGTTTTTGCCGGCACAGCTGGCCGCTCTTGTTCTGATCTTATGTTTTCTGGCGGCTCTGATGATTGATCTGAAGCTGATCGCTGATCAGATATGGCAAGGCTGGATGCGCGGCCTGCGCCTGCACCTTACCTTGGTGGCGGTGGCCAGCCTGCTCAGTCTGTTTATCTGGATATAAAGCTCAGTTCACCAACAGGTTCAGAACACGGCCAATCGGGCCGGTCAGCCTGATCTGGCCTTCATTGACGGCATAGACAATGCATTCGCCATCATCATCAGCCACGGGCTGATGCTCGCCGCCGGCTTCCTGAATGGAAATATCACCAGGGCCATAGCTGCCGGTCTCATCTGTAAAGCCGCCGGACAGAACCAGCGTGACTTCGGCCCCTGTATGGGTGTGAATGGGAACCGCTGTGCCTGGCGAGATACGGTAGATTTTCGCCTGACCGCCTGTATCACCGAAATCAATATCGGTTTCCATGATCCCGATGCCGGCGCGCCGCCAGCTTCTCTTGCAATCTGCTGAGGGCACATAATTTGCGATGGGATGCGGCAGCCATTCAGAGCGCGAATGGATCTTTGCCCCCGCCCCGTTTGTGTCTGTGTCATGATGGCCCAGCTGGGACATCACTTTTTCCAGCGCCCCTTCTGATAGAGATACCGGCTCACAATCTTCCAGCAGAATCCCGCCCAGCTGCATCAGCATGCGCATGGACTGGCTGCTTGCCTCATTCATCGCCAGATGTGTCTCCACCAGAATCTCCAGCGGCCGAGACAGGGCCCCTGTGGCATAATCAAGCAGCAGAGCATCAAGTACTTGCGTATTCAATGTTGCCTGTTCGTTCATGACTTCCAAATTCCTTCTGGCTCGTCCAGATGCGCACGCAATCTGTTCAACGCCAATCTAATCCGCGATTTAACCGTGCCAAGGGGGACTCCGCTCTCATCAGCGATTTCCCTGTGTGACTTTTCTTCGTAATACGCAGAAAAGATCATTTTGGCTTGCTCTTCGGGTAAATTTTTCAAAGCGTGGCGGATTTTCTTCTCTTCTTGCTGTCTGAAGACGAAAATATCGCTTGTTTCGACGTCTTCTGGCGCCAGGCTCGGGTCAGTCATATCGGGCAGCGGCCTGTTTTCACGGCGCAGCCGGTCAATACGTTTGTTGCGGGCGATGGTGAAAATCCATGTGCTGGCCCCTGACTGGCGGGCATCATAGGTCTCTGCCCGCCGCCACACCATAATCATCGCTTCCTGGGCGACTTCCTCAGCAACGGACTCATCTGTGCCCAGCCGCAACAGGAAAGATTTGATGCGTGGTGCAAAATGTTCAAACAATTCTGCAAAAGCGGTTCTGTCCCGGTCGCGTCCAACGCGAACGAGCAGCGTGTCCCATTTTGTCAAACCTTTCGATTTGACAGGTGTATAGCCAGTTCCCATATCCCTAGTTAACGGGACTGCCGGTGTGGTTACAAGGTTTAAATCCATTTCCGGTACGTTTTCATCCATTTTGACGCTTTCCACCCATCAAAAAACAGAAACACGACATGAAATTGCCCTTTTTTCTGGTTAAGTGATGCATGAAAAAGCCTTGCTCCCCGGTTAAAGTTTTGCGATTCTTCACCGCGTGGGCTATGGGCCTTTTCATAATCTGGTAAATCACGGCGTTAAAATGCGGGGAAAATCATGACAGGCAAGTATGTTGTCACAGCGTTTACGCTCTTCTTTTTGGGTCTGGTCCTGGGCACAGGTCAGGCAGAAGCAAACACAGAAGAGCTGAAAGGGTTCAAGGACTGGATGGTCTATAAACAGGAAACCGCGAAAGGCCGGATCTGTTTTATGTCCAGTGTGCCGAAAAAACTGCGCGGCGATTATGACAGGTCAAACCGCGGCGAAACCCGGGTGTTTGTCTCTCACGGGCCGGGCAAGGCAGAACGCAATGTTGTGTCTGTGCTGGCCGGCTACCGCTATAAAAAGCAAAGCGAGGTTGATTTTTCGGTTGATAAGAAAAAATCCACCCTGTTCACGCTGGATAACCGGGCCTGGTCACAGGGGCCTGAAGATGATATGAAGCTGATCGCGGCGATGAAACGGGGCGCAAAGCTGATTGTGACCGGTGTGTCCAGCCGCAATAACCAAACCATAGATGAATATTCGCTGGCGGGATTTACCGCGGCAAAATCGTTTCTGGATAAAGCCTGCCCGTAAGGCTGGCAGCAGAACAAAGGGCAAGATGTGAACGAAACGCTGCAAGAGGCCAGAACACCGTTATTGGGCCTGTCGCTGGCAGAGCTTGAAGAACAGGTCAGCCAGCTTCAGCTGCCCCGGTTCCGGGCGCGCCAGCTCTGGCGCTGGGTCTGGCGTCATGGCCTGACTGAATTTGCTGATATGACAGATCTGGGCAAACCTGTTCAGGCCTTGCTGGCGCAGCATTTCCACGCTGACCGGCCTGTTGTCTCACGCCGCCAGGATTCATCAGACGGTACCATTAAATGGCTGATCAAGCTGGCTGACGGCCAGGAAGCTGAAACGGTTTATATCCCTGATGCTGATCGCGGCACCTTATGTATCTCCTCGCAGGTGGGCTGTACTTTGACCTGTTCTTTTTGTCATACCGGCACCCAGCGACTGGTCCGCAACCTCAGCGTTGATGAAATCTGTGGCCAGGTTCTGCTGGCGATGGATCAGCTGGGCGACTGGCCGGCGGGCAACCCGGACAGGCGGCTGACCAATATTGTGCTGATGGGGATGGGCGAGCCGTTATATAATTATGATAATGTGGCCAAAGCGCTGAAGATCATCATGAGCGGCGAAGGCATTGCCCTGTCCAAGAGGCGGGTGACCTTATCCACCTCTGGCATTGTGCCTGAAATTAAAAAATGTGGTGATGATCTGGGTGTGAATCTGGCGATCTCTTTACATGCGGTGCGTGATGATCTGCGTGATCAGCTGGTCCCGATTAACCGCAAATATAACCTTAAAACGCTGATTGATGCGGTCAGGGTCTATCCTGGCCTGTCCAATGCCCGCCGTGTGACCTGGGAATATGTGATGCTGGCCGGGGTCAATGATACAGAAGCTGATGCCAAAGCCTTGGTCCAGCTGATCAAAGGCATTCCCTCAAAGATTAATCTGATCCCCTTCAATCCCTGGCCGGGTACAGATCACAGCTGTTCTGATGATGAGACCATTGATAAATTTGCAAAAATAGTGATGAAGGCGGGTTATGCCTCACCTGTCAGAACCCCGCGCGGGCGCGATATTCTGGCCGCCTGTGGCCAGCTGAAATCTGACTCAGTGCGTCTGCGCGCCTCTCAGATGGCCGCCGCCGGGCTGATGTGACCATTTGTCGGCAGGCGCACACGTGATCTGTACTTGAATCCGGCCCCGATCATCATTAAATTAAAGGTCGTGGGGAAGCGTGATGTGCATGTCCTCCCCGTAATGAAACTCTTTTTTCATCTCATAAAGGAGCTTGAAATGCAGGAAAACCGTTACGCGTCATCTGTGGCCGGCCAATCCGTCTCGATTGATGCCGGTTTACGCAGCTACATGCTGGGCGTCTATAATCATATGACAACAGCCCTTGCCCTGACCGGCTTTGCCGCCTTCGGCACCAAGCTGATGGTTCAGGCAAACCCCGCTTTTGGCCAGCTTTTGTTTGGCACACCTCTGATGTATGTCATCATGTTTGCGCCTCTGGCGATGGTCATGTGGATCAGCTTCCGGATTAACAGCATGTCACCGGCCAAGGCCCGGACCCTGTTTTATATCTATGCCACAGTGATGGGGCTGTCTTTGTCCACGATCCTGTTTGCCTTTACCGGCGCCAGCGTGGCCAGGGCCTTTTTCATCACCGCAGGTGCGTTTGCCGCCCTGTCTTTGTTCGGTTATACAACAAAGCGCGATCTGACCGCGCTTGGCGGCTTTCTGATTGTTGGTGTGGTGGGGCTTATCCTGGCCTCTATCGTCAATATCTTCCTCGGCTCATCCGGACTTGAATTTCTGATCTCTGTGGTGGGTGTGCTGTTGTTTGCCGGCCTGACCGCTTATGACACACAGAAGATCAAATCTATCTATTATGCGGGCGACAGCCGCGAAGTGGCGGGCCGTAAATCGATTCATGGCGCGCTGACCTTATATCTGGATTTCATCAACATGTTCTTGTTTATGGTCCAGCTTCTGGGCAACCGCGAATAGGCAGGAAACGGCACGCCGTTTCTGCTCATCATTTCTGGCCCGAGGCATCATCACGGTGGCTCGGGTCTTTTTTGTCCGGCCATCTGGCCGCGCTTATCTTGGTTTACTCTTTTATTTGGCTCAGCTCTATGACCCGCTCTGCTTGTGATCATCTTGACCTCCGCTCTTTTCTGCAGACCACCGCAGGGGGCACGCTGCCCTCTGTGGTTCAGGCCAGCCTTCTTGGCCTTGCCGAAGCGTCTGTTCACATTGCCCGGCTGGCGGCACAGAACGGGATTGGCCAGGCCGCCTTAGGTGATGTGACCGGGGCGGAAAATGCTGACGGGGATGATCAAAAAGCCTTGGATGTGATGGCTGACCAGCTGATCGAACAGGCCCTCCGGAATACCGGCCTTCACGCCTATCTCTCAGAAGAACGCGAAGCGGCGGTTTGTCTGTCTGCTGATGCTGACCTTGTTTGTGCGTGTGATCCGCTTGATGGGTCTTCGAATATTGACACCAACCTGACCATCGGCACGATTTTTTCGATTTATCCGCGTTCAGGCGATAATCTGCTGCGCCCCGGGCGTGAACAGCTGGCGGCCGGCTTTTTTGCCTATGGCCCCCAGACCGCCCTTATCCTGACCTGCGGGGCAGGCACGTTTGCCTTTTGTCTGGATGATACCGGCACCTACAGACAGATGGACTGGCAGGTGGCGATCCCGAAAACAACATCTGAATTTGCCATCAACGCGGCCAATCAGCGCCACTGGTCTGACAGAACCCGGCACTATATTGACCAGCTTCTGGCCGGAAGTGACGGCGTGCGGGCAAAGAATTTCAATATGCGCTGGGCAGGCTCTCTGGTGGCGGACAGCTGGCGCATTCTGCGCCGCGGCGGGGTATTTTTATATCCTGAAGACAGCCGTGATGGTTATCAGGCCGGGCGTCTGCGCCTTGTCTATGAGGCCAATCCGATCAGCTTTTTAATTGAACAGGCCGGCGGGGCGGCAACTGACGGAAAGCAGCATATTATGGATATCACCCCTGATCATCTGCATCAGCGAATCCCTCTTATTTTCGGCTCTGCTGATGAGGTGGAAAGGTATAAAAATATCTGATTCTGTCAGAATCATATGGATTAAGAATTGCGGTATCAGGTAAAAAAGCGCATTGTCTGAGGGGGAAAAATTATTGTCAGTCAAATGAGATCGTCATGCTTGTAACCCTAAGACAGATCCTGGACCATGCCGCTGAGAACAGCTATGGCGTCCCGGCCTTTAACATCAATAATATGGAACAGGGTTTGGCGATTCTAAAGGCAGCTGATGCTGTTGATGCCCCTGTGATCCTCCAGGCCAGCCGCGGGGCCAGGGGCTATGCAGGTGATCTGATGCTGCAGTCTCTGATCAAAGGTCTGGTCGCTGTTTATCCGCATATTCCGATTTGCATGCATCAGGATCATGGCAATTCTGCAGCCACCTGCATGACCGCGATTCAATATGGCTTTACCTCAGTGATGATGGACGGTTCTCTGGAAGCTGACGGCAAAACCCCGGCCTCCTATGATTATAATGTTCAGATCACCTCAGATGTGACTCAAATGGCGCATCATGGCGGGGTGTCTGTTGAAGGCGAATTGGGCGTGCTGGGCTCATTGGAAACCGGCATGGGTGATAAAGAAGACGGCCATGGGGCGGAAGGCAAACTGTCTGAAGATCAGCTTCTGACTGACCCTGAACAGGCGGTTGATTTTGTGCGCGCGACACAGGTTGACGCGCTGGCTATCGCGATGGGGACCAGCCATGGCGCCTATAAATTCTCGCGCCAGCCAGATGGTGATATTCTGGCAATGCATGTGATTGAAGATATTCACCGCCGCCTGCCGGACACGCATCTGGTCATGCATGGCTCCTCGTCTGTGCCGCAGGAATTGCAGGATATCTTCAATGAATTTGGCGGCGATATGCCGCAAACCTATGGCGTGCCGATCAGCGAAATTGAACGCGGCATCAAACATGGTGTGCGCAAAGTGAATATTGACACTGACTGCCGTCTGGCGATGGCCGGCATGATCCGCAAAGTCGCCCGGCAAAACCCGTCTGAATTTGATTTGCGCAAATTCATGAAACCGGCTGCTGACGCAATGGAATCCTTGTGCCGTGACCGGTTTGAACGGTTCGGCACGGCGGGCAATGCGCAGAAAATCAAACCTGTGGCACTGGCCGATATGGCCGCCCGCTATGCCTCAGGCAGCCTGGCCCCCAAAATCTCAGCCTGAACCTCTCAGCCCTGCTCTGCTGCCAGAATAGCCTTCAGCCCGCTTTCATAATCAGGATAGAACAGCTCAAGCCCCAGCTCCGGGCCGATGATCTGTGATCTTATGCGCCGCTGGGCGGTATAAAAACTGCGCGCCATCTCGCTCATCTCTGCCTCGGCAAAGGCAATGGCTTGCGGCGGGTCCATGCCCAACAGCTGGGCAGCATATCGCACAACATCGCCTTGTGAGGCGGGTTTATGATCTGCCAGATTGATGATCCGGCCGGGGCGTGGCTGGGCCATCGCCGCCGCAATCACACGGCTGATATCGCTCTGGTGAATGCGGTTAAACACCTGCCCGGGCTTGTCGATAATGCGGGCTTTCCCGGCCCGCAGATCAGCCAGCGCATTGCGGCCTGGCCCGTAAATACCGGCCAGCCTGAAAATCTCCGCCCCTCCGGCTTCCTGCCATTTCTGCTCTGCGGCCAGCCGGGCTGTGCCGCGCGCGGTCACAGGAACAGCTGGTGTATCTTCATCAACCCATCCTTCAGGCTGGTCAGGGTAAACCGATGTGGCAGACAGATAGCCAGTCCAGCCGGTAAAGGCGGCGATCTCATCTGCATGATGCGCCAGAACCGGATCCTGGCCGGCCTGCGGGGCAATGCTGGAAATCAAATGGGTGGCTGTGGCCAGATGCGTATCCAGCTGTGCAAGGGGGGCTTCAGCGCTGAATGGCAACAAACGCCAGCTGTCCGGCAGCTGTCCGGCCAGCCTGCCGGGCTGGCGGGTGGTGGCGGTGATCTGCCAGCCATCCTGGCTCAGCATCTGTGCCAGATGGCGGCCGACATACCCAAGGCCAAAGATGAAAATATGGGGCGGTGTGCTCACCTGCGCTTGCGGCGGCGACAGGCCCTCAGGCCTGCGCCAGTCTGTTATCTTGGCCGGCCATCCGCATCACTATGTAAAACAGGCCGGAAAAGACCAGGGTGCTGGCCAGCGTGTTGCCAAAGAACGGCAGCGCCGCGATATAACAGGCCATCAGCCCTTCTGCGGTCAGCGGATAAAACCCGCTGCCCAGCCAGACACCGAAATTTGTGGTGATGAAAAACAGCACAGATGACGCCAGCGCCAGCCCGCCAATCCGCGGCAATGCGGCAGACGCATGGCGCAGAACATGGCTCATCACCACGCTTGCGGCAACCGCACCATAAACCCAGACCATAGAGCTGTGCAGACCGATCATCAGATCCGCCAGCACCATCGCCACAATCGGCACAGCAATCGCAATCCACAGATCACGCGCAAAATAAGGCGCAAAGACAGCAACTGCCAGGACCGGGGTAAAATTCGGCGGGTGCGGGATCACCCGGCTTGCCACCAGAAAGCAAATTAAGGACAGAAATCCGCCAGCTAATTTCTTATCGAATGTCATTGTAGTTTGCTCCTTCGCGATTCCGGTTTTTCACGCCATGCAGGTACAATAAGTGGCAAATCCGCCTGCATCAATCCAAAATCGACCCTGAACCAGCTTAATTGCGACACCGCCTGCGTTAATAGGCTGTCATGAAGTCATGTTTCAAGGTCAGAAACAGGCTGCGTCCGGCGGTATTATATCCGGCTGTGGTTTCATAATCCGCATCTGTCAGATTCTCAGCCTTCAGCGAAACAGAGGTTGACGGGCTCAGCGCACGGGACAGATTCGCATCCAGCCGGGTATAGCTTGACATGGTTGTGCTGCTGACATCATGGCGTCTGCCTGAATAGGTCAGCTTGCTGCTCATGCTATAGCTGCCCAGCTGTTTTGACAGCAACAGACTGGCATGTGTTTTGGCCCGCTTCAGAAGCGATTTTGTGCCACTGCTGCCATTTTCAATCTTCGGGTCCTGCAGGGTCAGGTTAAACTGGTAATCAACCAGATCTGTCTGTCTGTCCAGCGTCAGCTCCATCCCCTGATTTTCGATCTTTTCAATATTTTCAATCGGCCAGGATCTGATCCCATTATCGGTTTTGGTGGTGAACAGGGTCACCCGTGACAGCGAGGTTTCCGTCAGATGCTGAAGCGAAACTTCAGTTGATTTATGTGTTTCTGCTTTCAGATTAGCGTTACTTGAAAATTCACCTGCACTTGGCACGCGGAACCCTGTTGACCGGGCCAGGCTGGCCTTTACCGTGTCTGTCAGCTGATAGCCATAGCCGGCCAGCCAGGACGAAGCGCTGAATGTTTTTGCCGGACTGCCCAGATTCTGGACTGTAATATCATCACTGCGCAGATTGGCCTGCAGGCTGTGTCCTCCGGTCCGCAGCAGATAGCCGGCAAACACCGCCTCACCGTCTCGTTTGGTGGTGTTATATTCTGAATCAGATCGCTCCAGCCCTTGGGTGATCGCATGGCTTGCTGATTCAGACGCCAGCCGCGAGATATTCACCAGCTTATAAGCGGTCTGTTTGCCTTTGGAATAGGAATCAGTGGTCCCGAAGCTGTCATAATTCAATTTGCCTGTGCTGATATCCAGACGCGCATCAACCAAATCCCCGCGCTTATGTTCAGCAGACACTGTATAATCCGTGTTTTTTGTTTCCAGACGGTTGTAATAACCGTCCAGCCCGCCATCTGTTTGCGAAGATTTATACATCGCTGACAGATTTGTGCGCGCAGATACACGTTTGCTCAACGAGATGGCATGGCTGGTGCGCTCCAGACCATCTTTGTCAAAATCAGAGGCCTTTGTGGCATCCAGCCCGTCTGTATCCAGCGTGGACGCGCTGACAGACACATCTACCCCGCTGAGCCGTTGCGACAAGCCGGCATGAGCTTCTTTTGTGTTCTGGCTGCCGGTGGTGACAGACACATATCCGCCGTCACGCAGCTGGCCTGTTTTGGTGATCACATTAATCACCCCGCCAATCGCCGCATCACCATAAAGGGCAGACGCGTTGCCTTTCAGCACTTCAATTTTCTGAATCTGATTTACCGGCAGATCCATCGGCCGCAGATTGCCATAGGTGTCTGTCTGCGCTTTGACCCCGTCAATCAGCAGCACATAATTTTTACTGGCCTGACCGCGCAGAAAAATCGAGGTCTGCGCACCGGGTCCGCCTGAACGGGTGACTTCAATGCCTGTTTTCTGGCTGATCAGCTCACCAAATGAAGTGGCTGATGACGCTTCAATTTCTTGTTGTGTGATCACATCTGCGCTCAGCAAAACATCACCCAGCGGGGTATCCTGGTAATTGGCGATAGAAACCACCGGGTTAATCACCAGATAATTGGTGGTGGCGTTATCATCTGCAGATGCGGTGAAAGCGGTGCCCAGCAACCCCATCAGGGCCGCCGGAAAAAGGCGGGTTGTGCGTGTCATGTCTGTGTCTCCCCAGAACATAAATCAACATATGTCGGGGAGAAAACCTCCACGACGGTGAGTGTTCGTCACCATCACGGAAAATGTCGATCCGCCGTCTTGGTCATGCCTCGTGACCCGACTAGGTGCTGGTCTGGCAGGTCTCCTGACTTCTAGCTCAGCGTGCTGTTATGCCTTCCCGTCATGTCGCTGACAGTGGCGCAATATAACAACACTCGCTAGTCACAGTTGCGAGGACAGTCGCAGATTAAAGGCCTTGGGCCCTGTACTGCGTTCCCTTTTCATCATGTTTCCATGAACCAGACTGCCCTCAAGGATACAGCTTCTGATCGGGTTGCAGACGTAAATTTCGACATGAAGTTTTCAGCAGGCGACCAGAACAGACCGCAAACCGCAGAATCCAAAACTGTGGCCAGGCGGCTCAGAACACAGACCGGTCCATATCCAGCCGGGTGACCAGGCGGCCGAAAAACAGCTCAACCTCTATGCGCACCGGCACCATCAGCCCCGGGGCCAGCTCAGCCACAAACGCCTTGATATCTTCTGGATCAG
>CALKIF010000001.1:0-25259 GCA_937988715.1 uncultured Alphaproteobacteria bacterium | reverse complement strand
CCCTGCAGATGCCAATGCAGCAAGGCCGCACTTTCCCGGTCATAGGCAATAATGGTCCTTGCCCCGGTTGTGCGCGCGGCGCTCAGGGTTTGTTCGGCCAGCGCCGGCCAGCCTTTTAAATGCCGGAAGGGATCAGAAGCCGGGGCAAACGGGCCAAGGCTGCCGGATGCAGATGCAGCGATAAACCCGCTGCAGATCACAAGATTGACCAGCACCGCCAGCTGGCCTGCCCGCCGCATCAGCCTCTGCCGGCTGGCCACAATCATCTGGCTGACCAACAGGATGGCGGCCGGATAGGCAGCAACCGCCCAGTTGGCATTGGCTTCTTTCAGCACCGCCTGAACGGTCATGATCACCAGCACCGGCCAGACAAATAAATGCAGCCACCGGCCAGGCTCACCATGCCCTGCTCTGGCCGTTGTGAAGACCAGCATCACCAGCACAACAGGCCCTGCCACACCCAGCTGTGCCGCCCAGAACGCGGCCGCCCCGCTGAATGAGGCCTGGCTGTCCTGCAGATTGGCATTTTCGCCCAAATGCAGGATGGTCACAAACCCGTTGCTGATATTCCAGACCCAGGTCGGCAGAGAGGTGACAAGCACAGCCATACAGAACACCAGCACCAGCATGACCCGCTGGCGGCCGCGGCGGCTTCTGTCTGTACCCAGAACGGCCAGCACGCCCAGCAGGAAATACAGTCCGGCATATTTGGCCAGCGCCGCCAGCCCGATACAGATACCGCAACAGATGATCCAGCGATAAACATATCTGCTGGCCTGAAGGGCATGGGCAAAACAAAACAGTCCGGCAGACCAGAACAGCAGCATCGGCGTGTCTGTTGACATCACGAAACTGCCCAGGCCCACCGCAGGCAGGCTGGCCCACAAGACCGCGGCCAGCCGTCCGGCTTTTTCTGAAAACACCACAGCCCCGGTCTGCCACAGGATAAGCGCGCTCAGCAGATGCAACACAGGTGCAGCCACCCGCAAGCCGATAATCTGGTCTGCAAAAATCCTGTCTGTCAGCGCCAGAATCCAGGCGATCAGCGGGGGTTTGGAATAATAGCCCAATTGCGGTGTCTGGCCCCACAGCCAGTATTGGGCCTCATCCACCCCCGGGCCCAGCGGGCTTACCGCTATGGCGACCAGCCGCACCGCCAGCAGGCCAAGCAACACCGCCCAGACCAGAGGCAAGGTCAGAACCGGGCCAGAGGGCCGAAAGAACAGGGGGTTGGGCATCAGCACATCATCTCAAGGCTTATCCGGATTTCTTATCGCCGCACCTTGTCGAAACAAAGAGCCTGCATTAGGTTTTAAGACAGTTTGCGCCTGTCACGCAAGTGGATCAGGGGCGATGTGTTCTGATGGCCTGTTTCGGGGCGGCGGTGGCTGTATCGCCTGCCTGACCAGACCATCGCCAAGAAAGTGAGCAAGACCGATGTCACAGACACCATCCGCACAAGCTGAAGCAGACGAAATTATCGCAGAATTTTCGTTCTTTGATGACTGGGCGGACCGCTACCAGCATCTGATTGATCAGGGCCGCCGCCTGCCTGAGATTCGTGCTGACTGGCGGGATGACGCTCATCTTCTCAAAGGCTGCCAGTCCGTTGTCTATTTCGGCTCAGAAACAGATGAAGCCGGCCTTATCCATTTCAGCGCCTCTTCTGATGCGGCGATTGTACAGGGGCTTATTGCGCTGCTGCTCAGGGTCTATTCTGGTCGCCGCCCGGATGAAATTCTGGCTTTGGATCCGGCCTTTCTGTCTGAAATTGGCCTGGATAAGCATCTTTCGCCTACCCGTAAAAACGGTCTGGCCAGCATGATCGAAGCGATCCGCCATCACGCCCGCGCCGCCTGATCAGGGTGTTGAAACTGTGTCTGGCTGGCGTTCGGCCCGCGGTGTGCGGCCATAGACCTCGCGGTAGCATTTGGAAAAATGAGACGCAGAGACAAACCCGCAGGCCAGCGCAATCGACAGGATAGACATAGAGGTCTGGCGCAACAGATGCCGGGCCCGGGCCAGCCGCAGATTCAAATAATACCGTGTTGGCGTGGTCGACAGATATTTTCTGAACAACCGTTCCAGCTGGCGGGTGGACAGGCTGGCTTTCATCGCCAGTTCGGTCTGTGATAACGGCTCTTCCAGGCCCTGTTCCATCAGCGCCACCACCGCCAGTAATTTCGGGTGCGACACACCAAGGCGTGATCTCAGCTCCATACGCTGGCGGTCACTGGGATCTCTGATCCGGTCATGGATAAACTGGTCAGACACTTGTGCGGCCAGCGACTGGCCATGTACCTGGCCGATCAGATATAAGATCATATCCAATGAGGCGGTCCCGCCGGAACAGGTCACCCGTGTGTCATCAATTTCAAACAGCTCATTGGTGATTTCCAGCAACGGGAATTCTTCGGCCAGCCCGTCAATATTCTCCCAATGGATGGTACAGCGCCGGCCTTCCAGCAGCCCGGCCGCCGCCATCAGATAGGTGCCTGTGCAAATCGCCCCGATAATCGCGCCATTGCGGTCCAGACGGCGGATCACATTCAGCGACTCCTTATCAGAATAGCTCTTCACATCCAGCCCGGCACAGACAAACACCAGCCGGCAGTTCAACAGCATATCCGGGGCGCCATCCACATCCACCACCACACCGTTTGACGCTTCTGTCGGCTGGCCTGACGGGCTGGAAATCACCCAGGAAAACAGCTCTGTGCCTGACATGCGGTTTGCCGCGCGCAAAGGTTCAATGGCTGAGGCAAACGCCAGCATGGAAAAATTTGGTATCAGCAGAAATCCGACGGTCACCGGCCCGGCACTTTTGCTGGCCTGCAACAGATTTCTGATCCTGTCATCCCTCATCGACATCAGCACCTTGAAAAAAATGAAGCGCGCCCCGTTCCTGCGATTCAGCATGACCCAAAAAAAATGTCAAGAATAGCAAAAAAACAGACCTGCGGGCGGTTTTTTGCTAGTCCGCGTCGCCTTGTGCAAATGCGAACAGCACAGACTGAGTCTTAGCTAGCCAGACTTGACCTAACAGACAGATATTTTTTTAAGGACCGGACTATGAGAGATATTGATATCGCCAGAGCAGCGACAGCCAGACCGATTCAGGAGGTGGGCAAATCCCTGGCCATTCCTGATAAGGCGCTCAAGCCTTATGGCCATGACAAGGCGAAAATCGATCTGGACTGGATTGAATCACAGCCTGAACGTGATACATCCAATTTGATTCTGGTCACCGCGATTAACCCGACCCCGGCCGGCGAAGGCAAGACCACAACCACGGTTGGTCTGGGTGACGGTCTGAACCGGATCGGCAAACAGGCGGTGATGTGTCTTCGTGAACCCTCTCTCGGG
This sequence comes from uncultured Alphaproteobacteria bacterium, assembly GCA_937988715.1. Classification (GTDB taxonomy): domain Bacteria; phylum Pseudomonadota; class Alphaproteobacteria; order Puniceispirillales; family Puniceispirillaceae; genus JADHLI01. Next base: position 21,893 of record CALKIF010000001.1, on the reverse strand, counting down.
CCCTGTTTCGGGATGAAAGGCGGGGCGGCCGGCGGCGGCTATGCCCAGGTGATCCCGATGGAAGATATCAATCTTCATTTCACCGGTGATTTTCACGCCATCACCTCAGCGCATAACCTGCTGTCCGCGATGATCGATAATCATATCTATTGGGGCAATGACTGCGAAATTGATATGCGCCGTGTGGTCTGGCGCCGGGTTCTGGATATGAATGACCGCGCCTTGCGTCACAATATCGTCTCTATGGGCGGGGTGGCGAACGGTTTCCCGCGCGAATCAGGCTTTGATATTACCGTCGCGTCCGAGATTATGGCGATCTTGTGCCTGGCCACAGATATGGCTGATCTGAAAGCCCGTCTGGGCGCGATTATCATCGGCTATAAGCGCGACAGAACGGCCGTAACCTGTGCCGATATCAAGGCAGATGGCGCCATGACGGTACTTCTGAAAGAAGCCATGCAGCCGAATCTGGTCCAGACTCTTGAACATAACCCGGCCTTTATTCATGGCGGGCCTTTTGCCAATATCGCGCATGGCTGTAATTCTGTCATTGCGACCAAATCAGCGATGAAACTCTCAGATTATGTGGTCACTGAAGCCGGCTTCGGGGCGGATCTGGGCGCTGAAAAATTCTTTGACATTAAATGCCGTAAAGCCGGCCTCTCGCCGAAATGTGTGGTTCTGGTGGCCACTGTCCGGGCACTGAAGATGAATGGCGGTCTGACCAAGGATCAGCTGGGCGATGAGGATGTAGAGGCGGTTGAAAAAGGCTGTGCCAATCTGCTGCGTCACATTGAAAACATCAAACAGTTCGGCGTGCCTGTGATTGTGGCGATTAACCATTTTGTGACAGACACAGATGCTGAAATTGACGTGATCAGGTCTGAAACCGAACGGATGGGGGTCAAGGCTGTCCGGTGTGAACATTGGGCAAAAGGCTCAGACGGCACACTGGAGCTGGCCGAAGAAGTGGTGAATATCTGCGAGGCAGACGCGGCCCAGTTCGCGCCCTTATATGAAGACAGCCTGCCTCTGTTTGAAAAAATCAGAACCATCGCCACCCGTATTTACCGGGCAGATGATGTGGCCGCCGATATGAAAATCCGCAACCAGCTGCGGGACTGGGAAGCGGCCGGTTTTGGTGATTTGCCTGTCTGTATGGCCAAGACTCAATATTCCTTTTCCACTGATCCGAATCTGCGTGGTGCGCCAACCGGCCATATTGTGCCTGTGCGAGAGGTGCGCTTATCGGCCGGGGCCGGGTTTATTGTGGTGATTTGCGGCGATATCATGACCATGCCGGGTCTGCCACGCGTCCCGGCGGCTGAATCCATCACTCTTGACGAGGCAGGCGAGATCGAAGGCTTGTTCTAGGCCTGCCGGACAGGCTAGTCTCTGGTTTATGAGCTATCGCCCTGCTGAACAGACCATCATCACCTCAGCCCAGAATGCTGAGGTGAAACTGCTGCGGTCCTTACATGATCGCAAATACCGCAAAAAAACCGGCTGGTTTCTGGCGGAAGGCATGCGCATCTGTACCGAAGCTGTGCAGATGGGCTCTGCCCCGGCCCGGCTGGTTTATGCTGCCGGCCGTGAAGATGAACCGGGGCTGGCGGCGCTGATCGCGGCCTGCAAACGCGCCGGCGGGCGCGCCCTGCCGGTGACCGAAAGCCTGCTGAAACGCATCAGCCGCAAAGATAATGCCCAGATGGTGATCGGCGCCTTTGCCCAGAGCTGGACCCGCCTTGACCAGCTTGCCTCACCGGCAGACACAGCCCCACAGGGCTGCTGGATCGCCCTTGACCGGGTCCGTGATCCGGGCAATCTGGGCACCATCATGCGCACCGCGGACGCGGTCGCCGCACAAGGCCTTATCCTGATCGATGACTGCACAGACCCCTATTCGGTTGAGGCGGTCAGAGCCTCAATGGGGGCGGTCTTTAATGTTGATATCATCCAGACCACGACAGCCGGTTTTGCGGCTTTTGCGCCCGCCTGGCCGGGCCAGATTATCGGCACAGCCCTGCCGGCCAGTGTTGATTACCGCAGCGCGGACTGGGCCCGGCCCTGCATCCTGCTGATGGGAAATGAACAGGCCGGCCTGCCTGACCAGCTCACCGCCCTGTGCACCCAGCTTGTCCGGCTGCCGATGAAGGGCCGCTCAGACAGCCTCAATCTGGCGGTGGCAACAGGCATCTGCCTCTATGAAATGCTGAAAGCCTGACCGCCTCAGCTGGACCATCTGACATATAACGCCTGGCCGATGGCCCGCCCGCCTGGCCGGTCTTCGCGCAAGGCCAGCTCACCGGATTGTATCTCACCACCCAGCCCGTCCAGAACATCTGCAATCGCCGCATGCACGGCTGTGGTGGACATCCGGATCGCATAAAGGGTGGCGATAAACAATAACGGCTGATCTGATAACAGCGCGCGGCAGCCGGCCAGCAATTCCGGCAGATTCTCATTCACCTGCCAGACCTCACCTTTTGGCCCGCGCCCATATTTCGGCGGGTCCAGCATGATGCCGTCATACTGGTTGCCGCGGCGCTGTTCTCTGGCCACAAACCTTAAGGCATCATCTGTGATAAACCGGATCGGCGCGTCCTCTAATCCAGACAGGGTCCGGTTATCAAAGGCCTGCGCAACCGCTTTTTTGCTGGCGTCCAGATGGGTGACCTCTGCGCCGGCGGCGGCCGCATGCAGGCTGGCCACCCCGGAATAAGCAAACAGGTTCAGTAGCCTCGGCGGCCGGCCTTCTTTTGCGATAAATTCTGCTATCTTCCGGGCGGTCCATTGCCAGTGCGGGGATTGTTCCGGGAAAAAGCCTAAATGGCGGAACGGGGTCGGCAGCGCGCAAAACCGCACCCCTTCAAAGCTCATCTCCCAGGAGGCGGGCAGGGTATCCGAAAGCTGCCACCTCCCCTTATCTTCTGTGTTTCCGGCCACAAACAGGCCATCTGCGGCGGCCCAGTCTGATTCGGGCAGGGCTTTGCCCCACAGCGCCTGCGGCTCTGGCCGGATGAATCTGTACCGGCCGAACTGCTCCAGCTTCTGGCCGTCCCCGCTGTCCAGAAGGCGGTATTCTGTCCAGTCTGTGGGGTACAGATGATGTGCATGTAAGGGCTGTTTCTCCATGCATTTTTTTTAAGGCAATTTTTTCAGGCTGACCAACAAAAAAACAGCCCTGAATACGGACAGCAGGAACGGGCGGTAAATTTTCTGGTTGACAAATGGCACAATTCTGGCTATAGTTGTATATATCCTGAGAAAACATGTATATTGGTTGTCGCTTCTGGCTCTGGGCCGGGGGCGTTTTTATATCCGGAGCTGTTCATTTATAGGGATGTTGTCTGGTGTTTTTTTATGAATCTGGTTAGCGTGAACAGATAAAGGGGCGTTTCCTCTTTTGATCATCTCATCAGCTCAGCCGGGGTGCATATATGGACAAGACCGACAGAAAAATCCTTGCTCTTCTGCAGGAAGACGCGGCCCAGCCGATTGCGGATATTGCCCGCAAGATAGGCCTGTCTGTCACCCCCTGTTGGCGGCGGATTCAGAAACTTGAAGAAGACGGCGTTATCCGGGCACGTGTCGCCTTGCTTGAGGCGACAAAAATCGGCCTGGGCATGTCGGTGTTTGTGGCGATCAAAACTGATCAGCATAATGCCGACTGGCTGGCTGAATTTGCCCGCACCATCTCTCAGCGTAAAGAAGTGGTTGAATTTTACCGGATGAGCGGCGAGGTGGATTATCTGTTGCGGGTGGTGGTTCCGGATATGGCGGCCTATGACCGGTTCTACAAAGACCTGATTGCCGAAGTCAGGCTGACCGATGTCAGCTCATCTTTTGCGATGGAAGAAATTAAATACACCACCGCTCTGCCTTTGGGTGAGGATCAGATTTAACGGCCCGGATTTAACGGCTCGGACTTAACTGTTCAGAATCTCCAGAACCGGTTGATCTGCGGCCACCCCGCGGACATGGATCTGGTGCCATAACCCGTAAAACAGCAGCCGCCAGGCCAACAGCCCGCCCTTGCCGCCAGCTTGTCTGAACACAGGGGCAACCTCATCAGGGATAACCAGCTCAGATATGGCGTCCAGCCGGGCCACGGCACCGCCCAGCGCGTCAGCTTCTGATTCAATCCACTGGCCGACAGGTACGGTAAAGCCGCGTTTACGGGCAAAGGGCCGTGCCTCTGGCAAATGCTCATCCAGCCAGGCTTTCAGGGCATATTTGCCTTGTTTGCCGCTGAGCTTCTGATCGAAAGGAAGGTGAAACCCATAAACAGATAACATCTTGTCAATAAACGGTGTGCGCCCTTCCAGGCTGTTATGCATCAGACATCTGTCCAGCTTGACCAAAAGATTGTCAGGCAGCCAGCTGTCAATATCATAAGCCTGCAAGGTCTGCAGGGCGGCGGCCCTGTCGTGCAGACGGCTTGTCCAGGGTGGCAGCCTGCTGTCTTGCCGGGCCAGATCAGCTGTCAGCTCACGGGCGAGGTCCGGGCGCAGCAGGCCCGCGTTCAGCGCAGGGCCGGCCCGGTTCGCGAATTTGGCCCCGATCAGCCGCAGGCCGGCACGGTAACGGCCATAACCGGCAAAAAACTCATCTCCGCCTTCGCCGCATAAGACCGCTTTGACATCCTGTCTTGCCCGTTTGGCCAGCGCAAAGCTGGGCAGAATGGCGTAATCGGCAACCGGTTCATCCATTGCCGCAACCGCCGCCCCGCATTCGGCAAAAAACCGGTTGCGGTCATAGACCACATCAATGAACGCGGCCCCTGTCTGTCTGGCAAGCAGGCGGGCCAGCTCTGTTTCATCAGCAACCTGTTCACTGTCAAACCGGGCGGTATAGGCCAGAAGCTTGGGCGTATGTTCGGCAATCTGTCCGTCCTGCCTCAGCCGGGCCATCATCGCCAGCAGCACAGATGAATCCACCCCGCCGGACAGAAACAGCCCGAACGGCACATCTGACATCTGATGCGCCTCAACACTGTTATGGATATGGCTGTCCAGCTCTGCCGGGTCTGACGGCGGGCAGGGCCGGTCCAGGGGTCTGTGCCGGTGGCGGCCGGTAATCTCTCCTGCTGTGATCACCAGCCTCTCACCCGGGGCCAGCCGTTCAATCCCTTTAAAAGGGGTGACCGGATGCGGGGCGAACTGCTTGTCCAGCACATAGGCTGCACAATGCTGGTCTGGGTCTGGGCTGCCCAGGCCAATCCTGCGCAGCGCGGTCATCTCTGAGGCGAAATACACCCCTGTGTCATGCACACAGTAATATAAAGGCTTGATCCCGAACATATCGCGGACCAGGCTGCCTTCATCTCTGGCCTCATCATAAAGGGCGGCGGCAAACATCCCGCGCGGCGCGGTGACCAGCTCTTGCTTGCGGGCCAGCCACAGCGGCAGCAGCACCTCACAGTCTGACCGGCTCTGGAAGGCAAACCCGCCCTCCAGCTCAGCGCGCAAGGCCTGATGATTGTAAATCTCGCCATTGGCGACCAGCAGGGCGGTCCCGCCAGGGCGTTTGGCAACAAAGGGCTGGCGCCCGCCGGCAAGGTCAATGATCGCCAGGCGGGTCTGGGTAAATCCGGCCCGGCCCGCCCGCGCGCTTTCCTGACCATCAGGCCCGCGGTGATGCAGGCAGGCCTGCATCTGCTCAAGGCAGCCTGCCAGCGGCTGTGCATCTGGTTTTAAAAAATAACCGGCAATACCGCACATATCAGGCCACCTTGTTCAGATAGGAAATCCAGTCCGCAACCACCTGATCTGGGTGGAACCGGGCGGCCCATTCGCGGTAACCGGCCTCTGCCAGCTCTGCTCTGATGGCCGGCTTTTGGGCCAGCTCACCTATCGCCCCGGCCAGGGCTCTGCTGTCATCCACCGGCACAATCATGCCGGTCTGGGTCTGGCTGGTATTGATATATTCAACCGCCCCTTGCGAAGCGGTGGCGATCACCGGCCGGTGACAGGCAAAGGCTTCGGCAATCACATTGCCGAACGGTTCATGCCGGGACGGGCAGATAAAGATATCGGCGGCCCTGATAACGGCCTGAGGGCTGTCCTGCCAGCCCAGAAAGGAGACATGATTACCCACGCCCAGCTGTTCGGCCAGCTGGATCAGCCGGTCTTGTTCAGGCCCGGTTCCGGCCAGCAACAGATGCACATCACGGCACTGGCCAAGGGCCGCCAAAAGCGTATCAAACCCTTTATTGGGGTGCAGGCGGCCCAGCGCGGCAAGAACAATTTTATCTTTTGCCTCTGCCGGACGGGGGACCGGGGTCACCTCTGCCCCGTCAGGGACAAAATTCACCTGATGATGGACTTTGTGTGCGGGCACACCTTCACGGATCAGGTAATCAGCAATGCCTTGTGTATTGGCCACCAGATGATCACAGCCTGAATAATATTTCAGATTGTAATAACCGCCCAGCCGGGCGACATGAACAAAATTTCCTTGCGGGGCCAGCTGGGTCGCCCGGTTCATCCAGGTCAGCAGGATATCCGCGCCGGCCTGTTTGATCAGCTGTTTACACTGCAGCCGCTGCAGTGGCGCTGTCAGCGGGCTGTAAGAAGAGCTGTGCACCATCAGCCCGGCCTCTGACAGGCGGGCAATGCGCGCGGCGTGCGGCTTGATACAGATTTGCTGGCTGACCCCGGCCTGATGAAAGGCGATGGCGAGACGTTCAAAAAACAGCTCTGCGCCGCCGACATCTGCGCCCGCCATCATCTGAAACAAAGTAAATTGAGCAGGAGGACAAATCATCAGATAGCGTTCATACCAAAACACCAGACCGGCTGGCAGGAAACAGGATAAGGCTGGTCAGAGCTGGACATAGGTGGCTTTCACTTCTGTATAGGCTTCCAACGCATAGACAGACCCTTCACGCCCGAACCCTGATTGTTTAGAGCCGCCAAACGGCAGCCCGGGCGGGATCAGATTATAGCTGTTGATCCACACATTGCCTGCCTGCAGCTGGTCCGCCACCCGGTGTGCCCGGCTCAGGTCACTGGTGATGATCCCGGCGCCCAGGCCAAATTCTGTATCATTTGCTCTGGCAATGGCGTCTTGCTCATCAGAAAATCTCAGCACAGACATCACCGGCCCGAAAATCTCTTCTCGTACGCAGGCCATATCATCTGTGCAATTGCCCAGGATGGTGGGAGAGATGAAATAGCCGCCCTCACACCCGTCTGGCCTGACCTGCTCACCGCCTGTCAGCACGGTTGCGCCCTCTTGTCTGGCCCGCTCAATATGGCCAAGAACAGTGTTCATATGGGATTCCGAAATCAGCGCCCCGATTTGGGTGTGCGGCTTCATCGGATCGCCGATTTGCATTTCAGCTGCTTTGGCTGTCACCGCCTGTATGAAGGCCTCAGCAATGCTGTCCTCTACAAACACGCGGGTGGCGTTTGAACACACCTCACCGGCGGTATAGAAATTGGCATCCAGCGCGGTCTGTACCGCAAGGTCAAAATCACCATCTGCAAACACCAATAAAGGGGCTTTGCCGCCCAGCTCAAGTGTGACTTTTTTCAGACTGGCGGCGGACTGGGCCAGAATCAGGCGGCCTGTATCCACCCCGCCTGTCAGCGAAATTTTGGCGATTCCTTTATGCGCACAAATTGCCTGACCAATGTCATGATCGCCATGGATGACCTGAAACAGCCCGTCTGGCAGGCCGGCATTCTGAAATATCTCGGCCAGCGCATTGGCGGTCAGCGGGGTTTCTTCTGACGGCTTCAGGATAAAGGCATTTCCGGCGGCCAGCGCCGGGGCAGCTTTCCAGCAGGCCACCTGAACCGGATAATTCCAGGCCCCGATACCGGCACAGACGCCCAAAGGCACACGCTGGGTATAACCAATAGCATCTGGCCAGCGATGAGAGGTACCGTGATAGGTCGCACATAAGCTGGCAAAAAATTCAAAGGCTTCTGCACCAGACGGCACATCCGCACTGACCGCTTCTGCATAGACCTTGCCGACATCCTGAACCTCTAATGCGGACAGCTCTTCATTATGCTGATGCAACGCCCCGGCAATCCGGCCCAGAATGCGGGCCCGGTCATGTGCCGCCATATGCGCCCATTCGCGCTGGGCGGCCTGTGCATGGCGCACCGCCTCATCCAGCATCTGTGGTGTGGCGGGCTGAATATGTGCGATCACCTCGCCTGTTGCGGGGTAACGCTTTTCAAACACAGGTAAATCGCTGGCAGTCTTTTGGCCATTAATGACAGACATGATGATGTTCATGACGGCCTCTCCTGATGCTCAGATGTGCAGATCAATTTGGTGCTTTTATTTTTGGCTTGCCAGCGTTCATTAAACAAGACAATTCTTGATCTGAAGCGACAAGCTTTAAGGTGTGATGAAAGACAAAAAGGGGGGAAGGACGATGTCCGGCATTCAGCTTGACGAAGCGCAAGCCCGTGTTCAGATGGCGGCCCTGTTCCGGCTGGCGGCCAGAGAAGGCCTGCATGAAGGCATTTCAAATCATTTCAGCTATGCGGTCTCAGAAGATGGCCAGCAATTTCTGATGAACCCTTATGGGATTCATTTCTCGCAGATCAAAGCCAGCGATTTGATGTTGTTTGACACCAGCTCGCCACCTGATCTGCAGGACAGCCGCGTGGATATCACCGCCTGGTCTATTCATGGGGCGATGCATCAGGCCAATCCGGCGGCGCGTTGTCTTGTGCATCTGCACCCTCATTATGCCACTGCTCTGGTCAGCCTTGAAAACCCTGACCTGCCGCCGATTGATCAGACCACCGCCCGTTTTTATAACCGTCTGGCCTGGGATGACGGGTTTGACGGGATGGGTATCGGGGATGAAGGGCTCAGGCTGGCGGGCCAGCTGGGCAATCATAACTGCATGATGATGGGCAGCCACGGCATTCTGGTGGCCGCAGATACACCTGGTCTGGCCTGGGATCTGGCTTATCATCTGGAACGCGCGGCCAAAACCTATATCACCGCGCTCTCCACAGGGCGGCCGGTAAATCTGCTTGACCAGGCGACGGCTGAAAAAACCGCACGCCAGTGGGAAGATTATGATCAGACCACCGGCAATCATCAGATTCATCTCGATGCGATGATGGCGGTTCTGGATGCAGAAGATAACAGCTACAGACACTAGCATCTCAGCCGTTATCTCTCAGAACAAGGCCGCCTCGCCCGCCTCTGTAAGCATGTGAACAAGACCAGTGGATGAAGAAGATTATGGATGAATTTGTGATTAACGCTGCCTCACCTGCTATCGTCACCAATCAGGGTTTGGAACAGGCGGTCTCGTTCTTTTCTGAACAGACCTGCCGTCATCTGCTGGTGCTGGCAGATCCTTACATGGTGCAGATCGGCCTTGCAGACGCCCTGAAGAAACTGGCCGGAACCAAACTGTCAGTCACGCTGTTCAGCGACTTTCAGGGCGAGCCGAAAATCGGCCCGACACAAAAGGCTGTGGATCTGGCCAGGGCCGCCGGCGCAGATGCGGTTCTGGGGATTGGCGGCGGCTCTGCACTGGATATGGCCAAGATTGTGAAAACCTGTCTGAATGGGGGCCAGGATGTCAGCCATTATCTGATGCAGGCCAACCCGTTGCCGGAAAACCGCGATGTGCTCTGTGTGGTGATCCCGACCACAGCCGGGACCGGCTCAGAAGCCTCAGGGACCAATATCATTACTTTGGAAAATGGTCATAAAGGCTGGGTCTGGGGCCCGCAGACAAAACCTGATCTGGTGATCCTTGACCCTGGCCTGACTGTGTCTCTGCCGCCTGATCTGACCGCCTGGACAGGGATGGATGCGCTTGTGCATGCGTTTGAAGCAGCAACCAACCATTATACCCACCCCGGGGCACAGCTTTATGCGCATGAAGCGTTGCGGATCTGCCGGACCTCTCTGCCGCTGGCGGTTCAGGTACCTGAAAGCCTGTCTGTCCGCCGCGATATGCTTCTGGCCAGCTATTATGCGGGCCGGGCGATTGATATGGTGTCCTGTTCGATTGCCCATGCCCTCAGCCATGCGCTGGCCTCATTGGGCCCGATTCATCATGGTCTGGCCACTGCCCTTGGCTTTGAGGCCAGCCTGCCTTTTGTGGTCGCAGCAGATACAAATAATATGCGCAGCGCGGCCCGGGCGTTCGGTGTATTTCATCTTGCCGATTTGCCTGACATTGTGTCTGGCTTCATGACAGAGCTGAACATCAGCCGGGCCCTGCCGCCGGCCTTTGCGGACAAGACAGCTGATGATTTACTGGCGGTTCTGCTGGCCGAAGAAATGCAGCCTATGCGCCAGGCCTGCCGCGTCTGGGCTGAAGAGGCAGACCTGGCCTCATTCGCCGCCACCTTGTTTGACCCCGAGCGGGCGGCGGCCTGACCGATCTGTCTGCCGCATCCTGAAGGCATGTCGGAAACAAAGCCTTAAGAGGCTGAATTACGCTATTCAGCAGGCCTGTCAGGCGCAGTCTTAAGGTAAAGTCGGATAATTTTTTTGGCAGACAGACAGCACCACAGGGGCGGGGAATTATGGCTAGGCGAGGGGCGCGGCGGGCACGCAGCGATAAACAGGACGGCGCGGACAGCACACAGGCGATAAACCAGCAACCCTTTTTTTTCACCCGCAGCCCCTTTGCCCCGCTGCAGCCACTGAGCACAGATCAGCTTGAGGCCATTCACCAGGCCTCAATGACGATGCTGGAACAGACAGGTGTTGAGGTGAACAGCGCGCGGGCGCGCCAGCTCTATAAACAGGCCGGGGCTGAGGTGGATGAGGCCAGCCAGATTGTGCGGCTGTCTGAACAGCTGATAACTGAATTGCTGGCCACCGCCCCGTCTGAATTTGTGCTGACGCCGACCAATGCTGACCGGGCGTTGATAATTGGCGGCAATCATATTCATTTCGGCATGGTGTCCGGGGCGCCGAATGTGCATTGCGCTGTCAAAGGGCGGCGGCCGGGCAATTTTGAAGATTACCAGAATTTTATCAAGCTGGGGCAGTCTTTTAATGTGCTTCATTTTTTCGGTAACCAGACGCTGGCGCCGAATGATCTGGCTGTGAATACACGTCATCTGGACACCACTTTTGTCAATCTGACCTGTGCAGATAAAGTGTTTCTGACCATGTCTATCGGGGCAACACGGGTGCGTGATACCGCAACCATGCTGGCGATTGCGCGCGGGCTGACGCTGGAAGAACTGGCTGCCTCGCCCAGCTGTATCACCAATGTGAACATCAACAGCCCGCGCAAATTTGACACAGAAATGTCAGATGCGCTGATAACGCTGGCTGAACTGGGCCAGGCGGTTGTGGTGACCCCCTTTACCCTGATGGGGGCGATGGCCCCGGTGACCTTGGCAGGCGCGCTGGCCCAGCAGAATGCCGAAGCCCTGCTTGGGGTCTGCCTGACCCAGATTGTGCGCAAAGGCGCGCCGGTGGTTTATGGCGGCTTTACCAGCAATGTGGATATGAAATCAGGGGCCCCTGCGTTCGGGACACCTGAAAATGCGCGTGCCAATATGGCCGGCGGCCAGCTGGCCAGACGATATGGTCTGCCTTACCGGACCAGTGCCTGTTCAGCCTCTAATGCGGTGGATGCCCAGGCGGTGTGGGAAACTCAGATGGCTCTATGGGGGGCGGTGTCCGGCCATGGCAATCTGATCTATCACGCTGCCGGCTGGGGTGAAGGCGGGCTGGTTGCTTCTTATGAAAAGCTGGTGGTGGATTGCGAGATGCTGCAGGCCATGTCCTCACTGTTGCGGCCGGTTGAATTTACAGATGATGATCTGGGCCTGTCTGCACAGGATGAAGTCGCGCCAGGCGGTCATTTCTTCGGGGCTGATCATACCATGTCTCGCTATAAAGAGGCGTTCTATCCGCCCTTTTTGTCTGACTGGACCAATAATCAGGCCTGGGAAGCTGCAGGTGGCCAGCATGCGGAAGACAGAGCCACAGCTGTCTGGCAGCAGATGCTGGAAGCCTATCAGCCGCCCGGCCTTGCCCAAGACCGGGTTGAGGCGCTGGCTGCTTATGTTGCCAAACGAAAAGAAGAGATCGGCTCAACTGAGCTGTAAGACAGGGCCATAACAGATGACAGCCACCACCCCGCCTCTTCATCTTCTGATTGTTGAGGGCAATCATGAAGGCCTTGTCAGCAGATCAGCTGATGGCGGGCCATATGGTGCAGCAGAACGTTATGCTGAAACCCTCAGCGCGTTGGCCCCGGAACTGAAGGTCCAGATCAGCCGCCCTCATTTTACAGCTGATCCGGCTCCTGCCCCGGACTGGGCGGTGCTGGATGGGGTTGTGTTTACAGGGGCAGGTGTGTCCTGGGCAGCGGATATGGCTGCGGCCCGGCCGGCGCAGAAGCTGATGGAACAGGCCTTTTCATACGGCCTGCCTGTATTTGGCTCATGTTATGGGATGCAGTTGGGTGTCGCTGTTCTGGGCGGGAGGATGCAGGCCAATCCGGCCGGGGTAGAGCTGGCGGTCGCCCGCCAGATCACGCTCACAGATGCGGGCCGGGACCACAGGCTGTACCGGGCCAAACCAGCCATATTTGATGCGTTATGCATGCACCGCGATGATGTCAGCACATTGCCGCAGTCTCTGGTTTGTTTGGCCGCAAATGCGCATTGTGCGGTTCAGGCGGTCACCAGCCAGACCGCGGCCGAAGAGACATTTTCAGGTGTCCAATATCATCCTGAATTACGGTTTGCGGATATTGCGGGATTTCTGCGGCGGGCAGATGTTGACGGCTTCAGCCAGCCGGTTCAGTTCAGTGGGGCCGGGCCAGGGTTTACAGCTGATCAGGATCAGATGGTTGCTGATTTCCTGACCCTTGACAGCGCGCCTGAAACCGAAACATTGTTAGCAAAATATCAGATTGGCTCAGATATAACCGACCGCCGGATTCATGAAACAGAGCTTTCAAACTGGCTGTCTGATCTGGCGACACACAAAGAATAAAACTATGGGGGAACACAGATATGGCGGCCTATTGGATTGTGCGGGTAAATGTGCTGGATGCAGACAAGCTGCAGGCTTATGCCCCTCTGGCCGCAGCGGCGGTAGAGGCATATGGCGGGCATTATCTGGCCAGAGGCGGGGCGAGCGAGACAACTGAAGGCAGCGATTATGCACGGAATGTGATTGTGTGCTGGCCGGATATGGCCACCGCCCAGACCGCTTATCACAGCCCTGAATATGCTCACGCCAGAGAAGTTCTGGGTGATGGGGCAGACAGGCTGTTTGTGATTGTTGACGGTTTGCCGGCGTAAAACAGGCCTTATGAGCTGTTGTGCGGGCGGCGCAGAATCAGCCAGACCAGCCCTGATCCCAGGCCCATCGCGGCCAGTGTGGCGGACCAGGCAAACAGGTTCATCTCGCCACCGGACAGATCAAGAACCAGACCGGTTGCCGGCGCGCCGAGGGCAGAGCCGCAAAAGCCGATCATGGAATGGACCGCCAGGGTTGCGCCTCTGTCTTCTGTGCGGGCTTTTGATACAGTTCCGGCGGTCAGAGAGGCTGAATCAAACATGATGGTGATGTTGTACAGCCCCGCACAGATCAGCACAGCGGTGAAATTCACATAGCCGGACAGGCTGAAGATCAGCGCCATCAAAAATGAGGCCAGACCAAAGCGGGAAATCATTTTCGCCCGGCCATTGGCCAGACACAGCTTGGCCCCGTAAACAGAGGCGACCATCCCCATCAGGGCCATCAATGAGATCAGCCCGGACAGCCAGGCAGAGGACAGCTCTATCTGATAATAACTTGCTGCAAAAATAAGATAGGCAAACAGCCAGCCGCGAAAGGCGAATAATTCAAAATTATGCGCCCCATATGAACAAATATAACGCATCGCGGCGGCGTTTTGAAACGCAGGCCGGAAATCAAGCGGGTGACGGCGCGGCTGATCTGCCTGTTTTGCAATCGGGGCAGGGCGGACAAACAGGCCAACCAGCCCGCCGGCAACAAGGCTGCCTGCGGTGGCACAGAAAAAGGCCGTCTGCCAGTCCGCATGGGTGTACAGCCAGCCCATCACAAAAAAGGACAGCCCTGTGCCAATCCCGAACGCAGAGGTGTAGTAAGGCAATAACCTCAGCCTGTCCGTGTCATTCAGCCTGGCATTCAGGATCTGAAGCCCGGGCATATAGGTCCCTGCCAGACCTGCCCCGACCAGCCCCCAGCTCAAGGCCGCGCTCCAGAACCCGTTCGCAAGCAGGGCAAAACACAGCGCGCCAACAGCTGCTATAAGACAGGAGAACAAATAGATATTCTTGGCATCAAACCGGTCTGTAAGCCCGACCAGAACAGGTGTTGCACAGACATAGCCAATGAAATAGGCCCCGCTGACCCAGCCGGTTGAAAAATTCGACAGCCCCCATAAAGGCTGCAGCTTGACAAGAAACAGAGGCCAGGCCGCAAAGCTGAGCATGCTGACGGCCTCCGCCAGACACACAATGGCAAGCAGCGCATAAGGCTTGTCTGTAAGCTGATAAAACGGGACGGGAAACAGGGGACGACGGCTCATTGTGCCTACACTATAGGAATTTGTGCAAAGCCTGTATAGGCTAAAGCTGTGCGCCTGATATCTGGTTCGTGCGGTCATGAACTGTTTTGGATTTGTGTCTTTTTGTCTGCTCTGGGAACATTAAAAGTTATTCTGGCTCTTCTCTGCTGGGCCATGTCGTTGCCGTTACTGTTGATCCAGCCGGCCGCTCAGGGATTCACCGATGCGGCCCTGCTGACATTTTTGGCTATTCTGCTTTTGTCTATGGTCCGTCTGCGGCGGCAGTCTTTGTTGATTTTGCTGGCGCTGATGACAATCGGCTGGCTGATCCTGCCGCAGCTGCCCTCTGTTGATCAGCTGCGCCAGGCCGGCTCATTTGTGCTGATTTTTGCCTGTCTTCTGCCGACCCTGACCCTGGTCAGGGCCACCGCGCTGACAATGCCGTCAGTGCTGGATACACAAACCCGTCTGGGCCAGCTGCCGCCACAGAATTCAGCCTCAGGCCTGCAGCTGGCCAGCCATGTTCTGGGCGGGGTGATGAATATCGGGGCCTTTGCGCTGATTGCCTCTTCTCTGCCGCAGACAGCCGGGTTTGAACGCCGCCGTGTGGCCGCAGAAGCGGCCTTAAGAGGCATGAACGGGGCGGTAGTCTGGTCCCCTTTTTTCATCAGCTTTGCTGTGGCCGGGATTTATCTGCCGCCGGGATTTGCCTTTGGGGCGATTGGGCTGGGGGTGATCACCGCCGTGCTGTTTTTCTTTATCAGCTCAGCACTTGCTGCACCGGCGGGCGCACGGTTTGCTGTTCTTGATGCGTTGCGGCCGCTGCAGCCCATTCTGCCGCGTCTTCTGATCGCCATCATCGCGGTGATCATCATGTCAGCTGTGACCGGTTTGACTGCTTTATTTGCGGTTGTGACCACCATGCCGCTGTTATGTCTGGTGCAGATGTGCAGGCGGCCACAGACAGCGCGGCCGATTGTAAAACAATTCTGGTCCTTACAGAAAAGCAGCGGGGATGAGCTGGTGATCATCTCTGCCTCTATGCTGATCGCGTCTCTGGCGGCGGACACCTCTTCTTTGGCGGCTTTGCTGGACGGCTTGTTTGGCCAGCGGCCAGAGGTGTGGCTGATGATATGGGTGCTGCCTGTTCTGGTGTGGCTGGCCTCTATGCTGGGTGTGCATCCGGTGATTTCAGCTGCCCCGCTGCTGGCCTATTTCGCGCCGTCTCTGTCTGTTTTTGATGCGGTGTTTGTGATGCAGGCCCATATGATCGGCTGGGCCGCAGGCACGATGACCTCATTTTCGTCTCTGTCTGTTGTGCTGGTGGCAGAATTATTCAAACTGCCGACAGCGACTTTGTCTGCCGGCCGGAATTTATGTGCC
Organism: uncultured Alphaproteobacteria bacterium; assembly: GCA_937988715.1. Classification (GTDB taxonomy): domain Bacteria; phylum Pseudomonadota; class Alphaproteobacteria; order Puniceispirillales; family Puniceispirillaceae; genus JADHLI01. The sequence goes on along the minus strand of CALKIF010000001.1, from coordinate 5,995 downwards.
TCAGGGGGGCTGGCTGTTCTTGGTGGCGGTTTATGGGCAGGGGTCTATATCCTGGTTTCCTGATCATAAAGATAAAAAAAGGGGGCAGGGTGATAACCAACCTGCCCCGGAATTAAGATTTTCGCTTTGCTTGTCCTATCCGCTTTACCCGCCGAGGAACAGGCGGCCCACATCCGGGTTTTGCAGCAAATTATCACCTTCATCGGCTATGGCTGTTTCACCGGAGACAAGCACATAGCCCAGATCAGCAAAGGACAGACCTTTTTTCGCGTTCTGTTCAACCATAACAATGGTTTTGCCGTCCCCATGCTGCAGGTCATCAAGGATTTCAAAAACCATATCGATAAAGCGCGGCTCAAGACCAATTGACGGCTCATCAACCAGCAGCACTTCCGGGTTCATCACCAGAGCGCGGGAGATTTCCAGCAAACGCCGCTCACCTCCTGACAGAACCCCTGCAGGCTTATCGCGTCGTTCAGCAAGGCGGCTGTATTTGTCAAACACCATTTCTGCAGCTGCTTTTGCTTCTGCAGGCCTGTTTTTCAAAAAGCCGCCCATCATCAGATTTTCTTCCACAGTCATCTGTGGAAACACAGATTTGTCCTGCAGAATATAAGCGATGCCAGCCTGAGACAGTTTTTCAGACGGGGTCAGGCGGGTCACATCTTTACCATTGATCGAAATGGTGCCTGAAAAAATGTTGGTAAAGCCGAAGATAGAGTGCAGCACAGTTGATTTGCCTGCCCCGTTTGGCCCGATCAGACATAAAGACTGGCCCTTGGCCACATCAAGCGAGAAATCATGCAGGATTTCCATCTTGCCATATCCTGCGCACAGATTTTCGATGCGCAGGAAGGGTTCAGCCTTGGCCAGCTTGTTCAGCTCATCTCTGGTCGGCGCGTTGGCCGCAATTGATGCTGCCTCTTTGGCGACCTGATCAACGGACATAACAACATCAACACCGCCGGTCCCATAACCAGAAACATTTTTCTTTGCCGCTGGCTTTTTAGAGGCCTTTTTGGCGGCTGTCTTTTTCGGGGCGGCCTTTTTGGCTGCAGACGCTTTTGCAGCAGCTTTGGTCTGTTTCACCTTTACCTCAGCTTCAGCAGCGACTTTTTGGGTTTTTTTCTTCGCAGCAGCTTTTTTGGCGGCTGTCTTTTTCGCAGGTGCCTTAGCCATTAATGTCCTCCAAGATATGCATCAATGACACGCTGGTCATTTTGAAGTGTTTCAGGCTTTCCGTCAGCCAGCATATGGCCGTTTGACAGGCAGTAGATATGCTCAGCCAAGTTCATGATCACCCGCATGTTATGCTCGATCACACATAATGTGATGCCCAGCTCTTCATTTGCTTTGCGCAGCCGGTCAATCAGACCGTTAATGAGAGTCGGGTTAATCCCGGCAGTTGGTTCATCCAGCAGCAGAACTTTTGGTTCATTCATCAGGGCCATTGCAAATTCAAGCAGCTTCTGCTGTCCGAATGACAAATCGCCAGATATCAGATTCCGTTTCGAATACAGACCGACAAATTCCAGCAGATGTTCTGCACGTTCTTTGATTTCGCCGCGACGGCTGGCAAAGATGCTGTCTCGTGAATCTTTGCGATGCGAGACAGAGATTTGCATATTGTCCACACAATCCATTTTCGAATAGATCCGGGTTTGCTGGAACGTCCTCAGCAGGCCAAGCCGGGCGATATCGCCCACCAGAAGCTTGGAGATTTCCTGCCCGTCAAATTCAATCGACCCGTTATCAATAGGGTGATACCCGACGATGGAATTGAACAAGGTGGTCTTGCCACATCCGTTCGGCCCGATAATGCCGGTGATAGACCCCTGTTTCACAGTCATGGAGATATCTACGTTGGCTTTCACACCACCATAAGATTTGGAGACATTATTTACTTTAATTATATCGGTCATTTACTTTGCCTCCGCCTTTTCGGCCTTATTGGCCTCATCGACAACAATACCGAACATTTCTGGATATTTGGTTTGCAGCCAGCCCATAAGACCTTGCTGGAAATAGACGATATTGATGATCAGAATAAGACCCAGCGCAATCCACTGCAGGTTCAGAAGGTATGTCCAGGTTGCCTCTTTGACCACATGGAAAATGATCGCGCCAACCACAGGCCCCCATAAGGTGCCCTTGCCGCCCAACAGAACCATAGCCACCATGAAAATACCAAAGGTGGGAATAGGATAAGCCACTTCTTTATCAATGAAGCCCGCCATATTGCCGGCGATGGCCCCGATGGCCCCCATAAACACAGCAGCGATGCCCCAGCCAATCCGCTTATAAACCAGGGTCGGGATGCCCATGGCTTCAGCTTTGTCTTCATCATCACGAATGGCATTGATGGCCAAACCAAACTGTGTGGAGTACAGCCATCTCAACAGGAAATGAGCAATGATCGTCAAGATAAAGCACAGGATGTAGAAGAAGGTCGACCGGAATTCAATATCGCCGGGGAACAGCGGCATCGAAATCCCTGACGCCCCGCCCACATAATCAATAGTGATGGTCAGCTCAGCCGTTGCCACCGCAATACCCAGAGAGCCAATCGCAAAATATGGGCCGCGCAGACCAAACATGAAGGTCGATAACAACAACGATATCGCAAGCGCCACCAAAGCCGCCACAATAATCCCAAAGAACAGACCATAAAAATATTCTGCATCGGTAAATTCAGGCTTAATCGACCCCATAGCAGAGGTGTATTCACCGACCCCGCCTTCGTAGAAGAAGGCGATCTGGACACAGGCAGAGACATACATCCCGACCCCGAAAAAGGTAATATTACCAAGGGAGTTATAGCCCATCTGACCGCCCAGGATGTCCCAGGTGGAAGCCATCAGGACCATCATCCACAGATAGGCGATGGACAGTGTATATTCAGGGAATAAAATGGGACCAAAAATGCCAAAAAGTCCCAAACCCGCATAGGATATTAGAGTGTTTTTCTTAATCATTATCTCAAAACCTGTCTGTTGCGCCGCATGGAGACCTGGCGCCAAATGAGAACAAGAACTAGCATGGTGACCGGGGCTGCCACTTCGTAAGCAGTACCAATGATGACGCCGGTGTATTTTTCAACCAGGCCAATGCCGAACGCCGCTCCGATAACGCCGGGCAGGTTGCCCAGACCAGCAGCTGTCACAATCGCAAATGAGCGTACCGAATAGGTAATGCCGTAGAAGGGCTGAATGACCCAGATTATGGCGACAAGGACGCCAGCAGCACCACATATCGCAGAATTGAACGCAAAGGTAATCGCATAGATGCGGTCGGTATTAATGCCCAGAACACGCGCAGCCCTTGGATCTTGGGCAGTTGCTCTAATCGCTTGCCCTGTCCGTGACTTCTTCATGAATAAGACAACGCTGAGGGCAATAGCCGCTGCAAGACAAAGAGACAGAACTTTAGATGATGGCACGTTCACCATATTGTCAAAGAAATCAAAATTCGGCATGTGCAAATCAATGATTTGAACTTCTGGTCCGTATATGAGGTTCATCACTTGCTGCATCAGAAGCGACAAGCCAAAAGTGGCCAAAAGCGAGACAAACATATCCTGATTGATGATTCGGCGGATCATCCCGACATAAACAATCCAGCCATAAACAAACATGCTGGCAACTACGATGATCAGTATGAGAGGCAGAGGGACATTTGCTTGAGATAATGAAAGCGCCATATAGCCGCCCATGATCACAAAATCACCTTGTGCCAGGTTTTTAATATTCATAACGCCCCATACAAGGGCCAGTCCATATGCACTTAAGGCAAAGACGGCACCAACAAAGATACCTTCCAATATGACCTGTACATTAATGATCGGCGCCCAAACGAACAGGAGCTGCAGATTATCCAACATGAATGTCTCCGGGGAAAATGAGAAAAAGAAGGGCCAGTTGGCCCTTCCCTTTATTTGTTTCTGATTAGTATGTCACGTTCCGTGGATATGACATGTCAGCAAATTTTTCGACGAGTGTGTATGAACCGTCTGAGCCGATCTGACGCATGAACATTGGCTTTGCAATGTTATTGCCATTTTCAGAGAACTTAATGTCACCATAGAAGGTTTCCATTTCTACAGCAGCAATTGCATCTCTCAATGTGTCTTTATCAAAGCTGTTTGCGGCTTCAAAGGCTTCTTTGAAGACATAAACCGCAGCAGAGGCCTGAGCTGACTGGTAAGGCACAGATGTGTATGAAGGATAGTCTTTCTTGAACCCTTCATTCCAATCCATTGCACTACCAAACATTGGGTCAGATTTCGACAGTGTCTCTACCCACTGTGTTGGACAAAGAAAACCGGTAGCAGCATTCGGGAATTTTTCCTGAACTTTCGCGGCTTCACAATGTGTCATTGCGATCATCGGCACATTGACTTTCATTTCGTCAATCTGACGAGCAGCTGTTGCCGCACCTTTTGAGTGACCAGAGATGATCAGGATGTCGGGCTTCAGTGCCTTCACCTTTGTGAGTGTTGTTGACATATCTGACAAATCAGCTGGCAGCTGGTCATCAATGATGACTTTCATGCCGTATTCATTGATGTTGTCGATAACACCAGCACGCACATCCATTGAGAAAGGATCGCCTTCAAACGCCAGGGCAACGCGCACTTCAGATGGGCTTTTGAAGTTCTTCTTTCTTTCTTCAGCAGCCATATGTACGGCTGATGCAAGATACTGCTCTGATGTTGACAGCACGGCGAACAGATATTTGTAGCCTTGTGTGAACAGTGAGCGTGAAGCACCCTCAGCTTCGACCATTGGCACACCGAACTTTTCAGATACAGGTGCGATGGCCTTTGTCATGCCAGAGCTGTATGGCCCAAGCATATAATCAACGCCGTCCTGCTGGATCAGACGTTCTGCAAGCTGCGCACCTCGAGCAGGTGTTGATTCATCATCGTAATATTTGATGGCTAGTTTGTAGCTTTTGCCACCGACTTTTACGCCACCTGCTTCGTTGATAACCTTTGCAGCATAATCATAACCGCGCTGGGTATGCAGACCATTTGTTGCATATTTGCCTGTCAAGGAAATGGCTGAACCGAGGATAATTGTATCCCCTTCAACCTTTGACAAGGCTGTTGTTGCTGGACCTACCGTCAAGGCAATCGCCCCTGCGGCCAGCATAAGTGAGCGAAATTTCATTCGTTCCTCCACTTTGAACATGAGATTGTTATCGTTTAGAGAAAATTAGCGTAAACCATGGTTGTGAGAAAGTAAATTTCTCTTTTGCGAAGAAATAACTTCTGCTGACGCAATAATCTGCTGTTGGCTCTGCTTTGCTGTGAAAGCGGGTCAGCTCAGCAAGACAAGAAGGATAGAGAAGGCCAGCAGTCCGATGGACAGAAGTTCAATCCGTGATGTTTTTTCCTTGAAGATCAGGATTGAAAACCCAAGCGTTATCAGCAGCTCCACCTGACCCACAGCCCGGACAGAAGCCACATTTTCAAGTGAAAAGGCAGTGAACCAACAGGCCGTTGTCACCGCCCCGAACAGGCCGACCGGCCAGGCTGAACGCCAGTGTGTGAAGGACAGAACAAGCTCTCGTCTGGCCATAAGCGCCATCAGGCCGCCCATCACCAAAGTCTGTAATAAGGTTGATGTGGCGGCAGACATAGACGCCCGCAGCACAATATCACCTGTGGCGAGCGAATCAGTTGCCGCCCGGAAACTGACTGTGGACAGGCCCAGAAACGCCCCAGCCGCCAGCCCCAGCAAAGACTGGGTTGAGCGCAGAGATGACCACAGCCCGGACAGGCCGGCAGACGATTTATGAAAGGACAACATCAGGATAGCCAGAACGCCTATCGCAATCGCCAGGCCAACCTGAACGCTGACAATCTCACCAATGATTAAGGCTTCAAAAATAGCAGCCTGCAGAACTTCTGTTTTTGAAAAGGCTGTGCCGGCAGCAAAATTGCGATGGCTGAACAAGGTGATCAGCAGGACCGTGAAAATCACCTGCATCA